>NZ_JAROCD010000007.1:0-340385 GCF_030433635.1 Paenibacillus vandeheii
ATGTAGCTCAGCTTGGTAGAGCACCTGGTTTGGGACCAGGGGGTCGCATGTTCAAATCGTGTCATCCCGATTTTTATATGCGGGTGTAGTTCAATGGTAGAACTTTAGCCTTCCAAGCTAATAGCGTGGGTTCGATTCCCATCACCCGCTTCATGGTAACATCAAAGAGAGCTCTTGCTTACTGCAAGGGCTCTTTTTGATATAGTAATTTATATAAGAAAATAGTGGGAGGACTTATGAAAACTAAAATGGAAACGCCAAAGATTCCTCTGGAGCTTGAAGACTTATCGTTGGCTTTAGAAGCATGGGAGAGCAAAGAAGAAATTAAGCATGGGCGATTCAGTAATATCGCTATTGAGAATCAGAGCGCCAGCAGGGTATCATTCGATAAAGTGGTTTTTGAGAACGTGATCTTTAGTGAGTCCTCATTACCGGAAGTCGAGCTTACCGATGTAATTTTTGATAAATGTGATTTGTCTAATATGAACTTTAACGGCTCTTTCCTCCACCGGACGGAATTTAGAAACTGTAAATTGCTTGGTACCAATTTTGCAAATAGCAGGCTCCAGAATGTAAGCTTTCAGGGTTGTGTCGCTGACCTTTCTTTATTCCGTTTCTCCAAGTTTAAACAGGTGAAGTACACCGAATCCTCTCTGGTGAGTGGCGATTTCTTTCAAGCTACACCTCAAAAACTGGAGTTCTCTGAATGCAATATAGACCAAGCTCTTTTGTCAGGTGTAAAACTTAAGGGAGTGGACCTTAGTGATTGTAGCTTTGAAAGGTTACATGTAGATATTGAGGATCTGGACGGATGCATCATCTCAGATTCTCAGGCAGCCTCTTTTGTTGGATTATTAGGCTTAATTGTGAAGTGAGTTTGATTATGTGAATGAACTTTGTTTAAATGAAGAGATCAACGAATGGATAATTTCATGCTTTCACTGATAAAAAGGAGGCGTAGTATGAAAAGGGCTCTGGTTATTGGAGGAAATGGCACATTAGGCAAGGCGGTTGTTGCGAAGCTTCAGGAATATTCCGTTGAGGTTATTACAGCCGGCAGGCAGTCCGGCGATTACCAGGTGGATATGACCTCGACAGAGAGTATTACAGCCCTCTTTGAAAGGGTGACTAATATTGACTATGTCATTGTTGCAGCAGGTCAGACTCATTATGCGAAGTTGGAGGAACTGACCCCGGAGAACAACATGATTAGTGTACAGGGCAAATTACTCGGTCAGGTGAATATCGTCTTGATTGGGCAGCATTACATCAACGATAAGGGGAGTTTTACGCTGGTCAGCGGCATTATACAGGACCATCCCATACTGAAAGGCGCATCCAGTGCTATGGTCAATGGTGCAATTGATTCGTTTGCCAAAGCAGCAGCGTATGAGCTTCCTCGAGGTATACGTTTGAATTCCGTTAGCCCTAACCTGTTTGTTGAATCCGCAGAGAAATATAAGGGTGTGTTTATTGGATTTAATCCGGTGCCTGTGGAGCGGGTCGCCAATACATTTATCCAGAGTGCGCTGGGGATCGAAACCGCCCAAACCTTTAAAATATACTAACTGTAAAGCATAATAAATACAAAGGAGATCAGCAATATATTCCTGCTGATCTCCTTTTGTTTTGGATGAAATGGGATTTAGGCTCTAATGGGCAGATAAAACCAAGCATATTATTGTATGTTTAAGCGATACGGTAAGAGAAGGGTAACGGACATGATCTGTTTCTTTTCATTAAGAACATAGTTATGCCCATTTTCCCCGTTGCCCTTTAAGCCGCTAGAGGCAGTTACGTAGACTTATAAGGTATAGACAACAACTACCAATTAGTATCTTTCCAAGATCAGCTGAGTTTTCAGGCCATCGGCAGGAATGAGCCAGTTTTTGTTCTGAAGCACTTGCATCAGTTGGGTACGCAGTCCGGAAACAGCCGAAGTATCTGTTGTTTTGAATGAAATCTCTACAATATTCTCTACTCCTGTGCCTGCTGCGTTACGAATAGGCCATACTTCAAGGGTAAGTTCTTGTCCATTCCATGTGCCTTCATAACGTTGGAACGTTACTGGGCCGTAGGCACGGGATTGTGTGAGTTGTTGTTTACCCCAGTTGGAGGAGGACCAATTTTTTAATTTGCCTGGCAGTTTGTCCAATAACATGTTCAATGCTTCTTGCTGTGATGGAAGTTGTACGCCTGTAGCTGTGGTATCCACCTTTTTGGTGTTGGAGAAGCTCAATGTTTGTTTGCCATATCCCCAGTCAATTTCAGCCTCATAATTATCGTCTGACGCATCAAATCCCTCTTGATTAGCCAGAGTCAGCGCCGCATTAACATCACCATTGATAACAGGATAGCGCTTTTTATAAGTCAGTTCATAATTGTTCTTGTCATCTTTCTTCCGAAAACGGACGTTCCATCCCTGTTGATCAAGATTCAATGCGTTGGTGTCGAAATACTCTGCACTAATGTTTTTTGCTGTGGAACTTAAGCCAAGCGTCTGAATGACTTCACTGCGTGGCGTCCCATCTGTGTTCAATACCAGCTCCGGCTTAGCCAGAAACTTCACTTCATAGGCAGGAACAGCATTAGCTGCTGCTGAAGCCTGTGGTGCTTCCAGAAACGTCAGTCCACTTCCCAATGTCACGATGCTCAACATGAATGAGGCGGTTACCTTTTTCCATTTTTTCAAAACCAATCACTCCCTAGGCTGGATTAACGTACAGACCCACTTTATCGTCCGAGTATATGAAAGCGATTAAATGGAAGGACTCGTTGCGTTAACCCTGCATAGATTTGATGAATGCCAAGCGATAGTTTATATGGGATAGCGGGATTATGAACTGAAAAGAGAGAAGCTATGGCTCTTGTCCCGCAGCACTTCCTTGAAGCGGTTGACCTGAACTGAAGGATGACGATCCTTGTTGTGGACGGTGTAAATATGCCGCGGAGCCTGCTCCCCAGGAATGGGGAGTACCTTGATCAGTCCATGCTGCTCCTCCCACTGTACGGCCATTCGTGACATGAACGAGATATGACCACCGAGTAAAACCAGCTGCTTGATTGCTTCCAGAGAATCCATCTCCACGGTACTCCGCAGACGAATATCGTGTTGCTCCAGCCATTGGTTGGTTAAACGGCGAGTGCTGGATTCATTCCCGTGGAGCGCAAAAGGAACCTGTGCCATATGCTCGGGTTTTAATACATCCCTTTGGGCCAAGGCATGCTGTGGAGAACAGATTAATACCAGATCGTCTTCACACAGCGTTTCTGCTTGCAGTACCGGACCCACAAATGGTTCAGAAGAGATCACACCCAGATCAATCTGGTGACGGATCAACATTTCGCGGATAACGGGTGAAGGCTTGACCGATAACATAATTCGAATACCGGGGAATTCCTGAGAAAATGTGTTCAAAATAGGTGGCAACAGATATGTTGCAGGTACATAGCTCGCTCCAATGTGCAGGGTGCCCCGATACAGGCTGTCATATTCCTGTACGACTCTGCGTGCTTCCTGGGTCAGGGCATTGATTTTGACGGAATAATGTAAAAGGGCTTGTCCAGCCTCGGTCAGAAACGTCTTTCCACTACGCGATTCAAATAATCGTACCCCCATCTCTTCCTCCAGAGACTTCATATGAAAGGTAACGGTAGGCTGCTTAATGCCGAGAAGCTCGGCCACACTGGTCATATGATGATGCTTATCAATGAGTTCAACAATTTGCAGTTTAATCAGGTTCAACGAACTCAACACTCCTCTCAGGTAACTTTGAATCACCTTATATAGATTTAATCTATGAAGATCAACAGAATTCATCTAAAAAGTTAATTCCAATTTTACATTTCTAACATACAACTCGCGAAAGCGGACGTTAGACTGAGAACAGTACAAGAAGACAGGCAGGGATGCTTATGAAAATGGAAATTACGGGAATTCAAAAATCATTCAATCGCACTCCCGCACTGCTGCCCACGGATTTAACGCTTCAGCATGGACAGTTTACGACGTTGCTTGGCCCATCCGGCTGCGGCAAAACGACACTGCTGCGCATGCTGGCCGGGCTGGAGCAGCCGGATGCGGGAGAAATCGTCGCGGATGGCAAGAGTTTCTACTCGGCGACGAGGCGAATAGATGTACCGACACATAAGCGTAATCTGGGCATGGTGTTTCAGGATTTTGCATTATGGCCGCATATGACAGTGTACGAAAATGTGGCGTTCGGCCTAAAGGCCGGAAAGCAAAAATCGGATCTGCGCCAGAAGGTGACCGAAGCACTTGGTATGGTTCGCCTGCAAGGCATGGAGGATCGCTATCCTCATCAGCTGTCGGGAGGACAGCAGCAGCGGGTTGCTTTTGCCAGAGCGGTAGCGGTGAGACCGGGGATTATCCTGTTCGATGAGCCGCTAAGTGCACTGGATGCCGTACTGCGGGAAGAGATGCGGATTGAGATGATGTCCTTGGTACGGGATATGGGACTGACCGCGCTGTACGTCACCCATGATCAGGTTGAGGCGATGTCGATGTCGGATGAGATTGTGGTGATGGAGAAGGGGCGGATATTGCAAAAAGGAACCCCGGAAACGATCTACGGATCGCCAAGCGATCCCTTTGTTGCTTCGTTTATCGGAAAGTCCAACTGGCTTACGCCTAATCAGTCCATGGTGAGACCGGAACATGTCTCCTGGAGCAAAACAGGTCATGATGATCTGTGTTATCAGGCCGTGGTGCTCAGCGTCAGTTATGTAGGAGAACGTTATGAAATTCGGGTGCAGATGGAAGGGCTGGGGGTATGGACAGCCTATCTGGATCAAAGAGTGCGTGTAGGGGAGAAGATTCAGCTCTATGTATCCCCGGAGCGGATCTGCCGAATGAACGGGCAAGATAGCCCGAATGTGAAGCAGCGAGAATTCATAGCAGCAGCTAACTAACCAATATGGACAGCCTGAGTTTGCAGAAACTTGAATACCAATATAATCAGAAACCAAGGGAGATGGAATGAAATGTTAGGTATGAAGACACGGAAGAGAAGCGCAATGCTGTTATTATCAGCGGTAATGAGTATCAGTTTGTTCGGATGCAGCACTGGTAATTCAACCACCGGGAATGCGGGTCAAGCTGCAGGGGAAGGCAGTGCTGCTACTGCATCGGCGGAAACGACAAAACCAGCCGGCGGCAAGCTGGTAGTGTACAGTGCAGGACCACAGAAGCTGGCGGATAACATCATCAGCGGATTTACAGCCAAGACGGGCATTGAAGTAGAGATGTTCCAAGGTACAACAGGTAAAATTCTGGCTCGCATGGAAGCTGAGAAATCCAATCCGGTAGCGGACGTCGTTATTCTGGCCTCCCTGCCTTCAGCACAAGCACTGAAAGCGGATGGTCTGACACTCCCGTATGCTGATGCCGAGAATGCAGACAAGCTGAACAAGGATTGGTCGGATGCCGAAGGTAACTATTTTAGCTCCAGTGCTTCTGCGCTCGGCATTGTCTACAATACCAAGCTGGTGTCCACGCCACCAACCAGTTGGGCTGAACTTGCAACACCTGCCTGGAAGGACCTAGTCAACATCCCGGATCCTACGCTGTCTGGTTCGGCGCTGGACTTCATTACAGGATACCTGAGTGCGAACGGAGATAAGGGCTGGGACTTGCTGGACAGCTACAAAGCAAATGGTGTAGCGATGGCAGGAGCAAATCAGGAAGCGCTTGATCCGGTTATTACCGGAGCGAAGAGCATCGTAGCAGCTGGTGTGGATTACATGGCGTATTCCTCCAAAGCCAAAGGTGAACCACTGGATATTGTATATCCAGAGGAAGGGACTGTAATCAGTCCGAGACCGGCAGCGATCCTGAAATCGAGTCAGAATGTGGAGAATGCCAAGGCGTTTATCGACTACCTGTTGTCCGATGAGGCACAGAAGCTCGTTACAGATGCTTACCTGATTCCGGGACGTGAAGATATCGAGGCCACTAACCGGGCGAATGTGAAAGACATCCCGCAGCTCAAAGTGGATTGGAACTGGATGAGTGAACACGGAGATGAGACAGCGGCACGTTTCTCCGAGACTTTTAAATAAGATTATGCATTCTTCCCGAGCATCTATGAATTAGATATAACGACTGGATCTTGAGAGTAATGAGAGTAAGCAACATAGAGAGTGTCTTGTGGAAGTCATGTGAGGTGAAAACGTAGTGAAACCAGTTGTAGTTGACAACAACCGTATTTTTCGGAGAGTGGGCGTGATTCTGGCCCTCTTTCTGCTAACGATAAGCATTGGTGTACCGCTCTTGCTGATTTTCTGGCAGAGTGTGTACCCGGATGGGCAATGGGATTGGATGGCTCCGATTCGGACCATTACCGGCCAGCATTTATCCGGGGTGCTGCTGAATTCCGTCTGGTTAGGGATCTGCGTAGTAGCTGTAACAACGCTGCTGGCATTGCCACTGGCCTGGATGATGGCGAAGACCCGCATGGGTCAACATCGCTGGGTGGACGTAATCCTCATGATTCCGTTCATGACTCCACCGTATATCGGCTCCATGGGCTGGATTCTGTTTATGCAAAAAGGGGGATACCTGCAGCAATGGGTGCCCTCCGCTGCAAGCTGGAGTGAGCTGTTCTTCAGCTTCTGGGGCATGGTGCTCATTATGAGCCTGCACCTGTTCCCCTTCCTGTACCTGCTGCTTCGGGATGCAATCATTCGTATTGGAGGCAATCTGGAAGAAGCGGGAGCGGTGCACGGGGGACGTGCGGGATACCGATTCAGACGCATTATTTTACCACTGCTGTTGTCTTCCTACGGCATGGGGATCATGCTCGTCTTTGTCAAAACGATTGCAGAATTCGGAACGCCAGCAACCTTTGGACGCAAGATTGGCTATTATGTCATGACCTCTGAAATCCACAAGTATATCTCCAGCTGGCCGATTGATTTTGGCAAGGCGACTTCGCTTGCTTCTGTGCTGCTGTCGGTCTGTCTGGTGATGTGGTACATGCAGTCTGCCATGAGTCGTAAGTTCACGTACCGACTGGTAGGGGGCAAAGGGCAGCGTTCCAAACGGTACTCCCTACGCGGCGGAGCAGGCTGGTTGTGCGGGTTGTATCTCGCGTTGCTGCTAATTCTGTCAGTGGGCATCCCGTATTTCTCCATTATTGCGGCGTCGACGATGAAGCTGCGCGGGGCGGGATTATCCTTCGATAATCTGACGCTGGATCATTACCGGGAATTACTGTCCTGGGGATCGGTCAGTATGAAAGCAATCGGGAACAGTCTGGGACTGTCACTGGCTGCTTCGACAGTTGCGGTTATTATCGGTACAGGTTTTGCACTGACGATTGGTAAATCATCTTCCTTTATGCAGCGTGTCATTGACCTGTTCAGTCTGCTGCCGAATACGGTACCAGGCATTGTCATGGTGGTGGGTCTCATCCTGTTCTGGAATTCACCATGGATGCCGTTTACGCTGTATAATTCGTACGGAATGGTTGTTCTGACGTATGTGGTGCTCTTCTTGCCTTACACGGTGCAGTATGTCAAATCAAGCTTCACCCAGATTGACGGAACGTTGTTCCAAGCGGGGCAGGTCTTTGGCGGAAAACCGCTGTATATTCTGCGGCGCATTCTTCTACCACTGATCATTCCCGGCATGCTGGCCGGGTGGATGATGACATTCACGATTGCCACCCGGGAGCTGGTAGGGTCGCTGTTGATTTTACCTCCATCGATGCAGACCTCGGCTACGTATATTTTTGCACAATTTGAACAAGGTCAGGTCTCATTGGGGATGGCGATGGCCGTGGTTACTGTCGGCATGACGGTACTGATGCTGCTTGGTATTGAAGTTCTGAATTCGAAGAGAAAGTGGAATGCATCATGATCAAACTGAAGGTATGGGGCGGTGCTGGGGAACATGGACGTTCCGCCTATCTGCTGAGTGGGAGCCTGGTTCAGCTTTTACTGGATTGTGGCGTGAAAAAAGAAGGAGCCGGCGAGTATCCGCTGATCGAACCGGAAATCGTTAAGAAGCTGGATGTAGTGCTGTTGTCACACGCCCATGAGGATCATTCTGTCGCTATTCCCTTGCTCTATAGGCTGGGGTATCAGGGCGAAGTATGGACAACGCGGGAAACCAGGGAGCAGCTGGACACCTATTTCAGAGCTTGGAGAAGAAATATGGAGCGAGCAGGGCATGCTCTGCCTTACGAAGAAGGCGATGAACAATTGATTCGTTATCGATTTCTGGAGGACGAAGCCGAGGGTGGAACCTGGTTTGATCTGTTCCCTGGCGTCTCGGCGGTCTGGGGGCGCAGCGGACACCTTGCAGGATCGGTATGGTTCGGGCTGGAAATGGAAGATAAGCGGATATTTTATTCCGGTGACTACACGTCGGAGTCCATGCTTCTACAGGAGGATTGTCCAGCCGATGTGTTCTGGCACGCAAGATTACCACGTAACAAGCGGGACCTTGATGCTTCAGTTAATACACGTTGGAAGCTGGATACACTAACCGCCGTGAATGGTGGGCATGCTGTGGCAGGAGAGCCATCCGCATCGCATACCTTGGCCTCTGCTTCATCCGAAGGGGTGTTGCGATCATCGGTATCAGCAGGAAGGCCTGTGGAGCAACAGTTTGCCTATGCCACATCGAAGGAAGCGGAAGTGACCCCGGCATCTCCAATCAGCCTGCTGGATTTGGCGATTGTGGATGCCGCATACGGTACAGATCGCGATACACAGGGCAACAAGCTGGAGCAACTGGAGCATGTCATCCGTGAGGCGATTGCCCGGGGTGGAAAGGTGCTGATGCCTATGCCTTCGGTAGGTCGTGGTCAGGAAATCATGCTGTGGGCACAGCAGCAGTTCCCGGACGTTCCGATTGTAGTGGAACAAGGCTTGGTGGACGGACTGAAGCAGCTTTTACGAGCCCCATATTGGCTAAAGGAAGAGGAAGAACACTTACCTGACCCTGTGCAGGATACGATTGGGCGTTTTCTGAGTGGTCAGGGTTGGGAGCTGCCTGTGACAAAGGAAGAACGAGAGCGGCTACTGAATCACCATGCGGCTTCTTTGTGGTTCATTCCGGACGGGATGATGCAGTCGTCTCTTGCTCGCTGGTACTATAGCCAGTTTGCGGACGGTGGAAATAATCTGGTGCTGCTCACCGGACATGTCTCTGCTGGCACATACGCTCACAGGCTTTTTCATAATCCTGCAAAGTACGGCGCGTGCGAAGTACGTAAAATACGTTATAAGGTACACCAGGGCTGGAAGGATGTTGAGACGATGCTGCACCAGGTTCCTGCAAGGCATACGGTGCTTGTGCATGCGGATCGGGCAGAGACGGATAAACTGAGAGAAGGCTTACTCAGCGAAAAATGGGTCTCGGGGAAGGAAATACTGCATTCGCTATCTCCCGGAGATGAGCTGTATCTGTAGATAGGAATTTTATAAGGATTGGATCTATGTAGGGCGTCCCTGGGGACGTCTTTTTGAATGTTGATTTTTATAAAAATAAAAATGCATGATGAGAAATTATGCTTCTCATCATGCAAGGGAGATGATTCAAGGAGAGAATCATCTGGTGCCTTTTTTAAAATTAGGATTGGCGCTGAATAGGATGCTCCAGCTCTGAATGGCCCATCAAGCTGTCCAGGGCTTCACCGTCCACTAGGATATCAATACTTTCTACTTCATCATATTGAAACATCGTCTGGGTCAGTGCATCCAATGCAAGCAGTTCGCCACTGGTTCCCAATTTGGCCTCATCCGGGATATGAATATCCAGAGTGACTTTGCCCTCGCCGTACTGTATGGAGAGCAATTCGACCTTCTCCCAGAGGGATACGAGCTCCGAATCGGTATTATTTTGTAAAGCTTCAAATGTTTTTTTATATTTCTCGGAATCGTCCTTATATTCAATTTCCTGCTCTTTTTTCTCCAGTTCCAGTACCTGTGAATCTGCGAAATACACATCAACCGCTTGTGTGTTCATTGTGCCCAGGTCCACCTTGGCTTCGGATGGGTTTGGTGACTGTCCCCCCTGAACAGCAGGTTCGGCCGATCCGGATTCACTGACTGGCTTCTGAGCACAACCAATGGCAACAATCATGAAGAAGGATAAGACGAGTGCACATCCCAATTTCGTTTTCAATGGATCACATCCTCCAGCGTATTTACATTATGTTTTATCTTTTAATTTATACCCAGGTATTCCTTAATCCCATCTGCTATCGCTTGAGCAGCTTTCATCTGAACGACATCGGACGACATCAGTTCTTCATCCATAACATTACTCAGAAATCCCACTTCCAAAAGTACTGCAGGCATGGTTGTGTCTCTGATCACTTCCAAGTTACCATTTTTCACACCACGGTCTTTGAGCCCCATGGCTTTAACCAAACGCTGGTGAATGATATTGGCTAATTCCTTGCTGCTACTACGTTGATAGTAGAACGTCTCCGTACCTGTCGCCTGGGGTGAGGACTCCACATTATTGCCATGGATAGATACAAATACATCCGCGTTTAATTGATTGGCGAGCTGAACACGCTCCGGGCGGGTGGGATAAGTATCACCGTCACGAGTCATCACCAATTCGATATCCGGCTCATTCAGAAGCAGTGCTTGTACTTTGAGAGCCAATGCCAAATTATATTCTTTCTCGGGTTTGTTGGTGATGCTGGTTGCTCCTGGATCTTTACCACCATGGCCGGGGTCGATGACAACAACCTTGCGCCCTGAATCCCCTACAGGAGTTACGGGAACGGATGTGACGCTATCTCCCGAAACATTCAGATCAATAATTAGTTTATCGGCAATGACGTTCTGGCTGTATTGGATATCCTTCACTTGATTCAATTCAACAACAATTCGGACTTGACCAGGGTCTTGTTTAAAAAGAGAATATCTAACTTCCGTTACATTGGGGTAAGCGTCCACATCCAGTTTGCCATTCATGTTTTGATTCAAAGGTTGCGCCAGATCACCAAACACGGCTCCGGGCAGATCCACGACCAGACGATCGGGATTCTTCAAAGTCGTCATCACGGGTTTGGATTGACCATCCATAGACACGACGAGCTGATTGTTAGCAAATTGGATATCCGTAACATGGGTTAGCGATGTTGGGTTGCTGTTTCCTGAACTGTTGCCAGGTTCGCTATTAGGCTCCTTATTGGTGTTCGTTAAGTATACGACTTTCTCCTTGTTGTCCCATTTCACCGTAAGCCCCATTTGTTCACTGACAAATCGAATAGGCACCACCAGAGTTTTATTCAAAATAAGTGGGGCTGTGTTCAGGGTAACCTGCTTGTCAGCTACCATGGCTTGTTTTTGATCTACGGTTAAAGATATCGTCTGGTCATCTTGCTGGATTTTTACATTGCGTGCTTGTTGATTCCAATCGACTTTGAATTTCAAATTCTCGGCAACGACACGAATCGGAATCATGACGTTCTTATTCACGATGGTCACCTGAACGTCACTTGGGAGGATTAATTCCTCACCGTCCAAAACAATTTTCGACGTGCTCACAGCGGCATTTCCCTGGTTAGGGAGTATAACCAGAAAGAACAGACTCAAAAACAGAAGTAAAATCGTTTTTTTCATTATGCACCTCTACTATTTAGATCGTTACTGTATGGGATACTTATCCAGCTTGAACCACTCGGTAAACTCATTACGGCTGATTTTCTTAACAGGCTTCACCTTGTTACTATCTATGCTATATCTATAAAGTATCATTTGATCAGACGGATACTCACTGATGTAATCTAGTATTTTTCCGTTTTTTTGCCACAGAATCAGATTGGTACTAATATAATTGGTTGCTCTGGGTAGGTATATAAAGCTTTCTTTCTGAACATTGTAGATGGCTAGTGAGCTCTTGGAGGGATCTCCGTAAGAGAAGGCTATCTGATCCTCGTGGGGTGCCCAGTTATAGGTGGCAATGGTTTCTATGTTTTTCTTGCCTGCTTTTTTCAATCGGTCATTTAATTCCGTCACTTCACCCGTTTGAAGGTTAAGCAGCATCAGCGTGTTTCCTGCGCTACGTTTTGCATGTATAGCAAGCCATGTATTGGAGTTGGAGGCAACAACACTTGAGATATCGAGCCAATTATCCTCCAAATCACTCGTTTCAATCGTATGTTTCTGGCTCCCCTTGGTGACGACAATGGATTGAATTACGTTTTGTTCAAATGTGGGCTTATCTTCCAACTTCACTGTAGTAGCGGTTAAAGTAATACTTCCTCCTTTCCAGATGATTTTGTTGGCACTGTTATTCTTTTTAAATGGTTTGATGCTTGCATAGATGGAAGGAGTTACAGAAGTTGCATCAACGGAACGTTGTGAAATTAGTTCTGGTACAGCTGGTTTGGCACCAACAATGGATGACGATGTAGTCGTCAATCCCCCCAGTAATAGTACCGTTGAAAACCAAATAGCAGCATTGTTCATCTCGGTATCTCCTTCCGCTTGTGACGGTTTCTAACCCTCAAAATGTCGATTCCAAAATATACCTTCATTATATAAACGGTAAAATTGTAAAAATGTTTCTTTTTTGATCGTTATTTATCTGTTTTTATTCAACTGAAAAATATTTACACTGGTCACTACGCGGTCAGAACAACCTTCCGATCGCTGTTATCCCCAGATTTTTTCGATTCCTTTTAAAAAGGGAAAATCCGGGGATAGCGTATGCTTCCGATGTAGCTTCCTTTTAGAAAGCTTTTAGGCGAACGCTTTGCTTCTTCAGGTTATTTCTGCCCTCTCCGTTATCTTGTAAATTGTTTAGTTTAATCTAAATATTCATATCACAAAAAACATCTTGTGAGCATTCCAGTTTGGACAAAGACTAGCTATGGTTGGAAGGGTGTAATTAAATTTCATAAAATATTTGACTTGTGAAATTTTATATCATATACTGGGTGAAATTATGGCAGGATGACGTGTTCATCGGGTCTGGCGGGAGGTTGTGAATGGATGGATACAGGCAGCTATCCGATGTGGGAGCAATATCGCTTGAAGCGGGAGCATTACATCATTGGATTGATGTCAGGCACGTCCCTCGACGGGACGGATGCGGCATTAGTGCGGATTCTGACAGATGACAGCGGGGCATTGCAAAAGATCGATCTGGTTGACTTCGTCTGCGTACCGTACTCCAATGAATTGAGAGAAGTGCTGATTCGACTATGCTCACCGGAGACGGCACGTGTGGATGAGCTAACGGCTGCACATTTTGGCGTATCGGAGTGGTATGCACACAGTGTCAGAGAGCTTATTCGATCCTCAGGAATCTCATCCGGGCAGGTGGATGCGATCAGCATGCATGGGCAGACCGTATGGCACGCACCCGTTGCTTCGGATTTTCCGGGGCCAACTGGTGGGAGCCTTCCCGTGGTGTCCACGCTCCAGATTGGCGAATGCGCCGTTGTCCGTGAACGAACGGGACTGCCGGTGATCGGCAATCTGCGTGCAAGGGATATGGCGGCTGGTGGGGAAGGAGCGCCTCTCACTCCTTACGCCGATGCGTTAATGTTTCGCAGCCCAACGGAAGGGCGGCTGGTACAAAATATCGGCGGCATTGGCAACGTTACGGTGCTCCCGGCGGCGTCATCTGCCGCAGGTATTTCGGCTTTTGATACAGGACCTGGCAATATGGTGATGGACGCGATTGTACGCCAGGCGACAGGTGGGCGGCAGCATTATGATCCAAATGGAAGCATGGCCGCACAAGGGACGTTTGATCAGAGGCTGGTGAATCTGTGTTTGGACGATGATTATTTCAAAAGACTTCCCCCCAAGAGCACCGGACGTGAAGTATACGGTGCGGCATATGCAGCGCGCCTGATGGATATGGCCGCTGCGCGTTCCTTATCCCTGGAAGATACGCTGGCTACCGCCACCTGTCTAACTGCGGAGACGATCGTGCGGGCAGTGGAGGATTTTATCCTGCCGAAGGTGCGAATATCGGCCATGCTGGCCTGCGGAGGCGGCACTTCCAATGCCGCGCTGATGGAGATGATCCGACAGCGACTCCCGGAAGGCATCCGTTTGGAACGTACCGCGGATTATGGCATACCGGATGATGCCCGCGAAGCGATCGGATTTGCCCTCCTTGGCCATGAGGCACTTATGGGCAGAACCAACACACTCCCGGCAGTAACCGGCGCGAAACACGCAGTAATATCGGGCAATCTGACACTGTAGTGAGTCCTGGTTTTCGAATGATTTGGCTATGCAAGAGCGTTTAACCGATTAGACTCCATTGCAATTATAGGATAAAATGCTTGTACATGAATGCAGTACGGAAAGGAGGAGCGGATGGAAGGCATGAAGGGTGGACTTGTACGTTTACGCGCATTAATGGACGACTTAACTCCGTCGGAACGGAAGATTGGGGCCTATATTCTGGATCATCCCCAAGAGACGGTTCAGTCCTCGGTGGCACAGCTGTCTGAACGGAGCGGTGGCAGCCCGGCTGCCATTATCCGTCTCTGCAAATCGCTGGGTGTAACGGGTTTTCAGGAGCTGAAGCTGAAGATTGCCGGAGATTTGCAGACAGGTGAGCAATATCAATATACGGAGATTCGTCCCCAGGACTCCATGGAGAGCATTATTCAGCATGTGTCCGCAAACAATATTCAATCGGTGAAGGATACAGTTCATATTTTGGATCCGCGTCTGGTGGAACAGGCAGTGGACGTGCTTCATCGGGCGAAACGAATCTTTTTCTACGGGGTGGGGGCCTCCAACCTGATTGCGCTGGATGCACACTACAAGTTCATGCGAATCAATCGTACAAGCTTTTCGTTCGCCGATCCGCATATGCAGATTTCGTCCGCAACGACGCTTCGCGAAGATGATGCGGTGGTATGTATCTCATACTCAGGGGAGACTTCGAACGTGATCTCCTGTCTGAAGCATGCCCGTGAAGGCGGCGCTGCAACGATTAGCATTACCAAGTGGGGCAGCAATACGCTCAGCAGTCTGGCGGATGTACCCCTGATGATTACTTCCACCGAAAGCGATATCCGGAGCGGAGCAACGTCGTCACGCATTGCACAGCTGAACGTCATCGACATTTTGTATTTGGCGATTGCCAGCCGCGACTACAACCAGTCGGTGGAATATTTGGAAAAGAGTCGGCAGGCTATTTTGGAGCATAAGTGAAGTAGAACCGTATGTATCCCTTTCTGTTTATACAGGAGGGGATTTTTTTGACGGATGATATCCGCTTATAGTATGAAAAAATCAAAAAAAGAGCCCAGACACCTATATCGGGCTCTTTCAACTTCAAGGGCTATGCGCCCTGCATGATTCAGGAAGAACCCCCAATGGCACTGCGGACAAATCCGTCCGCCAGATCCAGTCTGCGCTGAGCTTCCACGGCGTCCACGCCTGCCATCAGCATAACGATTGCTGTTTTCACATGACCGTCTGCGCTGGCAAAAGCCTGTTCAATGTCCGCTTCGTTCGCTCCGGTTGCCAAATGGATCATGCGTTTGGCCCGATGAACAAGCTTCTCGTTCGAAGGGTTCAGATCCACCATAAAATTACGGTAGACCTTGCCCAGACGAATCATGGCGGTAGTAGTGAGCATGTTCAGAATCATCTTCTGGGCGCTGCCTGCCTTCATGCGTGTTGACCCCATGACAACCTCAGGACCTACAACAGCCTCGATGCTCACATCAGCCAAAAGGGTCATCGGCGTACCTGCGTTGTTACTCAGGCTGATCACAGTAGCCCCGATCTCTTTGGCGTGTCTCATCGCACCCAGCACATATGGCGTTCGCCCACTAGCTGCGATACCAACCACGACATCGTTTTCGTCTAATCCATGCTCATCCAGGTCCGCAGCTCCCAATTCCTCGCTATCTTCAGCACCTTCTACCGGATCCTTCACTGCCCGGAATCCCCCTGCAATAATACCCTGCACCATGGAGGGAGGGGTTCCGTAGGTAGGCGGGCATTCAGAAGCGTCAAGTATTCCCAATCGTCCACTGGTACCTGCACCTACATAGAACAGCCTACCGCCGGACTGAAATGCTGCCAAGATCAGGTCCGCCGCTTGGGCAATGACCGGGATTAGGGGCTGAATCAGCTCCGCAATTCGTTGATCTTCCTTATTGATCAGTTCCATAATTTCTGCCGATGGCAATTCATCTATATGATCCGTTAGTGGATTGGGTTGTTCCGTTAATAATGAGTTCAGCATGTGGTTCATCCGTATGGCCTCCTTCTCTCTTTCAAAATGATTCATTCAGGGAACAGCGTCTTCTTGCCAGCTGTGCTGCACCTACTGCTGGAGCAGGGGCATCTTCACGATATACCAAGTCCAATTTTTCATAATATCCTGACAGCTTCTGGATAAATGTATTTCGGAAAAGTGTAGCGTATCGGAACAGTGATCCAGACAGGACAACCTGAGTGGTTGCAAATTCCGGATGACGGGCAATCAGTGCCTTGGCGGTATCTGCCAATTGTGCAGCTGCATCGATGATCAGTGCCCGGGCAGCCTCATCCCCGGATTCAGCAGCTTCTATGGCAAGTCGGGCGATGGATGCGGTCTCGGTTTTGCCCCAATCATTCTGGTACACCCGCGCCTTTAGCTCGGATATATCCCGAAGGTTCAGCTTCTTTATAAGAAGCGGAGTTAAACCGGTTGGAGGAAGAACACCGTCATAACTCTGCATGACCACTTGCAGTGCACGTTGTCCAATGCGATAGCCACTCCCTTCATCTCCGAGCAGATGACCCCAGCCTCCCGCACGGTATCGTTCTCCTTCCAGCGTAAAACCGTACACGATGGACCCTGTTCCAGAGATGCACAGTACACCGTGAGTCTGTCCGAGAGAAGCCATCAGGGCAATCTCTCCTTCGGATACCACCCAGACTGGACAGACATCTGATCTGTGTCGATTACGGTTCTTCATATAGTTATTTACTGTGTCGGCTATAAGTTGCCGTTCTTGGATTGTATCTACACCTGACATGCCGAGGCATATACCTTCACAATTTGTCGATAAGTCACTTCTTAGATTAAATAGCTGTTCCAGCACTTGTTGCAGTTCGGAAAGGGCCTGTTCAGGTGGTACGCTGTGAGGGTTCGTGGGACCGCCGCTGAGCCGGGCAAGAATTTCTCCAAATTCAGAAATGATTGCTGCATCAGTATTGGTACCGCCTCCATCTACGCCTACAAATACTCGCAAAGTGGCTCACCTCGCTTGCTTGAGTTTTCTTTTTACATAGTATAGAGGCATAAAAAGAAAAAGTAAAATTAAATTTTATAATAAAAAATAATGTTGAATTTTTATTTCATAGCTCATATAATGAATTCAATCTACAATTTTGGAAGGAATTAATACTGTTAATGTCAACTAAGTTGACGTTAATATTGCATTTAAGAGATTAATCCTGCGTACGTTCAGGTCTAATCCATAAGGAGGTGCATTTTCCTTACTGCCACGTTCATTAGTCAGTTATGCCGTTTAAGGATGGATGATTTCAAAAGGGGTAGCATGGTTAGGCAATGCAATAATCGGGAGACGACACGCGAAGGAGATGAAGGGATGAAAAAGAAGGGTCTGGTATGGGCAATGTTGTTGATGATGGTCTGGGTTACTGCCTGCGGGAATAGCGGTGGTGCTGCTTCAGATGATCCCAATGCGGAAGATACGGTGACGGTATGGACTTATCCGGTGCATGGGACGTATGAAGATGAACTGAAGGATCTGATCGTTGATTTCAATAAAGAACACCCGAACATTACCGTGAAGACGGAAATGCTCTCCTGGGCGGAAGGGCCCAAAAAATTCGATGTCGCTCTGAACGCGGGCAACCCGCCGGATCTTTACTTTCATAGTGTAGATGGCACATATGTGAATACGGGGTTGGCACTTGAGCTGGATAGCTACCTGACACCTGAGATCAAGGATGACTATCTGCCGGGTACGCTTGAATTGGGCCAGATCCAAGGGAAGCAGTACGGTCTGCCGTTGTATCAATTCCAATGGGCATGGGGTGGTAACAAACGCATCCTGGAGGAAGCGGGTATTGACTGGAAATCCATTCAGCAAAATGGCTGGACTTGGTCCGAATTCAATGCTGCTGCAGCCAAGCTGACGAAAACGATGGATGGCGGGGCTAAACAGTATGCACTGGTTACCGACGGAACTTCGCTTGATTTCATTGAAATGCTGTCCCGGAACAACGGCATGATTGACGTTCTTGACAAAGACGGCACGTTCCAATGGAATGATGGCCGCATTCTGGACACTCTCTCTTTTATCAAAAACCTGATGGATCAAGGTTATATGCCGAAGGAAACGGCAGCTCTTGCTCCAGCAAAACGGACGGATATGTTCTACGCGGGTGAAACGGCAATCATCTCCAAAGCGATTCCTTATTATGATGTCATGATTCAGAACCGCAACAAGGATATTGATGACGGAAAGGTACAAGGGGAGAAAATTGATTTTGTCCTGCTGCCTGTACCGCATAACGACGATCAACCTGCGGCAACAACGATGGGTGGCGAAGGGTACGTAGCCTTCAAGCAGAAGAAGGACAAAGGCGAACAGCATGCCCAAAATACCTTCCTCGTGATGGAGGCGCTTAGTGGTGCCAAAGCAGGGAACTCGGCCAATGAACTGGCGCTCCCATTCGTAAGACAATCCCAGGCGGATCTGTTTAAAGGAAAAGAACTGGGTCAACCGGATAATCTGGATGCCGCGAAAGTGATGGCGGAGGACATCGCCATGCCGGTTGTACTGGAACTGGATATCGACAAAGCATCACAGCAAAAACAATTCAAGGAACAAGTGGTGAAGCCTAACATTCAGGCGCTGTTCTCAGGTGAGAAAACACCGGAGCAGATCGCAGAAGACTTCAAGAACAAAGGCCAGCAGATGTTTGGACAATAACTCTGACCATATAACATAACGTAAAACCACACTGATTAGGAGAGGAGGATTCGCCATGCAGACCGCCCTTGCGCCAAAACCGTCTGTACCCCGGACTTCCCGGGTTGCCCGGTTTTGGCGAGACTACGGGTGGGCGTATTTGTTCATTTTGGCGCCTGTCCTGCTGTTTCTCATTTTCACACTGTATCCTGTTCTGACGGCTCTCGTGATGAGCTTCCAGAAATACAACATCATGAATTCGACGTGGGTTGGATTGGATAACTACGAGCGACTGGTGAAGGATGAGACGTTCTGGAAGTCGATTAAGAACACACTTATCTTTACTGTGGGTACGGTACCGGTCAACATTCTTATTACATTTGTGCTGTCCTACTTCATCTTCCAGATGAAAAGCAAGTGGCAGACTTTTTTCAAAGCAACATTGTACCTGCCTGCGGTAGCATCCGGGGTAACCATCTCCATCGTATGGCTGGCGATCTTTGACCCGACGGATTCGGGACTGCTAAACCGCTTTCTCGGCCTGTTTGGCCTTGATCCGGTAATCTGGCTGGGTCAGTCAGGTACTGCACTCTTTTCACTCATTCTGATGAACTGGCTCGGATCGCACGGCGCGGGTATCATTCTGTATCTGGCAGCCATGGGCGGTATTCCGAAATCGCTGTACGAAGCGGCGGATATTGATCATGCCAGCGGCTGGACCCAGTTCAGCAAGATTACATGGCCGCTGCTCAAACCAACGACGCTGTATCTACTTGTGACAGGTGTGATTACGTCCTTCCAGGTGTTCATCTCGGTATATCTGATGACACAAGGTGGACCGAACTTTGCGACAACAACGATTGCTTATCTGATATACGAGACGGCATTCAAATTCTATGAATTCGGATTGGCTTCGGCACAATCGTTTGTATTGGCAGTCATCATCATTGTCATCTCCGTCATTCAGTTCAAATATTTCTCCAGCGATATTGAGTATTAGAGGTAGTTCAAAAAGTCCGCTTTTGATTACGAAGGATGCCTAGTGGCATCATCAGCATCGAATATGGAATTTAGCCGAAATAAGTGGGGGGCTTACGAAGTATGTTTCCTTCGGAAACATTGTGGTTGCTCACGTAGTTTTCCCTACGCTCCGCTACTCCATTTCTAGCTTCATCCCATCTTCTCGGTACTGAATACCGGTCTTTTTGAACACGTACTATTAGAGCATGTTGCATTAAGCATCCGGGGGTGAATGAAATCCATGAAATCAACACAGAAAAAGACACTGCTTGTCGTTGCATCCATTCTGCTGGTGGCCTGGGCGCTGGTGACGGTCATTCCGATGTATTGGATGCTCGTCGGTTCGGTGCAGGATAGCGCGATGTCGGCTTCATTTAGACCGCAGATGATTCCGGAGCAGTTGTCGTTATCACCATATGAGCGCTTTTTTGCCAAAACCGATGCCTGGCGCTGGCTATATAACTCGCTGTTGATCGCGGTCATTCTGACCGTGACGAATGTGTTCTTCGCCTCCCTGGCGGGATATGCGTTCGCCAAATTGAAGTTTCCAGGCAGTCAGGCGGTATTCTGGACCCTGCTGGGTACCATGATGATTCCAGCACAGGTCACGCTGATTCCTTTGTACATTCTGATGGTCAACGTGTTTGACCTGGGGGATACGTATACGGCCATTATTCTGCCTGCTGCCGTCAGCGTGGGCAATATCTTCTTGATGAAACAGTTCATGTCAACGCTCCCTACATCGCTGATTCATGCGGCACGTATTGATGCTTGCAGCGAATTCGGCATCTTCTGGAAAGTGATTCTGCCGATGGCAAAGCCGGGGATCGCGGTATTGGCGATTTTCACATTTGTCGCTTCATGGAACGAATTTTTCTGGCCGTTCCTCATTACCAATTCCAACGAGATGCGCACCGTTCAGGTGGGGCTGGCCTCGTTCGTATTTGCCGAATCAACGGACTTCGGCGCCATGATGGCAGGGGCGACAATTGGTGCGCTGCCGATGATTATTCTGTTTTTCTCACTGCAACGTTATTTCCTACAGGGCATTACGATCGGTGCGGTTAAAGGTTAAGGTGGACGGTTAGTTCAGGACAAGCGACAACGTAAAGGGGGATCTACCTATGGCACGCGTGGAGTTTCGCCAAGTGCGCAAAGAATTCAAAGACGATCATAAAGGAACGTTCACGGCTGTGGCCGGCTCGGACTTTGTTATAGAAGATAAGGAATTCGTGGTTTTTGTGGGTCCTTCGGGCTGTGGCAAGACAACGTCATTGCGGATGATTGCGGGACTGGAAAAGCAGACGAGTGGAGACATTGTCATCGGGGAACGGGTTGTGAACGATCTGCATCCGAAGGATCGGGATATTGCGATGGTATTTCAGGATTATGCGCTGTATCCACATATGACGATCCGTGAAAATCTGTCTTTTGGCCTGAAAAATCTAAAGAAGTCAAAGTCCTTTATTGATGAACAGGTACAGAACGCTGCCTCCATTCTGGGGCTGGAAGCGATGCTGGAGCGCAAACCGCGCGAGCTGTCCGGTGGTCAGCGTCAGCGTGTGGCGGTGGGTCGGGCGATCGTCCGTGATCCGCAGGTATTCCTGTTCGACGAACCGCTCTCCAATCTGGATGCCAAGCTGCGGGTGCAGATGCGGGTAGAATTGGGCGAGCTGCATAAACGGCTCGGTGCCACAATTGTATACGTTACGCATGATCAGGTGGAGGCCATGACACTGGGGGAGCGCATCGTGGTCATGAATCATGGAGATATTCAGCAGGTGGCTTCACCGAAAGAACTGTATGCGAGTCCGCGGAATATGTTTGTTGCCGGATTTATTGGTTCCCCCGCAATGAATTTCATTGATGCACGGATTGAAGGCACGCAGGTTGTTATTGAGGGAGCATCATTCACCTTGCCAGCAGATGTACTCGCTCGTCTTCAGAGCTATCAGGGCAAGTCAGTGATTATGGGTCTGCGTCCAGAGCATATTTTTGGTGACGATGTTGCTCCGAATATTCCGACAGACCATATGCTGCAGGCGCGGGTTCAAGTCGTGGAGCATCTGGGCTCCGAGAATCTGGTGTATTTCCATTCCGGTGCCCGTACCGTTACAGCCAAGGTTCACCCGGAAACGCATGCTTATGTAGGAATGGACAAAAATTTTGTATTGGACCTGCGTAAGGCGCACTTTTTTGACCCGGAGACGGAACTGGCGATTGGACGGGAATAAGCTATATCGGCTGAAATGTTTCGCTTCTTTGGAATGGTTCTGCCTTCTCCGTTATCGTGTAAATGTTTAGTCCAATTTATATAGAAGGGAGAATAAAAATGCGTAAGCTGAGTGAAGTGTTGGTCAAGTCTGGGGCGGAAATCTATCGGGATATTATTCCGGTGGCCCTGTACAGTGTTGTCAGCTCCATCATAATGGTGCCCATTCTGATGTTTGCTCCGCTACCGATCGCGGTGCTGCTTTTGGCCGTCATTTATATGCCAATCCTATTCGGCGTCAGTTATGCCGTGCATCACAGGCTGGAACGTAAGGAACGCCGCAACGGGCTCAAGGATATTTGGAACGGAACGCAGAAGGGATTCATCCCGGGAGGGGCAGTAGGTGTGCTTTTCGCGGTGCTTGGCTTCATTCTGTGGTCAACCTGGTGGTATTACGGCGGACAGGGCGGGATTACAGGTACAGCGGTGAGCATGTTCCAAACGTTCTTCGTTCTCATGGCGCTGATGTCGCAGTTCTATACGTGGCAGCTCGTTTTGCAAAAGAACATGGGCATCATTCAGGCGATGGGGGAAAGTGTGAAGTTATTCTTCCGTCATCCGGGGTACACGATGGCAGCCTGTTTTCAGGCGCTGTGTCTGACGGCTCTGCTGATGCTGACGGTTGTTGGCTTCGGAGCGTTGTTTGCGGGCATGTTTGCCATCTATCAGCATAAGGTCGCCCTTAATGTATTGGAACCCGAAGAGGAACCAGCCACTTCTGGCGGCAATGACCACCAACATACAGGGTGGATCAGCCAGGGGAATGTGTAATGAACAGAATCAATACGCAGGAAACGATGGACCAGTTCGATGACCAAAGCAGCTGCAATAAACAAAGGATAAGGGATGGCATCAAACGGGAAAGATTGAAGCGGGAATCCCGTGTTAGTACAGGTACGGATCTATTGTCCAGGGGATTATCGCACCCGTGGTTAACGGATACACGTATTGGCCTGATGACGAATCCGACCGGAATTACCGCGGATTTTATCTCGACAGTGGATGTGTGCGCCGCATTGTCCGGTGCCGAGCTGACAGCGCTATATGCCTGTGAGCACGGGCTGGAGGGTGAGCTTCAAGCTGGTGTCCGATTCGGGGATACGGTGCACCCGCGTCTGGGCATTCCTGTGTTCAGCCTCTATGGTGAACACAAGAAGCCCACGCCTGCAATGCTGGGTGGGGTGGATACCGTATTGTATGACATTCAGGATGTGGGTGTCCGGTATTACACCTATGCATCATCCTTGTTTCAGATGATGGAGGCCTGTGCTGAAGCGGGCAAACGCTTGCTCGTGCTGGATCGTCCCAATCCGTTGGGCGGGGATGCGGTGGAAGGCGGCGTGCTGAGCGCGGGATATGAATCGCTCGTTGGAGCTTGGCGTGTTCCCGTCCGTACCGGGTTGACGGTAGGTGAGCTGGCCTTGCTGGTGAACAGCGAGATGGAGATACCCTGTGATCTGGATGTCATCGCGATGGAAGGATGGCAGCGCTCCATGGAGTTTACGGACTGCGATTTGCCCTGGATGCTGCCATCTCCCAATATGCCTACACTGGACAGTGTGCGGGTGTATGCGGGTACGTGTCTGTTTGAAGGTTCCAATGTATCGGAGGGCAGAGGCACGACCCGTCCATTCGAGTGGATTGGAGCCCCATGGGTAGATGGTGAACGGCTGGCGGAACGTTTTCTTGATCACCACTTGGAGGGAGTGCATGTGCACCCTGTGTACATGTCGCCGACCTTTTCCAAACATGCAGGGGAGTTGTGCGGAGGTGTAAGGATATTCGTAACGGACAGCAGCGTATTCCGGGCGGTAGATGCAGGGCTGATTCTTTTGCATGAACTGGCTTCGCTTTATCCAGAGCAATTCTGCTGGCTTGAGCCGCCGCAGCCGGGGTCCCGCTATTTTATTGATTTGCTGACCGGAGGTAGGGAAGTTAGGGAAATCATTCATGACCGGGAGAGAGTAATTGGCTTAATTAAATCGTGGAGAGTTCAAGCAGAGGAATGGAAGGAGCGGCGGAAGCCGTTTTTGCTATATCCATAAAAGTAAGGTCCATGGGAAGGATATCTTGTAATGAATCATGGATGCTTGTCATTGGGAGGGGGCATGGAATGAGTGGGCAAAACGAGCTATACCCATTGAAGCTGGAACAGATGACCCTGCGCGAGAAAATCGGTCAAATGCTGCTTTGCGGCTTTCATGGCACTGAAGCTGCTGGTGATGTAGATGACTTTCTCCGAAAGTATCCCATCGGCGGTGTGATTTATTTTGCGCGTAACGTGGAGTCACCGGAGCAGGTGGAGCGGCTATCGTCGGGCCTGCAGCGGATTGCTGTCGATAGCGGTAATGTGCCGCTCTGGATATCCATTGATCAGGAGGGCGGCATGGTAGCCCGGATTACTGAAGGGATTGCCCTGATGCCAGGACAGATGGCGATTGCCGCAGCAGGTTCCATCGAGGATGCATACCAGGCAGCCTATATCAGTGGGGTGGAGCTGAGATCCATGGGCATTAACATGAACTTTGCTCCGGTCCTGGATGTAAACAATAACGCCGCCAATCCGGTAATTGGTGTGCGTTCATTTGGGGAATCACCGCAGTCCGTCGCAGAGTATGGAGCCAGGAGCATTGCAGGAGTACAGGATGCTGGCATTTCCGCGACAGCCAAACATTTCCCGGGCCACGGGGATACCGACACGGATTCACATCTGGATCTTCCGGTCATCACCCATACTCGGGAACGGGTAGAGCGTGTGGAACTGATTCCGTTCCGGGCTGCCATAGCGGCAGGTGTCGATGCAATGATGTCGGCACATATTTATTTTCCGGCTCTGGAACCGGAGCGTCTGCCTGTAACGCTATCGAGAGCGGTCTTAAGTGGGTTGCTTCGTCAGGAACTGGGTTATGAAGGTATGATTGTGACAGACTGCATGGAGATGGACGCGATTGCCGCCAACTATGGCACTGTTGATGCAGCTGTGATGGCGGTGGAGGCCGGCGCGGATCTGGTGTTGATCAGCCACACAGCTCATCTTCAGGCAGGGGCGTTTGAAGCACTGCTGGCAGCTGTCCAGAGCGGGCGAATCAGTGAGGCTCGCATCGACGAATCTGTAACTCGGTTGCTGAAGTACAAAGCGAAACGAGGTCTGCTGGATAATGGAATGGGCGCAGGTAATGATGAAGTGCATGATGAGGTAGCGACTTCGCTCTCCGCTGAGGCTTTAACTGATCCAGCTTCAATTAAGCACCAAGAACGAAACCATTCGTTACACCAAGAGGTGGCCCGACGAATCAGTGAGAACAGCATCACGCTGGTGCGTGACCAATTGAATATGCTGCCTTTGAAGCCGGAACGTACACTGGTCATTACGGTCGCTACAGCTGTAACGACGATTGCCGACGAACAGCTGACTCAGGTGGTTACCCTAGGCTCCGCTTTGTCGCATTGCGGTCTGGATGTGGTCGATGTAACCGTCACGCCAGAGGAAGTTGCCATTCGTTCTGCCCGTCTGCTTCAAGCTGCGGAAGAGGATGACATTCGCCAGATTATAGTGGGAACGTATAATGCAGGCAGTGCCTCTGGTGATCCGCAATGCAGGCTGATCGGCTGGCTGCAGCAATTGGGCAAGCCGCTCGCTGTTGTGGCGCTCCGCAGTCCCTATGATCTGCTGGCGATCCCGGATGCGCAGGTCTATGTAGCGGCTTACGAGAGCCGTCCGCTTGCCATGGAAAGTGTCGCTCGGGCGCTGATGGGGCGTATTCCTTTTGCGGGGAAGCTTCCCGTATCCATAAAATAGACAGACGTTGAATGACGAGCGAAGCGAAAGTATGATTCTGGATTTGAAGACATAGATAGCAGAAGGGTCGATCCAATAATGGACCATCCCTTCTGCTATTATCTAATGATTAAAAGGATATTATTGCAGATTCAGTGCCTGAGCTGTCTTAGCCTCGACCTCATCCATAAGCGAAGTCATATCCATACCCGCATGATTACCGAGAAGAATAATCGTAATATCATCTGTTAAATTACGTGAGAAGGCTGTGGCAAAACCACCACCGCTGCCGTTGTGGAAGACGGTACGATTCTGATCGTTTTCCTTGAGAATCCAGGCGTAGCCATAATTTTTATCCGAATAGGGCTTATACATCTGCTCAATCGTATCCTGACTCAGAATTTTGTCTGTGTACATTGCCCGATCCCACTTCAGCAGATCGTCCACGGTGGAGTAAATTGTTCCTGAACCTGATTGTGAAACATAATAAGGCGCAGGCACCCACTGTTTATTCTTCGCAACGAATCCGCTATTCGTATGGACCTTACGGGAAGCTTCGCCAGAGTTCTTCATGCCGAGCGGCTTCAAAATGGTCTGCTGCACATAGTCGGCATAACTCATCCCGGACACCTGTTCAATAACATAGGCCAGCAGAACATAACCACTATTACTGTACAAATAGGCACTACCGGGTTCGAATTTTAATGTTTTGTGCCGAATTTCTTCTACCGTTTCTTCCAATGAAGTGCCTTCACCCCGTCCGAAGGCGGATGGAAGACCCGAAGTCTGGGATAACAGCATATGGAGTGTGATCTGATCTCCCTTGGGTATACCGGTGATATACTTGGAGATCGGATCTTGCACATTTAGCTTTCCTTTTTCCACTAAGCTGAGAATGGAGGCTGCAGTGAAAGATTTGCTCAGAGAGGCGATTCTGGTCTTCTGATCTGGACGATTGAGCGTCTGTTCATCCGCCAGTCCATAGCCTTGGCGAAGAAGGACTTCTCCATTGCGGGCAATCAGAGCCATGCCTGGAAAATCGATTTCGCGCAAATAGGTGTTTACACTGGCGACTTGACTGTTTAATAGGCTTACTTTGTCCGTCTCAATATTAACACTCATCTGACCAGAGGCTGCACGTTGTACTTTAATATCTGCCTTGAGTGCATTGGCAAGTGCGCGGACAGGTAACATCAGAGTGCCGTTAATCGTGCGAGATTCGACACCGGAGGACAGATGAACATGGTTAACTTGGATGAAGTCACTGCCCGCCTGGTGAACCAGCTTGTCTTGACCAACGGTAATGGTAGCCGTTTTAGTACGAGCTTCCCACTTCAAGGTGCCATTTACAGAGGTAACAACATCTCGCAGTGGAACATACGTTGTACCTTTTAATACAAGTGGGGCGTTTTTCCACGATTGCTCTTGACCATTCACTTCAATGTGAACTGTTTGCGTCTCTTGTGCTGCGGCTGCTGTGAAACTGGTTTGTCCTAGAACAGGTCCTGCACAAAGAATGAGGGCGAACAGAATACGGAATATGGATAAATATAATCTGGATACAGGTTGTTGCACATGTGACTTGCGTAAGATTCGAATCCTCTCCTTCCAATCGTTTCATAGATAACCAGCTTATGAGCATTGTAAACGATCTCGTAGAGAGGGTCAAAACGAGGAAGGAGTAAAATACGGCCGCATCCTAACAAAAATAATGTAATTTCGATTGATTTAGTATTCATACATAATATTTTTACTACGTTTGTCCGATAAAAAAGGGGTGAAGATGATGATGGGGGATATTTAAATGAAGAAAAGGATTCGCAATTGGTTTACATTAACGGTTAAGAAACGTCTGATCGCTGCACTGCTTCTGTTTCTGATTGTACCGAGCATAAGCGTGGGATGGTTGTCTTATTTAAAAGCAGCAGACCAGGTCAGGGAAGAAATCATTCTTTCTGCACAGGCCAAAACGGAAATGCTCAGTCTGCAGATTAGTCAGATGTTGGATATGGAGAAGGATAACGCAGCGCAGTTCGCCGCCGGTATTACTTCAGCAGATATTATTAATAAATCCCCTGCTCTTCAAAGGCAGATGGACCGGATGTCCAAGAACCACAAAGAACTGGGTGTACTAACCGCAGGTGCCGAAGATGGCAGTTGGATGAAATCCCCTGACCCCGGACAGCAGATCTATGATCCACGGGAACGCAGCTGGTATACAATGGGGATGTCACAGGATGAGCCAATTATCTCAGATACGTTCCAGTCGGTAACCACGGGAGAATGGGTTGTCACCGCAGCTGCCAAACTGTCCGATGGCAAAGGAGTATTCGGAGCCAATGTAAGTCTCAACCACTTAAAAGAATCTGTTGATAAGATACATATTGGTGAAAAAGGAAAACTGTATATGCTGGACAACGGCGGAAAGTTTCTATTCCATTACAATATCGAATCCGGTGTGCAGTCCAATGAGAGCTACATTAATGAGATGTATACGAAAGACCAAGGAACTGTAAAGTACACGTATGATGGACAAGAGCTGGAAGCTGTGTTCTTTACGAATCCCGCGACGGGTTGGAAAATTGTTGGTGAGATCGTTCCTTCCGAAGCAGCTGATGCTGTAAGACCGATCCTGATCCGTGCGTACACTCTTGTTGGAACGTCACTGATCATTGGCATTATTCTGCTTGTGTTCATTATTCGCAGCATACACCGTCCATTGTTGCAGCTAACACAGGCAGCATCGAAAGTGAGCGCAGGGGATCTGACAGTTCGGGTGGGCTTGCAGCGTCGCGATGAGTTCGGACAACTCGGGGCAAGCTTCGATACTATGACCTCCTCGCTGCGCAATGTTTTGGGCGAAGTACATGATACATCGAGCCAGCTGGCGGCATCCTCGGAGGAGCTGATGGCGAGTTCTGAACAGACATCCAGGGCAACCGAACAGGTTGCTGAACTGATGCAGGATGCAGCGTCAGGAACGAACAAACAAAACGCCAGTCTCGCCGCAACGGGGCAACTCGTGGGAGAAATGTCTATTGGGGTCAAAGAAATCTCATCGAGTGCCGAAGAGGCCGCTCGCATCGCTGTTGAAGCATCTACCAAGTCCGAAGCGGGTATGGTTACGGTGGAAGAGGCGGTTGCTCATATTCAGAAGGTGAATAATGAGAGTGAGGCCATGGCTGTGGTCATTCAGGATCTTCGAGCGAAAAATGAAGAGATCATTGAGATTGTAGCCGAAATTACTGCTATTGCGAAGCAGACCAATATTCTTGCCTTGAACGCATCCATTGAAGCGTCCAGAGCAGGTGAACAGGGTCGGGGCTTCGCCGTGGTTGCCAATGAAGTGAAGTTGCTGGCCAACAATTCAGGCAGTGCGGCTGAGCGCATTAATGAACTGATGCGTGAGATGCATGAGAAAACGAATGCGGTTCAATCTACCTTTGCCCGTACGGGAGAAGGCATGATCAAGGGTTCCCAAATGATTACGGAAGCGGGAGAGGCCTTCAAAAATATCCGAAATGCCGTACAGTTGGTCGCTGCCCAAGCTGGAGTAGTGTCGACAGCTTCCCGTCAGATTGATGGAGGGATGAGTTATGTGACCAAGGAAGTCAATGAGACGATTGAATTATCCAATCAGATTGCCTCAGGAACGGAAGATGGCTCAGCTGCTGCACAGGAGCAGCTGGCTACAATGGAAGAGGTTGCGGCGTCCTCTGCGGCATTGTCCCGTATGGCTGAGGATCTGCAAAGCGTGATTGAACGATTCAAGTTATAGTTTAATAGGCATTCTCGAAGAAGACTGTGGGGTATAACCCTGCAGTCTTTTTCTTGTTGGTGTACTTCGTTAATCATCGAATTATGAAGATTCGTAGCGGATCTGTTCTGTAAAAGGGGATCTGTCTCTCCCGGAACGTCTCATCCTGTGGTATATTTCTAAATTAAAAGTAATCCGCAGGATGTGGATTGAAATGGAAAGGGGATGCACCGGATTTGGACAAATCAATACCACTGACATCCGGGCCCGCAAATACCGAAGAGGTGCAGGATGATGCTACATTTATGCAAGGGGTCAAGGATTGTATTCCAACCCTGCTTGGCTATTTGAGTATTGGCTTTGCAGCGGGTGTCATTGAAATGACAGCAGGTCTTAGCCTGGCGGAAACGGCTCTGCTCAGTCTGATTCTGTATGCGGGATCGGCCCAGTTTATTGCCGCAGGCATGCTGGCATCAAATGGTTCAGCGATGGCCATTATTTTCACCATATTTTTCGTGAATCTGCGTCATTTGCTGCTGAGTGCAGCCGTATCGCCGTACTTCCGTCATCTGACGCCGCTTAAAAATATGTGGATCGGCTCGCTGCTCACCGACGAGTCCTTTGGCGTGGCAATGACGCGTGCGATTGGCCGGAAAACGCTGAGTGAGCGCTGGATGCACGGTCTGAACATTACAGCATATCTGAACTGGTTTGTGGCGAATATGGCTGGGGCTTATTTTGGTCGCTGGATAACCAATCCAGAGCGGCTTGGGCTGGATTTTGCCTTGCCTGCGATGTTTATCGGTCTGGTCGTACTTCAGCTGATGCAGCGCAAAAATAAAAAATTACACATCAATGTGGCGATCATTGCTGTTGTCTGTGTAATCTTCGCCAGCATGGCTTCGCTTGGCAGCATGAGTGTCATTGTGGCTGCGGTCATTGCGGCAACGATGGGAGTAGTGATGGAACGATGGAAGTAAGATGGGATGTATTTTGGATTATTATGGGATCTGCTTTGTTAACGTTCATTCCGCGTGTATTGCCACTCATGCTGTTCAGCATTATACAGATTCCGATGTGGCTGTTACGCTGGCTTGAATATGTACCCGTAGCGGTGATGGCGGCACTGATCGGTCAGGAATTGTTTATGGCAGACAATCAGTTGGTGCCGATTACGCAAAATGCAGCCCTATGGGCAGCATTACCTACCATTGCCGTGGCAATCTGGACCCGGAGTCTGCTCGGAACGGTACTTGTCGGTATGGTGGCAATGATGATTTTGCGGTACTTGATGGGTTAATATACGGGGTCTTTATTGGATCAGGTAAATCCTTCGCCCTTACGGTTAATAATGTCCTATAAGATCATAGCAAATAGGGCGAAGGGGGTTAGATCCATGAGCAAATCGAAGCACAGATTGTTGATTACGGGAGCGGCGGGAGTCGTTGGCCGCAGTCTGCTGGAGGGACTGAGGGAAAAGGGCAAGTATGATATCGTGGCTGCCGATCTTCAGGATGATCCTCAATCAGGCATTGTAGCAATGGATGTGACAGATGGAGAACGCCTGAACGAGCTTATGCAGGGTGTTCAGACAGTGCTGCACATTGCTTGGGCCAAGGACGAAGAAGATTTTCTGGGCAAAGTTCTGCCGATCAACGTAACAGGGGCCTACCATGTGTATGAAGCTGCACGGTTGAACGGTGTACAGCGGGTTATTTTTGCAAGTTCAAATCATGCGACAGGGTTTTATCCAATAGGAGAAGATATTGAAGTGGATGATCCATATCGGCCAGACAGTTTCTATGGACTCAGCAAATGTTATATCGAACTGCTTGGACGATATTACGTGGATAAGCATGGCCTATCGTCATTCAACATTCGAATTGGCAATTTCTCGGGCGATGCGTATCCGCATTCTGAGCGTTCGGCACACATCTGGATCTCGCCCAGAGATATGGTGCAGCTTGCCGAGTGCTGCATTGAGGCGGATTCGAGCATGAAATATGTTAATCTATATGGCACTTCAGCGAACACGGACAATTATTATGATATTGGATATCTGGAGCAGATGATTGGGTACCACCCGGAGGATGATGCGGCAGAGTTGTGGGACGAAGCGAAACGCAAGGGAACGCCGGATAAGCAAGACGAGACGGAATATCAGGGTGGAGGATATGTGGCGAAAGACCCGAAAGACTGAAAAGTACCGTTCTGAAAACGCTATTTTCTATTGCGTCCGAAAGGGATAAAATGAAGACTGAAGGGTTGAGGTTTTCATTTTACATACAGGAAGGAACGGTATTGATCATGAGTACACATTCATCCGTTATACTTTTTCAGGGAGACTCCATTACAGACGGAGGAAGATCGCGCAATGATGATCCGAATCATTTTCTCGGGCATGGCTATGCGTATCTGATCTCAAGCAAACTGGGCGTGGAACTGGCAGCCAAACAGCCGACGTTCTACAACAGAGGAATCAGCGGGGATCGCGCCTCCGATCTATATGCACGCTGGAATGAGGATACCTTTAGTCTGAACCCGGATCTGATCAGCATTCTGATCGGTGTGAATGATGCCTGGCGCACTATAAATGGTGAACCCAGTGGAGTGACGGATCGTCTTGGACGTGCATATCGTCATTTGCTGGAGGAAACACGCGAAGTGATGCCGAATACCGGGCTGGTTTTAATGGAGCCGTTCATTCTTAAAACCGGAGCTACAGTGGAGCGTTGGGACACTTGGCAGGAGCGTATCGGGCAGTATCAAAATCTGGTTCGTGAACTCGCCAGTGAGTTCGGGGCAGTCTGGGTACCTTTGCAGCAAACGTTCAATGATGCTCTCGAACAGGCTGACGCTGCTTACTGGCTGTGGGATGGTGTGCATCCAACGGCAGCGGGCCATGAGCTGATCGCACGTCAGTGGCTGTCTGTTGTACAGAATTCTCCGCTTGCGATTGGTTAATAGACATTGGATTGAATTGGATTATCAAGTACGCACTAAAAAGCTTGATGTAACGAGGAACCCAGGGGGTTCTTCGTTTTTTTATATCTCGAAATAGGGATTCTATGGTTAATTTGGTTGGATATGATGGATAACTCTTCAAATGTAAAGCATTATCCGGTAAAATGAAATCGGTTACATATAATAAAGGTTTTGTATTCCATATAGATTAGGGTGAATTCAATGGAAAACACCAATCAAAGTAAGGAAAGTTCCATCCAGATGCCAGATTCTTCGGTCATTCAACGGGTGGTACATCGGATAACGAACGGGGGACAGGGGGATCAGCATATCTATCCAGCACCAACACGAGCTTCAGTCAGCTCTACGGATAGCATCGAACAGGCGTTACTCCAACCGGAGCTGGCTTCTTTTTATATCGATCTGAAAGCTTATGGGGAACGTGCCCTGAACGAAAGCTTGCCTTCGCTATCATTTGGTCTTTATCGGAAGTTTGGGGACACAGGGGAACGAAAGTTGTATGAGGATGCGTACTTTGAACGCAGGGGACGTCTTGCGGCAATAGCGCTGCTCGCTGTGGATTCAAATGCGCCGAGATGGATAGAGACATTGGAAGATATGTTGTGGGACGTATGTGGCGAGTATACATGGTGCTTGCCTGCACATTTGGGTACGGGGGGAGTGGAACAGGTCAACGGCAATATTGATCTGTTTGCCGCGGAGACGGTACATATGCTGGCCGAAATCGTGACGATTCACGCGGATCGACTGGATACCCGCATTATCCAACGAATTAGGGCTGAGGCCGAGCGACGCATTTTCGCTCCGCTCTATCGGGAGAAACGTGCCTATCACTGGCAAGGTGCAGATCATAACTGGTCTGCTGTGTGCAGCGGATGCTGTGGTATGGCTGGACTATTACTGCTGGAGGAAGAAGCAATTCTGACGGAATCGGTGGTTCAGACGATTCGATCCATGCAGGCATTTCTGAGTGGATATGGCATGGATGGTGGTTGTGCAGAAGGCATTGGTTACTGGGTATATGGGTTCGGCTATTTCGTCTATTATGCCGACATGCTGCGCGAATACAGTGAAGGTGAGTTGGATCTGCTGAATGATTCGAAGATAGCGGCGATCGCAGCCTTCCCACTGCGGGTTCATCTGTCGGGAGGAACCTTCGTGAATTATTCGGATAGTGCGGAGCAGCAAGAGATTCCTTCGGGTTTGCTTTCACTTCTGGCATCCCGTTTCGGTATAAAGGTGGATTTGCCGTTTCATATCCCTTTGTTTACTGATGATCCCTGTCATCGTTGGGGTCACCTGCTGCGCAACGTGCTGTGGAGCAGTTCGGCAATGGTCCTTCAAGAAGCGGGCGTTGTTCCAGCGGAACGAGGGATTATTTTGGATGATTTGGGCTGGATGATTGCTAAGGGAGTACTTGATTCTGCGAGCTCAGATGTTACCAGAGATGAACCTCTCACTACTGCTTTTTCCGTCAAGGCCGGGCATAACGAGGAACCCCATAACCATAATGATCTTGGGCAATTTATACTCCATTGTGGTGGCGAAAACATTCTTTGTGATCCGGGAGCGGGGCTGTACACACAAGCTTATTTTTCTCCGGGCAGAGAGCAGTTGTTCCACATTAGCTCGTCCGGGCATAACGTTCCCCGCATAGAAGGGAAGGAGCAAAGCTCGGGACGTCAGGCGCAAGCACTGGTTCTTGAGGCGAAGGTTTCGGACGATGACTGTACACTGGATGCCTGTTTGGAACTGACAGCAGCTTATCCTGAAGCGGCTTCACTCGCCTGCTATACACGTCAGTTGCATTGGAGCGGTTCTACTAAAGATTTCGGGACCGTAGCAGAACTGCGTCTGAAGGATCGATTTCAATGGAAAAGCAGAGCGGCGTCTTCATCAAGCACGTTATTTTCGGTGGGAGAACAGCAACGGCCGAGTGTGACGGAGCGGTTTATGAGCAGAAAGGTACCTGAAAGGGTACATGAGGGGCAGATTCAATGGCAGGGTGAACAAGCGACGGTAGGGATGACGTATGATGCAAACCAATGGCAGGCTGATATAGAGATCATTAATACAGTTGATCATGATAATATGCCAGTTACATTCTATCGGACCTCCCTTGAATGGCGAGACCAGCCTGATAACCGAAATGTAAGAAGTGGAAGTGATGAAGTTAATCCGCTGGAAACGGTGTGTGAGCTGAAGTTCACGGTTGAACCCAAGTGAAAGATGGAGGTGAGCATACGTGAGTAAGTATACGTCCGCATCAACATATCCATGGAGAGATGCACTCGAAGATTACCGTACACTAGCGGAACAGGCGGGGCCTGCTCCTTCAGATGGTTGGAATAAGGCTCGCAAATTGTCCCTTGTGGAGAGTGTTGTTCGGGCTTATACACCTTATCAGGACAGTGAAGGCGCCATTATTGACCCATTCTCGAAGGCGGAGCGATATTATTCCACGCCAGCTTATGCAATGGCCGCATCGGTTCTTGTTCAAGCGGGCCTAACGGATCTGCTTCCTTCAGCGGCATCGGCCCTGTCACACAGCATCGATGTTGTCATGAAGGGATGTGCGCCGGATCATCACCCGGACTTTTTCCCCGTGTTGATGATGAGAGCATACATCCTGTTGAAGCCGTATATGCCTGAGCAGGCAAAAGTCTGGGCAGGTGCCCTTAAGAAAATTCAGCCTGAACAAGATTATGTCTTTACAATGAGCAAAATGAACAACCCCAATCGCATGATTAACTGGAACGCAATTATGATCTCCGGGGAGTATCTGCGCTGGAGAGAGCAGCTTGCCAGTGATGATACGGCGTGGATGGACCGTTATCTGGATCAGTATCATCTGCCACGATTTACTGCGCTTGGACTGTATCAGGACGGACCGCTGGACCGACCAAATTGTCCATTTTCCTATGACATTGCGACGCGCTATCATCTGGATGTCATGCTTGAAGCGGGATATGACGGGGCATGTGTCGGTGAGCTGAAGGAACAATTACGTCATGGTGCATTCAGTACGCTGCTTACACTGTCGCCGCTGGGAGAGATTCCTCCACGTGGACGCAGCTCCCAGCATCAATGGAATGAAGCGGCAGCAGCATATGTATGTTCTGCCCATGCAGCGCAGGCTTTGCAGGCTAGAGATGCGATAATGGCTGGCGCATTCGCACGCGCGGCCAATCGGTGCTTCGAAGCTGTGGAGCGCTGGAAGATGGATGATGGGCGTCTGAAAATTGTTCGCAACGAGTACCCGCCCGAGGCACGCCACGGATACGAAATCTATACGAATTATACCGCCTACAACCTGTGGACGGCAGCGGCACTGGCCCATGCCTGTCTCAGCAATCCTGGTGAAGATGTAACGGGCATGTTCCTTCCTTCCGAGGTAGGCAGCCGGGTGTTGCAGGCCGATGGATGGTTTGAAACGATTATTGCCTCTGTACCAGGTCAACAAATGATCCTGCATACGGCCATGAATGATCCATACACGGTTCCCGGTCTTGTGCGGATACAACAGGCGGGATTGCCGGGGCTGATCGGTCCTTCTGCTGCCGGACATGTGCAATCCGGATTCACGGAGTTTGCTGAAGGGGAAGTTGGTCCGCTGAGCTACTGTCCTGCCTGGAAAACGGCAGATGGGAAATGGCACAGTCTAGCGGGAGGCATTCCGTCAGGTGTTGACTATGACCGGGATGCGGGGATTAATCCTGCCGATGGTGGGGGTTCGATTTTGCTTGAAACGGTAGATCAAGAGGTGAAAGATAATCCAGGCTCTCCAGGGGGAGATGACGGGAATCGTCAGGATCAGCTCAATGCGTTTACAGTGACATGGATCGGCCCGTTAACCGGGATCGATTCACTGCGCACCCGTTATGTACAGCAGACGGATTTGCTGACCGTGACATATGAATTCGAAGGTGAACTTGAGGCTGTCGGAGCACTCATTCCATTAATGTTCAGTGATGGCCGTGAACAGGCTGTCATTACACTTTCCAGTCAGGCTGTGCGCAGCGAGTATCGTGGAGCATATGTGGAATCCACCGTGTTGGACGAAGGAGCTACCATTCATCTCAAAGAACAGCCGATGGCGTCCCGCAACGGATTACTGAAGGAAGCACGGATGGAAGTGAGCGATGGGCGAAGTATTACGTTTACGATCAGATTGGGAATCGATTAGAGGAGGGATAGGTTTATGAATACATCAACATCCGTGACATGGCTGGAGGAGGCATGGCGTCAAGGAGCGGCCAAAATCATTCGTAATGCGCAACGTATTAAGGATACATTTCCGCACACCGCCCCTCAGGGCATGTATGACCGGAATGATCCTGAATGGTGGACCGCTGGCTTCTGGCCGGGGCTGTTATGGCTTGTCCATGGCGAGTCGCCGGAGAGCGAAGCTGTCGCCCCGTTATACCGTTATGCCGAAAGCTGTGAGCGGCAATTGGAAGGGTGTCTGCGTGATCCCGAATCGGTGGATCACGATCTGGGGTTCATCTGGCTGCTTAGTGGCGTAGCCAACTACCGCCAGACAGGCAGCGCGGATGGTCGGCGGCGGGGAATGCTCGCCGCCAATCTGCTCGCTGCCCGCTTCAACGTGCGCGGTCAATATATCCGCGCCTGGAACTTCAGCTCGTCAACCATGGATACGCGCGGCGTAGCCATCATTGACAGCATGATGAACCTGCCGCTCCTCTACTGGGCATCCGAGCAGAGCGGCGACCCGCGCTTCCGCTGGCTGGCGGAAGCGCATGCGGACACCGTGGCGCGCGAGTTCGTCCGCGCTGACGGGTCCATCTGCCACGTGGTGGAGTTCAATCCACTCACGGGGCAGAAGGTGCAGGAGCATGGCGGGCAGGGCCATGCTCCAGGTTCCGCCTGGGCGCGGGGCACCGCCTGGGCGCTGCACGGGTTTGCGCTGTCTTTCCGGTATACGGGCGAAGCCCGCTATCTGGAGACAGCGGAGCGAGCGGCCGATTTCTTCCTCGCCATGCTTGGCGAAGACATCGTGCCGCTGTGGGATTTTCGCGCACCTGCCGAGCATCAGGTGGCGTGGGACTCGTCCGCTGCGGCGATTGCCGCCAGCGGCCTGTTGGAGCTGGCGAAGCTGTCGCCGCGCGGGGAGGAATACAGAGCCGCGGCAGAGCGTATCCTTCGCGGGCTGCATGAGAACTACAGCTCTGGTGAGGCGGCGGAAGAAGGACTGATCATGCAGGGCACCGTGCATTATCCGGAGGGACGGGGCTTGAATGTGCCGATTATATACGGCGATTATTTCTATATGGAGGCGCTGGCGAAGCTGCGTGGTCGTCCGGGTTTATTTTAGAGAACAAAATTTAAGAACATCACACGTCGAGCAGCGAGTATGCGTGAGGGGGATGAGTATGTGGCCCGCCATACAACTGCTCGAGTGTGCCTGCCTCCCAGGGGAAAAGGTATTCCTGTCTTGGAGGCGGAGCACACCTAAGAAGAAGCTGTAATGGAAGGGATCTCATAGATAGGCCACCGGGCTAATTCTCTGTTTCTATTAGAAATGACCTGGTAGAGATTCAATGGTTCAAATTCACATGTTAGATCACACAGCTTTATTTTGATTTTTGATTTCAGGTGTGCGTCTTAAGATGACAAAGTCGGCCGAGGACTGATCGGGATATCGTTGAGGAATAATCTCCTGCACTTTAAACTCGGGATAGTCGAACAGATAATCAAAAATATTTCGGTCCTGAATGGTGCTAACCCCTGGATTCCCGTTTTCTTTCAATCGAGTGTACAGCACGACCCACTCTGACGAAGCGTGCAGGATGTCGTAAAGGGTATTGCGAAAATCCGTTTCATCTGTAATATGGTAGAGCACATCCAGACAGATGGTAAGATCCGCTTGCAGGAAACCGCGGTTAATCCACAGACCTGGGGTATATAACATGAAGCTCTTGGAGGTATCGTTAGCAAACTTGGAGGCGCAGAGTCGTACCGACGAACCTGCCACATCGACACCCAGATACGTCTCATAATTCATATACTGCAGTTGATTTCCATCCCCGCAACCAAATTCAATGACGCTGGAGATACCCTCACGCTGAATCAGTCCGTTTACTACCTCTGCCTTGAATTCAGCCAGTACACCATATGAACCTCTTCCCGATGTTTTGCCTGAGCTATACGTTTGTTCCCAATATCCTTTGTAATCAAAAGACTGACTCATGTTTCTCCCCCGATCCTATGAAATAAAGTCCAAATTTCAGTAACTATACATAGGTTATGCGTAATATTTGCGGGTATGAATCCTTTGGAATTCGATAGGTCGGAAGGATGAATTCCCGCGAATTCCCCTTAAAATTCCCTGAAAGTCTAAACATCTGGAAAGAACTTACCGACATTAAACCTAAGGAACAAAATGATAAGAATCGGGGGGAAATGATGTTAAAGCCAAGATTGACCAAGTACATGGTGATGATGCTGGTATTGGTGCTGAGTATTTCCAACGTAGGCTTGGCCGCTGCGGCAGATAAAGAACTGTCCAAAATTGTAGTTTCCAAAAATGAGCTGTCGCTCGAAGTGGGTGATTCCAGTTCGGTTACGGTGACAGGAGTATATAGCGATAATACATCGGCTAACGTGACAATTAGTTCATCCTGGAGTAGCAGTGATACTTCGATAGCGACTGTATATAATGGTGCCATTACTGCCAAAAAGGAAGGTACGGCGACCATTACAACATCGTATCAGAGTCAGAGTCAGACGGTTCAGGTGAATGTAACCAAAAAGGTCAAAGCCCTTTCCAAAAACGTGCAGTCGCTGGACTTGCGCACAGGAGATAGCAAAGACATTATTTTGACGGCAACCTACAGTGATAACACGACGAATGCAGAAGCATCCAAAGTTGCTGAGTGGTCATCCGATGATGAGAAAGTGGCAACGGTTGTGAATGGTAAAGTTACTGGACAAAGCGCCGGTACAGCCGTTATCACAGGTAAAGTGGGCAGTCAAAGTGTGACTGTGGATGTTAACGTTGAGGTTGTTAAACGTGTGGATATGGACAAGAAGCAGGTCAATCTGCTGTTGAACAAAAGTGAAACTGTAAAACTGACAGCCACCTACCCAGATGGCACAACCAAAGATGTAACGGATCTGGCCGAGTGGACGTCAAGCAATGAAAAAGTAGCAGACGTATTAAAAGGTGAAATCACAGGTTATTCGGCGGGTTCTGCCAAAATTACCGCCAAATACGGAACAAAATCCGTATCGGTCGATGTGGATGTGGATTTGACAAGCAAACTGAGTGTGGAGAAACAGAGCATTTTCTTCCGTTTGAGTGAGTCCAATAAAACAGCAAATGTCGTTTTGACTGCCTCTTACCCGAATAGTGCTGATGTGAATGTAACGGATCAGGCAACATGGACATCCAGCAACGAGAAGGTTGCGACGGTATTCAAGGGACAGGTTACAGCAATTGGTGCGGGTTCTACGACAATCAAGGCAACGTATAGCGGCAAAACGGTGGAAATCACGGTTGACGTGGATACGGCAAGATATCTGGATATTGCGGGTGTCGAAGATAAATTGGCTATGAGCGTTACAGGGGATAACAAAACCAAGAAACTGGTAGCCAATGCAGAATATATTGATGCAAGTACAGAGAACGTAACTTCCAAAGCAACTTGGACATCCAGCAATGCGGATGTTGTATATGTATCTGGCGGCGACTTGATCGCCTATAAATCAGGAACAGCGACCATCACTGCGGCATACGGCGGCAAAACCGTTAAATTCACCGTAAATGTAGATGTTCCAGACAAATATGAAATGGACAAGAAAAAAGGTTCTGTAGCCGTTGGTGGCACATTGTCTGTGAAAGTATTGGCCGTATACGGTGATACATCCAAAGACGTGTCCGAAGATGCGGATTGGAGCAGCAGCAGTGAAAAACTCGCTGAAGTGGACAGCAAAGGTGTCGTGACGGGTATTGCAACAGGTAAAGTAACCATCACAGCCAAAATTGAAGGTAAAACGTTAACTCTGCCTGTTGAAGTAGGTATGGCAAGCGGGCTGGAGGCAGATGTGAACTTTGTAGTGTTGTCCTCCAAGGAAACACAGCAAATTGTACTCACAGCAACGGATGAAGATGGCTTGTCTAAGGACGTATCATCCGATGCAACATGGAAATCAAGCAATTCGCGCGTAGCCGACGTGAAAAAAGGGGTCATCACTGCCAACAGCAGCGGTAAAGCCAATATCACGGCTGAATATGGTTCCAACAAAGTGACCATTCAGGTTGAAGTGGACGTTATTTCACGCATTGAAGCATCCGAACCTGCTCTTTCCCTGAAAACTGGTGATTCTGCTGATCTTACGGTTACTGCTTATCTGAGTGATGGCAGTGAGCGTGATGTCACGGACAAAGCGGAATGGAAAACCAACAGCTACAAAGTAGCTCAGGTAACCAAAGGTAAAGTAAAAGCGACAGGTTCAGGTAAAGCAAAAATTACAGCGAAGTACGGCAGCAAGACGGTAACCATTGCAGTCGATGTAGATACACTGAAATATTTGCAAACCGATAAAGTAACCCTGACCATGAAGCCTGGTGACAAGGCAACCCTGGTTGCTACAGCGACGTATGCCGATGGCAGCGAAGCGAACGTATCCAAGCCGGCACTGTGGAAATCATCCCGTATTGCGACAGCATCGGTGAAGGATGGTGTCATTCAGGCCAATGGTAAAGGTAAAGCTACCATTACTGTGACTTATGCAGGTGTGAAAACCAAAGTAACTGTAGTCGTTGAAGCAAAATAATATCTTCAAGTATGAAGGTAAAACAAGCAATTCTATGTGCGGTGATGACAGCTTAAATGCTGGCATCACCGTTTTTTTTAATGGGAAAAATACAAAGAAACTAACAATGCAAAAAAGAAACGCCCTGAAACATGTGCATATATCCACTTTGGATATAAAAACACGTTGTTCCAAGACGTTCCCCGAATCTAAATAATCAATAAATTACATCGTATGAGACAGAACCAGCGCACCGTATGCAAAAGCAATGACGATGAGGATGGCTGGATGCAACTTGGTTTTGGTCATGACCCAGAGCGAGATACCTGCAATGATCAGTGTCTGCCAAATGCCAATAGAATTAGTGGATACCTGACCGAATTCCCATGTAAGTAAGATCATGAGTACAGCGATAACCGGCTGTACAAGCAAGGTCATGCCTTTCACTTTTGGAGAAGTACGATGCTTGTTCAGCAAGCGGAGCAGCAAAATTAGAGCAACAGCCGAAGGTACAACGGTGGCAAAACTGGCGATGAATGCACCAAACCAGCCAGCCACCTGATAACCGACAAATGCGGCGATTTTGGTCGCGATCGGACCGGGAAGTGCATTGCCGATGGCGAGTACATCCCCGAATTGTTCCGTGGTCATCCACTTATAGTGATTGACCACTTCTTCCTGCATTAACGGAATGGAGGCGGGGCCGCCCCCGTATCCCAATATATTGGCTACAAAAAATCCCCAAAACAATTCCCACCATGTCTGAAGCATCGTTTAGGACACCCCCTTGTCGGAATTGTTGCCCCTGGATTTGAAACGCTGGACCACATCCAGATGGAAGACGCCATATCCGAGGAAGACGGCAATGACAATACCGGGGTGAATATCGAGCAGCTGCAACAGTACAAATGCAAGGACACCGAATAGGGCGGCAAAGGCCGTGCCGAGTCCCTTCCATGCTTTCTTGGCAAATTCGTAAGCCATCATGCCGAGCATGACAAAAATAACCGGCCGCACGGCCGCCACCATGCCTGCTACGATTTTTGATTCACGCAACGCGTACATGGAACCAAGAAGCGCAATGATGGCGATACTCGTCGGCAAAATGTGGGCCAGGACGGATACAATAGCGCCCAGCACACCTTTGGTTTTATACCCGAGATACGCGGCCATCTTGGTGGCAATGGGACCCGGCAGGGCGTTGGCAATGGCCAAAATCTCGCCGAATTCATCATCGCTTACCCACTTATAACGGGTAACGGCTTCATAACGGATCAGCGGAATAACCGAAGGGCCACCGCCATATCCCAAAATTCCGGTTCGTACCATCCCTATGACGAGACCGTTGTAATCTTTCCAACTCATGCTGATTTCCTCCTAGAGTCTCATACCCATTCGGCTTTTATATCGTTTTAACAACAGCTGTGACTCTACCTTGACGATGCCCGGCATCTTGTAGAGCTTCTCCAGCAGGAACTGCTCCATCTCTTCCATATCTGCAAAAATACCATGCATGTGCAGGGTACTCGGGCCTGTCATATGATAGAGGCTGGTTACTGCGGGCTCTTCGTCCAGTTTCGCCGCCACTTCATCCAGAAATTGCGGTTCTACATCGACATTGAAAAAGGCAGAGACTTGGAGTCCAACTTTGCCCGGATTGATGACCACGGTGAAGCGTTCAATGATTCCCTTTTCGGATAAAGCATTAATGCGGGCCTGAACGGCCACACGGGACAAGCCGATCTGTGCACCCAGATCGGTGTAGGATATCCGGCTATTTTGGTGAAGAGCGGCAATGATTTTACGATCGATTGCATCCAGATTGTGCATTTGCGGGATTTCTCCCCCTTTGGAGGAGCGTTTCTCTGACATGATTGACCATCCTTTTTTTTAACTATATAGAATAAAAAATTATGAAAGGATCTACGTACAATGTGTATGTAGCATTCATATTTTAATGACGAATCGTAATTGAAGTCAATATATTTATTGTGAATGTTGATTTTATCTGATTCAGAGCTTTCATTTTGTCATTTTTACCAATCGGAAGATGATGAAACGGGAGCGGTATGCAGTCATGAAGCGAAAAAGAGACTGTTCACGGAGCTCATCCGTAAACAGTCTTCTATATAAAGTGCAGGTTGGATCGAGTTAATGAACGGTTTTGGGTAGGCAAAGGGTGACCACAGTTCCTTCCCCAGGCTCCGAAGATATCGTTAGTGTACCTCCGGCTCCGCGGGCTCGCTCTTCCATGCTGAACAGACCAACGCCGTTACCAGCTGTCGTACCGTTGAACCCTGCGCCTCGATCCTCAATTTTCACAAGAGTGCCCTCTTCCGAATCTTTCACCGTCACATGAGCTTCTGACACATCGGCGTATTTGGCCACATTGGTTAAAGCCTCCTGGATAATACGATACATCGCGATCTCCCGGTTCATCTCCAGTCGTTTTCGCAGATTGCATTCCAATTCCACTTCAATTCCGTAGTGACGGGTATAGTTCTCGATATACGTGCGTATGGCCGGAACGACACCAAGGTCATCCAGTACAGACGGTCTCAGCTCCCATGCCATACCGCGTACGTCCTCCATAATACCCGTGACCTGTTTCCGCAGTGCTTCCACACCAGATTGGGGCTGATCCGCAAGCAGCCGATCCATCTGAATGACGAGGGAGAAGAGACTCTGTCCAATGCCGTCATGCAGCTCGCGTGAGATGCGACGTCGTTCTTCTTCCTGAATGTTCATGACCTGGGTCATCATCGTCTGTAACTCGGCTTCGACCCGCTTCAGCTTGGTGACCTCACTACGTACGGCCAAATACTGATAGGGCTCGCCATCATTATCGAGAAAAGGCACAATGGTTGTATTCACCCAATAATGGCTGCCATCCTGGGCACGGTTGCGGATTTCTCCGTTCCACACTCGTCCGGAAGAGATGGTTTCCCACAGATTTTTCATAAAATTTTTACCGTGATAACCCGAATTAATGATCCGATGATCCTGACCGATCAATTCTTCCCGATCATATTGTGAGATTTCGCAAAATTTATCGTTCACATACTGGATCTTTCCTTTGCGGTCTGTGAGGGCTACAATGGACGATTCATCCAGGGCAAACTTCAGATCACTGAGCTGATGCAGAGAACCTTTCAGTCTGCTCCGGAATTCCGTATCTGTAATGTGACTGTCGATTTCCTCCAATAATTGATGCACAGGCTGATCGGCAAAACCGCTAAGTCTGTTTTCACGTGTGCTACTCAAAGTTCAGCAACCCCTTTTTCATCGCAAACTTCACCAGTTCCGGTCTGGTTCGAAGACCGAGCTTCTCCATCAGATTGCTTTTGTGGGATTCGACCGTTTTGACACTGATCACCAGAAGTTCAGCAATTTCCTTGTTGGCATAACCCTTGGCAATCCAGGATAAAATCTCTTTCTCCCGTTCGGATAACGTGTCATACGGTCCCGCGTTCTCCTGCTTGGCTTTGTCCAGATATTCACTCATCAGCCGCTTGGTTGCACTTGGGTAGAGATAGGCGCTACCCTCTGCTACGGAACGAATAGCGGCGAGCAATTCTTCATGCGGCGCACTCTTGAGAATATATCCGGAGGCTCCAGCGTGGATGGCGCGGAACAGATATTCTTCATCGTCATGCATGGTCAGTATCAGAATGGAGATATCCGGCATCAATTTCTTCAATTCAGCGGTAGCGGTCAGACCATCTTTGCCTGGTGGCATGCTGAAATCCATCAAGACCACATCCGGCTTCAGTTCTTGTGCCTTGGCGATAGCTTCATCGCCATCTGCTGCATCTCCAACAATATGTATATCATTCTTTCCGTCGAGCAGGGCAATCAGCCCGGAGCGTACAACCACATGGTCGTCGACAACTAATAATTGAATCACATCATTTTCCTCCTGTCCGTTCCACAGTTCTTTCTTTATCATACCAAAAAATAAAGCCATTCAGAGGTTAATCTCTGAATGGCTTCGATTCTCTATAGTTTATTTCTCTATAGATCGGACAAGAGGAAATACAATTTAGTTCTCGGTTTTACCGAAACGCTCCTTAATCATGTCTGCAATTTCCTGAACCTGTGCCTCCACGGCAAGTGGATCATAAGGCCAGAAGCGTTCTCCGTCGAGCTTGAACACGCGATTGTTCTTCACGGCGTCCAGAGACGACCATACGGGTGAACCCTCATCCAGTGAGCCTCCGTTGGACAAATCCAGGAAGATATAGTCACCGGCGTAATCTGCCAACTTTTCCTCAGATATCGCTACGGTATCTTTATCCTGATCAATAAGCTCTTTCTGCACAATATCTGGTGCTTTCAGTCCGAGCTGTTGATAGATGGCCTGTCCACCGCGATTGACCCCATCCCCGTTGATGTACCATTCCTTGCCGAACAGGCTGAAGTTGGAAAAGGTTGTACCTTCCTTGACCAGCCCTTGAATGGACTCTTTGGCTGTCTTCACTTTTACTTCGAATTGGGATAACCAATCCTGGGCTTCCTTTTGTTTGTTAATGATTTTACCAAAAGCGGTGATTTCCTCATGAACATTGTCATAAGTTCCGTAAGGGATGATGAGTGTCGGTGCGATTTTACGATATTGTTCATTCAGTTTCTCATCTCCACCTACGGTAACGATCAGGTCGGGCTGGATCGACAGAATTTTCTCCACTGAGCCGCCGTCAATCCGACCAATGTCCGCTACGCCCTCAACCAGATCAAGCACATAAGGGCTCTCTAGCTCATAATCTGGCGCGCCTACAGGTTTGACACCAAGTGCCAGAAAATCAGCAAGATAACCTTGTGTAACGATACGCTTAGGATTCACGGGAATTTCAACATCTCCGTTTACCGTCGATATGACTTGTGTTTCTGCTGCGCTGTTCTCTGGTTGTTCTTCTGTTACAGCAGGTGCGGAAGCTTTATTTTCTATTGTTTCTTCCGCTTGGCTGGAACAGCCAATAATTCCTATCACCAGTACCAGGATCATAAGCCCGGTCCACCATTTTGATCTAACCCCTGTCATTCTGCTTCTCCCCAATCAATAATGATTATCTTTCTCAATAAACCCTCCTATGTATCGTAGCTTTTGGGCACAAGGATCGTCCATCTCAAAATGTGACCAATTCAGTATGGACAAATGTTACCTGGCGTTAACGCTATTCTCCTGAATCAGAATACCTACCATAATTTCAAGCTGCTTCTCCAGAGACAAGGCATCATTACACCAGAATTGTTCCAGCTGGAGAGGGTAAATGCGGCTATTTCCGTTATTCATAATCTTGCGCCAGCCCGGGCGCTCTCTAAGTTTATCTGCTGAATCGTGATACAAGCCACCTTCATGTGCTGGAAGAACAAGAAACATATGATCTGCTGCATACTCTATTAACTGGTCTTCTTCGATGTATTGATGAATGTCAGGTTCCAGAACATCACGGAGGATGTTGGGGTGGGGAGTAAGATGAAGTCCATAATACACATTGTAGGCCGCTCTGGCGGTTGCATTCCAGATACAAATGGTGCCGTCTTCCCACAGCTCATACAGACCAACCGTTTCTCCAGGTTTAATCAAATCCTTTAGTCGATCAGATTCGTTTCTAGCCCGTGTTGTGTAATGTTCGATCCAATCCTCGGCGGCCTGTTCTCGTCCTACAATTCGGCCAATCAGACGAACCGTCTCCAGTCGATCCAGTTGGTTCCAAGGCAGAACAATGACTTGGGATATACGTTCAAGTTGTTCGAGCTTGTGCGGCAAGTAGTACAGATAATCCGGTGCGATGATCAAATCAATCGGTTCAGCGCGCAGTAATTCTTCCACGCCATGTTCATCCAGATCAATTACATCATGCAGCTCACCTTGGATCAATGGAGACAGGGCCCAGGGAAGAAAGGAAGCGGCAACGGGTTGAATGCCAAGGGCAAGCAGATCCCCAGTATATTGAACAGTTGCAATCCGACTCGCACGTGGCTGTAATCGATACTCACTTGGGCTGATTCCGGTAAATTGCTTGAACTTGCGGCTTAAATATAAACCGTCGGCGTAGCCTACCAGCAAGGCAATTTCATTCAATGTGGACTGCGTGGATAGGAGATATTGCTTGGCCTTGTCCATCCGAACACGGGTCAGATGAGCCTGGAAGCTGCGCCCCACCTGTTTTTGAAAAAATCTGGAGAAATAGCTTGCGTTAAATCCGGTCATGCGGGCAATGTCGTCCCGGGTGAGATGATCGCCGTAGTGATGATTAATATAGTAAAGAGCATCCCGAATTACACTGTCCACCATTTCTGTGGCTGGTTTAACCGCCAGTTTGAACAACTCAAGCAGCTCACTCAGTAGAAAATGGGATCGGGCTTCTTCGGTTTGGATACTACCTGAACATTTGTTGGTAAGTTCCTGGATAATGGCAAGAATCCGCAGTCCTTGTGAACTTGCTCCAGTCTTTGATCCATGTACAGGCAAATTTTCTGCTGTAAGTTCATAGACACGCTTCTCATGAGTCTCTTTCGTTAATCCGTATTCGAGAAAGCCGATATGATATACCGTGAAGGTAGAAGCCGAGTTAGTGTGTATAAGCTCCAGGGAGCATGGGGGATGCAAGAAAAGAGTATGGCCTTTATGTAAAACCCCATGCACCTGACCATAACGAAAATTCACCGTGGCTGTACAGGTTACCAGGGAAGGAGATTCTATGGAAATAGGGCCCGTTTGCTGGGCTGTTTCCGAAGGAATCACACGGGCATTTGTCAGTACGAGCATATTAGTAGCCTCCTAGCGATATATTCTATCTTGAACATATCGATGTATGGACTCGATTATATCAATCTGTGTGAGTGACGTCGAGTTACACAGAGGAGCGATGGCAATTTGATTAATTAAGGCTTGTTCAACTAAGAATAAACCATAATCAAAAAAGTCTCGTTACTCCCATAAGGAAATAACAAGACTTCTTAGCGTATTACAGACAGCTGTATTTATCCAAATACTTTTGGCTGCAAGTGTATAGCGACCTGTTCAGTCTGACGGACGATCTCCGGGGAGAACGTGCAAGGCAGTCTGCTGCCAACGAGCAGCACAGCACCAGGTACGCTTCCTTGCTGGAACACAGGGACTGCTATGGCACAGACCAACCGCTCCGCAAGCATTAACGGGCAACGACCGGGTGTATGCTCCCCGGTGGATTGTGCATCAGATAGAGCGGTGCGTCCAGTCCGAAGGGCTGTGCCTACCAGGTCTTGTCCGGGACGCATCTCCATGCGTTTCACCCGTTCGTTGCTGGCGCCGGATGTATACTTCCAGCGCAGCATCGTCCCGGACAGGCAGGCCAGTCCGCAAAAATCGCTGGAGGTAGTCAGGCGTAGGCCGTCGATCATCTCCTGAATGCCAGATGGCAGTTCATCATGCATGAGAGGACACTTCCTTTTTTGGAATCATACCGTGCGTTACGGTGTAATCATTATCAATATCGTTAACCTGTGGTCAGGGAACATCTTAAAATAAGGGTATTTCGCCACTGCTTCTATTGTAGCCCCTTTCTTCCGTAATGTAATTCAGGGAAAACCCCTATTTCCGTTCTGCAATTTGCTGATCCTGTGTGTGGACAGGCATCCAGGCCCTGTAGGGTAAGGCTTTTTTCGATTGCGGAGTCGTAAAGGTACCTCATAAGTGTGATTTATCTCACAGCAAATTCAGGGAGTTTCCCGGTGAGGTTCAGGTAATCCCCCGATAACCACCACGCTAAATCCGCGGTATGATGGATACATAAGGAAACACCGAGGGGGACGATGGTAATGGGTACGGTATTTAAAGAAAGAACAACCCAGGCGACACAACATGAACAGACGGAGGCGAGCAAGATGACACGGGAGACAGGTGGAATCCTTTCGTTCGTGACAGCTGAACAATGGGGCTTGATCGAGGCGAAGATGCAGCCAAAACGGGTAAAGTCGGGGTACAGTCTCTTTCTGGAAGGCGATGAAGCCGGATACTTGTACTACATTCGCTCGGGAAGAGTGAAGCTGACCAAGTCGACCGAAGACGGCAAAGAAATTATTTTATCGATTCAGCAAACCGGGGATCTGATCGGAGAGTTTGGCGGTATCGGCGGGTTGACTCATAGCTACAGTGCAGAGATGACAGGCAAAGGAGAGCTGGGGATCGTATCGCTCAGTGACTTGGAAAGTGTGCTTAGCAAACATGGCGATCTTGCCTTGAAATTCCTGCAATGGATGGCGCTCGCTCAGCGCATCACCCAATCGCGTTTCCGGGATCTGCTGCTCTATGGCAAGGCAGGTGCGCTTGCATCGACGCTCATTCGTGCCAGCAACTCGTATGGCAGAGTTACGCCGGATGGCATCGTGCTCGACATGAAGCTGAATCATACCGAGTTGTCGGAGATGATTGGTGCAACGCGGGAGAGTGTAACGCGTATGTTGGGAGCCTGGAAAGAACAGGGGACGCTGGACACCATGGATGGAAAGTTGATGATTCGGGACCTGGCAGCCTTGCGCTGCATGTGCGGATGTCCCACATTCCCAAGCTGCCCGGTAGAGTTGTGCCGATTGTAATGGAAGCAATGTGAATAGGGTTGTACCTTCGATGGCGATTGGGGTCGTTACGGAGAGGTGGAAAAAGCTGATGTCCGATTTACTCGGGGTCAGCTTTTTTGGCGTGATATGAGTGGCTTGAAGCAGTGGTAATGAATCAAAAAGTTTAGAGGGTTCAGCTAACGGGGCAGGGAAATCAGGAATTGGAAACGAATACATAGTTTGCTTGCCCAAAATAGGTTGATTAACCTGATTTCAACATTCTAGTAATGAATGATTCATAAAAAAAGAGTAAATTTTACTATGATGGATTTACAAAGTTGTGTTTCAGATTACACAAAAGATAAGAAACATTTACAGCTTGTTATCGGGGTTGTTAGGGAGGGAGATATTGAATACTTCTCATTTAATAATAATAAAAAGAAAAGGTTGATCCCTTCTGAAAATAAGTTGTTTGAAATCGGCTCCATAACCAAAGTTTTTACATCCATACTCTTATTGGAGATGGAAAAAGAAAAACTGCTTTCCTCGGATGACGTGGTTGGTAAGTTCGTGCAAAACGTTGAAAACGATTATTTGAACAAGATTACCTTGAGAAGCCTTGCTACTCATACCTCTGGATTACCGATATTGGCAACCAACCACAATTTGGCTAAAAAAAGATCGAATCCTTATTCAATGTATACCGAGCAAGATTTAACTGCTTTTTTATCGAATGCTGATTACACGGATAGCATTGGTTCGTTTGGATATTCCAATATCGGTGTGGGTTTATTAGGATACATATTATGTAAGGTGTCAGGAAGTACGTATGACGATTTGTTGAAAAAATATATCACAAGCCCATTAAGGATGAATGAGACAGCCGTTATGCTTGATTTAGAACAGAATGGCAGGTTTTTGAATGGACATGCTTCAACTGGGAAAAGAGTCCCTCATTGGGATCTTTCTATACATGAAGGAGCTGGGGGGATTAAGTCATCGGTTAGGGATTTGAGTTTATTTGTCCAAGCCAATCTAAATGATGATAGTCCGATAGCCTCTACACTACAAAAAAGTCATCTCCCTATATGGATCGGGGATTCAAACCGTTATTTTGGCTGGGGTGAGGATCAACTTCTAGATAAAGGTATCCTTTGGCATAACGGGGGTTCAGCTGGTTTTAATAGTTATCTAGCTTTCAACAAGGAACTCCGTGTAGGAGTTGTATTGCTATCCAATTATTCTTTTTTCTCAAATTCTCTTATAGATAATTATGTTGCTCAATTAAAAAAATGGATTACTAAAAAAGAACCTTCTCAAGGAATGATGATAGACTTTACAGGTAAAAAAATATTAGAAGAGATCATGCAAAGCGAAACGTCATTAAAGTAACGGGAAACGATAGCCGTATTAGCCACCTGATCATGAGGTGGTTTTTCTTATGGTTAATGACTCCCATCCAAGACAACTAATACATGATAAAAAGGAGGGCACGAGGATGCGTTATCGCCCTCCCTGCATCATACCCAGGTTATTCACTCAGCCCCCGATTGAGATAGCAGCCCGCCGCACGGGGGATTAGCGTCCAACATTCGCGCCCGCATATTCCTTTACTAGAATCGAATATAGACACGAATCATGATATTTCCCTTTGTAGAACCAATGCTCCCGCATCAGACCTTCACGCTGCATGCCAATCTTCTGCATAACGTTCTCTGAAGCCTTGTTGTTCGGGCGGCATTTCGCATATATCCGGTGTATGCCAAGTGTATTGAAGCCAAAGCCAAGTATGGCTCGGGCTGCTTCGGCAGCATACCCTTTCCCCTGATAAACGGGATTGAGGACATAACCGATCTCTGCGTTCGTCTTTTCGATGTGAAGGCCAACACCGCCGATTAGGATGCCCTCATTTTTCAAGCATATCGCCAGTTCGAAGCCCTCTCGTGGTTGCATGTGCTGAGAATCCAAAACAGACTCCACATAAGCCCGCGTATCTTCTTCCGTATTCGGTCCCCATGCCGTATGCTGAGTAACCTCTGTCATGGATGTATAGCTATGTATGCTTTCCCAGTCAGTCTCCAGAATATCCCGGATGATAAGTCGCTCTGTTTCCAATTGCATCGCTGTCCCCTCCTAGTAAAACAAAAATAGCCCAATAACCGATCCGTGTAAAGGAGGGGTTATGAGCTATGGAAATGTAGAAATGCTATTGTGGTTGTTTACATTCGACTGCGGGATAAGTATAAGCCAGCTTACGAATAATTTCCTTTTGCCATTTGGTATCACCCAAATTGGTTGCCAGGTTCAGAAGATCCAAATAATCGTCGAGCTGCAGATCAGTTTTTTGCAGAGTTGTGTTCATTCGATGTTCGTTCCCCTTTATCTATAAAATCGTTAAGTCATGTACAGTAGGCAGAAGAGTTGAGACAAGCTCAAGAATGATAATCATTATCACAGTTATATTATCATTATGCAATGAACGTTGACAAAATGCAATGCCAAGCTTGAATTTCCTCAATTTTTTTTCGAAAAAAGGCTCATCCACAGCAAATATGGAATGTACACACCCAGGTATGCGGACGGATAAAGAAACCATCCATTCAACAGAAAATGATGGATTTCCGTGGTGAATGTTGTCATATGGGCATTTGTAGCGTACACATCGCCTGCAATGACTGTGGCTGCACTATAAAAGCAGAGCAGGGCAAGTACGTGAAAAATACGGGTCACCGTCCGGGATCGAAGCGCAACAAAAGCCATAATAAGTGGAACAATCAGCAGAAGCAGAAGGAATAGAAGCTTCATTATAAGAAATCTCCTTTGGCGTCTTTTGTTAATCAGTATGGGCAATGGTCATGATTTCCAAAAGTTTTTTCAAAGATTTTACAAAAAGAAAGAGGAATTCAGCATATGAACGATTAAATTAAAGGTGGATAACCCATTATCAGGTAATTATGAGGAGGAGAAGGCAAGTATGAAGAAAGCGGTATGGCAGCATTGGATCGGCGCATTCCTGATCTTTATTATGATGGCAACAGCACTGCTTCAACCTGGTTCGCAAGGTCCTGTTCAGGCGGCTGCAGCACCAATTACGGTATCGCAGGCCATCGCTGCCCAGAGTGGCGGAGCAACAGCAACGGTGGAAGGATATATTGTTGGACATGCTACCGGATCGCTTACAGCCAAATTTACATCTCCATACGCCAATGATTTCAACTTCCTGATTGCAGATTCAGCGACAGAGAAGACTAACGCGAAGCTGCTCGACGTGCAAATTCCAGCGTCGTACCGTTCGCAATATGGACTGGCTTCCAATCCGAATCTTATAGGGCAGAAGGTGATCGTAACCGGAACGCTGGGTGCGTATAACAGCTACGCCGGGGTGAAGAATCCTACCTCCATCGCGCTCTCCTCTGGAACAACCAATCCTGATCCTGATCCAGGCACGACACTGCCGGATGGTACAGGCAAGAAAGTATTGTTCGACAATGCGCATGCTCAGACAGCCGGGGCTGCGGACTGGGTTATTGATGGGGCATTTTCGGACTTTGCGAATGGTTTGCGAAACGCAGGCTTTACCGTGGATCAGCTGGAACGCAGCATCCCGTATACCTTCGGTGAGCAAGCCATCACCTTTAATAAATTGAAAGATTATGATGTCTTCGTTATCGGCGAAGCGAACGTACCGTTCAAAGCTACTGAGCAGGCAGCACTGCTGCAATATGTGCAGAATGGTGGCAGTGTCTTCTTCATTGCCGATCATTATAATGCAGACCGGAACAAAAACCGCTGGGATTCCTCCGAAGTGTTCAACGGCTATCGCCGTGGTGCATTCCTGAATCCGGCCAAAGGCATGTCGTCGGCAGAAGCCGAATCTCCAGCCATGCAAGGCGTGACCAGCTCCGACTGGTTGGCATCCAACTTCGGTATTCGCTTCCGCTACAATGCACTGGGTGACGTGAATGCAACGGATATCGTTGCACCTTCGCAGTCGTTCGGCATTACAACCGGAGTGAGTGCTGTAGCCATGCATGCAGGTTCTACCCTTGCCATTATTGATCCAAACAAAGCTAAAGGCCTGGTATATGTGCCTAGCGGTGTATCCAAATGGGGCAACGCGGTCGATCAGGGCGTATACAATGGCGGCGGACGGGCTGAAGGAGCCTACGCAGCGATTGCCAAGGTAGGAGCAGGTAAAGCGGCATTTATTGGTGACTCCTCACCTGTTGAGGATGCCACTCCAAAATATCGTCGTGAGGAAACGGGCGCTGCCAAAACAACGTATGACGGCTTCAAGGAAGTGAATGACGGTGTATTCCTTGTGAATACCGTGAAATGGCTTGCTGTAAAAGAAAGCTATACGAGTCTGGCTCAGGTGTCTGGACTGACATTGGATACACCGACCAGTCTGCTTGCGATTGAAGCTCCAGCTTCATCCACCGAGCCGCAAACGGAGCCATGGGCTGTACCGGCTGCCGGATACAAATGGTATGATCCTGCAACGTTCAAGGCAGGTTCGTACGGTAAAGCGCAATAAGATAAGCAGTAAGGTAAATATACGGATAATCGGCCTGTCCGCAATCATTGCGGACAGGCTTTATTTTGCATAAATGCCCGGAGCTGAGGGAAACGTATGGGTAATGATGAATGATGAGCGAGATGCCAAGGTGAGGAGGAAGACCATGATGAATCGGCAAGCAGATTGTGACAGCTCGTCCATGAGGCAAAAACTCAAAAGAGATCTTCATCGTGTGGCAGAGCGAATGAACCTGACGTTATCCACCTTTGATAATGACAGTGTGTGTTTGCTGGGCCAATTTGCGGAGATTCGGGCCGAGATCAAGCAGATCGAGGTGCTTGCGTCTTCCTTTTATCTGGATTGTTATCTGTCACCCTTCACGGAGAAATTTGCCGAACTGACTGCCAGTATACAGCATTTGTCTGATCGCAGATATGGTGCTCTCATTGTGATTGAACGGGAAGTGCCGCTTGAACCGATTATCCATTCAGGAGTTGCAGTCGATGCCCGGGTTACTCATGCGTTGCTGGAGTCTTTATTTATACCGGGTGCACCTCTGCATGATGGGGCTGTACTGATTCGAGGCAATCAGATTGTATCTGCCGGTAATGTACTGCCTTTGTCACAGGCGATTGCCCGTGAACGGAAGATTGGCACAAGGCACAGGGCTGCTCTCGGATTGAGTGAACTGACGGATGCGGTTGTACTGGTGGTCTCGGAAGAGACCGGGCAAGCGTCATTCGCCGTGAGTGGGGATTTGCATCCCATTAACGTGGTTGAAACCTTGTCATGATTACATGTTGATACCGCCTTTTTACAAATTCCATGCTGTGCTGGATTATATGAACCTTTTTCCCTGTGGAGGGAGAAAGGTCTTTTTGTACATCCAGATGTGATTTTGCACAAACTTGATATTCATGGGTACAATAGAGGATGGAAGACGAACTGAAGAAGGCGAATGGATCGCAAAAATGGTTGGAGGAGACGGTTAACACATGAACTGGTTTGAAGCAATGGAACATCACGATTATGAGGAACTGGTACTGTGCCAGGATAGAGCCTCTGGATTAAAAGCAATTATTGCTATTCACGATACAACACTCGGTCCTGCGCTGGGAGGCACACGGATGTGGACCTATGCTTCGGAGGAAGCTGCCATTGAAGATGCCTTGCGCCTTGCGCGGGGAATGACATATAAACATGCGGTATCCGGACTGAATCTGGGCGGAGGCAAAGCCGTAATCATCGGAGATCCGCGCCGTGACAAAAATGAAGCGATGTTCCGGGCCTTTGGCCGATACATTCAGGGACTGAACGGACGTTATGTCACCGCAGAGGATGTGGGAACAACTGAGGAAGATATGAATCTGATCTATCAGGAGACCGACTATGTTACAGGTATATCGCCAAGCTACGGCTCCTCCGGTAATCCTTCCCCGGCAACAGCATGGGGGGTATATCAGGGCATGAAGGCCGCGGCGAAGGAAGCCTTCGGCACAGATTTGCTGGAAGGCAAAACTGTGGCTGTACAGGGTGTGGGCAACGTGGCGATGCGTCTGTGCAAACATTTGTACGAAGAAGGTGCGCATCTGATTGTGACCGATATCCGTAAGGATTCCGTGAAGCAGGCTGTGGATCAATTCGGTGCTAAGGCGGTAGACCCTGCCGACATTACTGGAGTGGATTGTGATATTTATGCTCCGTGTGCCTTGGGCGGGACAATTAATGATGATACGTTAAAACAGTTCAAGGCCAAGGTCGTGGCAGGCTGTGCCAACAATCAGCTGCTGGAGCCACGTCATGGTGACAAGCTTCATGAGATGGGGATTGTATACGCACCAGACTACGTGATTAATGCAGGCGGCGTAATCAATATCGCGGACGAGTTGAACGGCTATAACGCGGATCGAGCTTGGAGCAAGGTTGGGGAGATTTACAATAACCTGGAGAAAATCTTCGACACGTCGCGGACCGAAGGCATCGCAACGTATATTGCCGCAGATCGTCTGGCTGAACGCCGGATTGAACTGATGAAGAATACACGAAGCACGTTCCTGCAAAATGGTCATCATGCGCTGAGTTCCCGGAGACTGCGCGGGTAAACTTTATCGAATTTTGAAGCTGTTTTTAGCGTCTTTTTTAGGAGATTTTAAGAAATAACGCTAACGTCTCCTGAACCCTTCTGCCCGAATGCTCCGAGAAAAGCGCAGATAAAGTAAAAGTACAAATAAAAGGCGGGTTTCCGTATGGATACCCGCCTTCTTTATATTTTGTTTTTACTTTAAAGCGTTCATGATATGGCTTTGAACACCACGGTCAGTCAACAGGCCGATATGGGTTACCCCGAAAATGCGAATATTGTTCGCCCCGTTCAGAGGGGATAACGTATTATTTACAATAAAGTCCGACGTACTGTAGATGGAGGTATAATCAATACCGTTTGGAGCGGAACGGGCTACAAGCCGATTGGGAGAACCGAGCGTAACGACTTTGCCTATATTTTTACCACCACCGAGGGTGTTGATATAATACAGGGTGTTGGCTCCGCCCATGCTGTGGGCAATGATATCGACCTGGCTGGCGCCAGTCTTCCGCAGGACATCATCAATATAGGCAGATAACTGACGTGAATTGGTGACATTGTTTCCCGACTTGTCCAGGAAATCGATGGCGTACAGGTCACTTCGGGAATATCCTTCGTTTATTAGCGCTCTTTCGATGCTGGCAAAGTTAAATCCCGCGCCTCCAATACCGTGTACAAGAACAATCGGATTGCGCCCATTGGCAGCCGCTGAAGCTTCTGCATTGGCTGGGGTGGACAGGGCAGATAATGAACTCAGAAATAACAGACAGGTTAAGACACAGCGTAGAACAATAGATTTACTCAATATTAATATCCTCCTTTGGAATGTATATCCATATTACTCTCCTTTTAATCTATCATTATTTGTAATTTAAAGGAATAGTTTGGTAGTGTTGAATTTAAAATAAATTTTGAGGGGATTAATGCATGCTGGTTTTGGCTGTAGTGGTCGCTGTAATTACGGGAATGATTTCGCTGATCCATATTCTATTTGGATTAAAGGATTTAGGGGAATGCATGAGGCTGTTGGTCAGTATTTCAGAGTTTCTGTTTTTCCTATCTCTTCTGTTTATTTTAGTGAAAAGCAAGAAAAATCCCCCTTTATAGTTCATCGGGTATTTGAGACTTCTACGACCTTATTAAAAAGGGTTTTTACATCATAAATTGGTGTAAAAATGATGATAAAAGGACAAAAGCTGATCCTGGGGACCAGCTTCGATGCTCAAACACTTTGTGATAAATCCAATGGTTCAATTTCACTTTTTCTGGTTGAGCTTTTTTCGATATACCACAGGATTATCATGCACAACGCATAGAACAAGCTGAAGGCCAGAATAATGATCCATACGCTCCCCATGTCCATGCTTTTGATAAAAATTCCGGTTAAATACGGACTGAGTGTATAGCCCAGGCAGCCTACGAACAGCAGCAGACCGTTAAACCGCCCCTGATGCGTGTCCGGTACACGCGAAGCAATATACAGATTGATATTGGTCTGCACCAAAATCTCTCCAATGGTCCACAGCACCGTAGAGATGGCCACAAGGGTGAAATAGGGAAAGTAACCCATCAAGCTCAACGCACCAAATCCGATTCCATAGAAGAGTGCCCCTATGGCAATGGAGTTTAGCGCGGTTAATTTGCGTGTAACGGACAGGATTAAGGTAGTCAGAACGATGACGCTGATGGCATTAATAGTCATGACAGAGCCGTAATATGCCGCGCCGTTCTCACCGAACGAATAATTCATTTGGAGCGGAAGGCTAAACGAGTATTGCATATAGATAAAATAATTAAGGAATGACACCACGATAAAGAAGGCGACGAGCGGATTTTTCAGCAACAGTCTGAATAATGGAGAAGGCGATTGGCTTGGTTGTAGTTGTTGTTGTTGTTGTTGGACAGCATGTTGGCCGCCTGTTGAGTCCAATTCCTTGGCTGTACCAACCTTTACCCGGTTGATGATGATGAAGCTGGATAACAGAAACACGGAGCCAATACTTATAAAGACCATGTTGATATAATCCTTGATGAAAAAGCCGGCCACCAACGGCCCGATGGCTATACCCAGATTGGCTCCCAAATACATCAGAGAGAAGGCGGATTTTCGCCCTGTTTCCTGTGGAGACAGCTGAATGATCAACGCGTTATATGCAGGCCGGGTAATGCTGATGAAGAACATAACTGCAATTAGCAAATATCCAACCGTAATAGTGCCCGACCAGAACGAGCAGCAGATGATTATGATAGCAGCAAGCGATTGTCCGGTAACGATAATGGTTTTTTTGCCCATGACATCACTCAAATACCCCCCAAGGAGTACGCCTGGCCCGCTGATCAAGGCTGCCATTGAAACAAATATGCCTGCATTGACAACGTTCATCCCCATCTGCAAAGTCAGAACCAAGGTAATGAGGGAAAATACGAAATCCCCTGTGCTGTTAATCGTTCGGGCCAAACAAAGATAATATATTTCGCGGCTTAACCCCGCATATGTTTTGAATAAAGACAATACATCCAAACCTCCCCAGAAACGGTCAATCCAGCTATGGGCTTACCCGTTCTTCCCAGACAGCCTATACGGTTTCGGCAACATTAACTTCTATGTTGAAACGATCGTACATATCCAGCAATGTATGACGCAATTCCTCAAACGAATCACCTTCCACAATCGCAAAGCCTGATCGGGTCATCGTATCACTCACGTCTCCGGCGCGTTGTCCCACCTGGTAAGCTACATGGAACTCAATAATCCCGGAGATATCCTCATAATCCTCTATTCCGGAAATATTCCGAATGATTCCTGAGCGTGAAGGAAAACAAATCATGCCTGTATACTTGTTACTCGTCTCTTGTTTGCTGAATTCATATATGCCAACTTCCAATTCAGTGACTGCCTTGAAGAAATCAACGCCGTGTGTGTTCTTGATACAAGGCGGCATAACCTGTGAACCCCCGATTCTTGCACCGATCTCGCCAAATACGACTTCTCCTTGGGGAGTCAGGAACAGTTCGGCATGTGTTACGGAATGATTGATTCCGAGTGCGGCAATGACCTGTGTGTTAACCTCTTTGATCCGTTGAATGAAATTCTCCCCGGAACCTTCAGGAAAAGTAATACTTGCCGGCGGCTTCTGGTTCGTGGCAATGTCCAGACAGTTATACAGGTACTGGGAGACGGATGAGAATACCACTTCACCCTTCGAGACAATGGAATCACAGTGAAGCTCTGTACCGCTGATGAATTCCTCCAGCAAGTCCTTTTGCTGCTCTTGTCTTGAGTGCTGGAGATAGTGGATCAATTCTTCCATGCTGGAAAATTTAAACGTATTAATACTCCCATATCCGCTGAGCGGCTTTACAATAATCGGGAACCCGTGTTTATCGGTGAATTGGAGGTAGTCCTCTTCATTCAGGGCAATTACAATGTCCGAAGTCCGAATTCCGCGTTGATGAAGCATTTGTTTCATAATCCATTTATTGCGGACGGCTTCGGCTTGATTGCGCTGCATACCGGGGATGCCGAATTCGGATCGGATTTGGCCGCCGATCTCAATGGCATTTTCACCCGGAGTTAACAAGGCAGCAATGGAATGCGACTTTCGAATATCAATGATATGGTCTCTAATGGAGTCCACTGATTCCAAATGGTCGATATATCTGATTTCGTCGAAGAAGTCTTTGAGTACATCCTCGTTATGCAGATTGTACCGCTCGATGATCAGAATTTTCTTGTAATCAGCTAATTTCTTCAGAGGTTTCACAAAGTTTAAGCCAACTGGAAGTCTGAAATCAGATATGTATACGATGGTTCTCATAAATCCTCCCTCTAGTAAAAAGTAATTTAGCAAAACACATTTCATACCATTATATATCAATATTTTCCATTTACAATACAGTTTTTTGTTAAATATATGCATGATAATACATATTTTTGTTACGTTAAAGTGTTAATTGACAATAGGATTTTTTTGGTATACGATCTTTAGCGGATTAGAAATAAAAAGGAGGAAATAGAAATAAATGGAGATAACCAAAGAGAAATATGCCGTACTGGGAACATTGGGAGACGATGAAGGATTCCTGACTTGCAGCATGCATATCGCGAAGAAGCTGGGCAACTCTGAACTTATCAAGCCATACCCCGAATTTGAAGCGGCTGCGGAAGATTTGAAATCAGGGGTAATTTCCTGCTTGTTGGTTCCCGGGGCTTATCCAAAGCTAAACAGCTTCATCATGGATTCCGAATTGGTGGTGTCTGAGAGCTTTGTAGAGAAGATTCCTGCGCTGGTCCTATCCGGCTTCGATGCTGTATGTCCCGAGCAGATCGACATCATTTATCATCATCCAGCGACTACATACTTGTTATCTGAACTTGATACAATCTATAGAGAGAACAGAACCGTATCGTCCAACCCTGAAGCTTGCAGAAAGGTCATGCACAATGCGGAGGGTTCCATTGCACTCACGAATCAGCTCTGTGCCGACCATTATGGGTTAGTGACCTACAAAGTATTGCGAGAGGGAATCAACATGCCGTGGGTATGTTTTACAAAAAGTATGCAGAGGGTGAACGCACTCATATGAAGAGAATAGCTATTATACTGGAGAAAAATCTCGAAATTGGTGCAGCAGCGAATGTTGCCGCATTATTAATGGGACAAGCAGCCCTAAGGGAGCCCGGATTGTATTCGGATGCCCCTGTACTGGATCAGAGCGGTAATCAGCATGCGGGTATCCGGTTTAGTACGGTCATCCTGAAGGCTGGCGAGAACCAACTCATCAACTTAACCAAATCCTGTTCAACTGAGAACGAAGAACTAAACTATGTTGTTTTCTCGCAGACGGGACAATCGCTCAACAATGCCTTCGAGCAGTATGAAGGTGAGATTGCGTCCATGGACTTGGAAGCCACCAAAGTGGTCGGCGTTATTGTCTGGGGAGCGGATGATGTAGTTCGAACCGCGACTAAGAAGTTCAGTGTTATGAAATAAAAGAAAAAGGGCAGAGCTGATTGTTGAGATCAGTCTGCCCTTTGCTTACATATGAAGTCCAATTAAGCCTTGCTGACGACGGCAGTTTTCTTTTCCGTTAAATAATATCCGAGTGCCAGCAGAGGCATGATCAGACCAATCAATGTGGTGAGACTCCAACCCCCGTGTGCATACGACCAGCTGCCAAGAGATGATCCAATCGCTCCCCCTACAAAAAAGATCGACATGAAGATCCCGTTTACCCGTCCTCTTGCTTCACTCAACGAATAAATGATGCGCTGTCCCAGCACCAGATTGCCCGAGACTGCCATATCCAGCGTGATGGCAACGATCACAAGCAGAATAAGGGAAGCGGTAGAGTGGCCCTGGAACAAATAGGCAAGCCCAAAAGATGCAACCGCGATGATCATGGCGACTCCGGTTAATATGCGGGTGAACCCTTTATCCGCCCATCTTCCGGCAATAGGTGCTGCGATAGCACCCCCAACACCTGCCAGTGCAAACCAGGCAATTCCCTGCTGGGACATGCCATATTCATTGGCGAGCTGTAAGGGAACTGTAGTCCAGAACAGGCTGAAGGCGCCAAACAGACTGGCCTGATAGAGGGCGCGGCGGCGGAGCATGGGAAATGTTTTCAGCAGGGAACCTAATGACAGGATTAATTGTCCATACTTCATCGCAGGTTGTGGCTGACGTGCAGGAAGTGCGCGTGACAGAAGCAGTGCGAGCAACGCAATCACAATCGCAGAGAAAATGAAAACAGCCTGCCAACTGAATGCGTCTGTAATAAAACTTGCGACAGGTCGAGCCAGCATGATGCCCAGCAGCAGACCACTCATCACATTGCCGACCACCCGTCCGCGCTGCTCTTCAGAAGTGAGGTAGGTGGCATAGGGAACCAGAATTTGCGCAACGACTGAGCTGATTCCGATAACGAGAGAAGCTGTCAGAAATAATACGGCATGGGAAGAGAAGGCGGCGGCAATCAATGCAACGACCAGAATGATGAGGAAAAAAGTGACCAGCCGCTTATTCTCCAGAATGTCACTGAGCGGTACGATAAACAGCAGGCCAATAACATAACCGACCTGTGTTAACGTCACAATCAGTCCGGCAGCAGCAGAGGAAAGCCCTGTTGTAACACTGATCGGTCCTATAACCGTCTGAGCATAGTACAGGTTTGCCGCAATCAGCCCACACGCCGCAGCCAAAAGTAAAATCAACCAGCTTGGAACCGGGTTAGCCTTCACTTCGTTTTGCAAGATCATCATCCTCCACATGTTCTCAAAATAATTTTCATGAATGTACACGTATATTGAAATTTGTGATTACTAAACGATGCGTTTACTAATTATAAACATATAATAAACTAAACGTTCAGTATTGTAAATAGGCGTGGAAATATTTTTGTATATCGAAGTAAGATAAGATTGAATTTGTTTAATTTATCGGTGATTTAGTATAATGAACGTATCGTTTTTATGAAACACAGATGGTTTGGTTATGCCAAGGAGGGCTTATGATGACTGCCAAAAGAGGGCGTCCCCGCAATGTGGAAACCCAGAATGCCATTCTTGCAGCTTCTTATGAATTGTTGCTGGAACATGGCTTTGGAGCGATTACGATTGAAAAGATTGCTGAACGTGCTCAGGTAAGCAAAGCAACGATATATAAATGGTGGCCCAATAAAGGAGCTGTCATTATGGATGGGTATATGTCTGCCGCAACGGCAAGATTGCCTGTACCGGATACCGGATCGGTATTTGAGGATGTGCGGATTCATGCGAGCAATCTGGTTAATTTTTTGATCAGCCGGGAAGGAAAAGTGATCACACAGATTATCGGAGAGGGACAGTCTGATCCGGGGCTTGCAGAAGAATACCGAACCAGATACATTCAGCCGCGTCGGCGCGAAGCGTGGGGAATTATTGAGAAAGGCTTGGAACGGGGAGAGTTGAAAAAGGATTGTGATATCGGATTATTCATAGACCTCGTCTATGGGCCGATGTTCTATCGCATGCTGGTGACTGGCGAACCGTTGGATACTGAATTCGTGCACCGTTCGTTGATTTCATTGTTTGAAGGCATTAAGTCTTAAATCATAGAGAAAGACATCTTGAGAGAGGGATAGGGCGATTCGCAAGAATCACCCTGAATGCAAAAGGCTTGTGGATGAATGGGGAATATGTGGCGAACTGAGAGCTATACCTGGAAGATCGGTGAGATGGCTGGGGGCCATGAATCGGGAGAAGGCGAAGAGGAAGAGGGAAGAGACTGGTTCAGGAGCGGGGGCTCGTTCCATATAAAACTGGGGATTTCACGTCGTAACACGGGCGCTACATCCTGGGCAAATCGTTCTACCTGCTCCAGCTGCTCTGCATGGCTGAGTCCATCCACGCTGATGCTCAGTACCTGATGTCCATATGCGGCATGATAATTGAGGATTTTCTCAATGACCTGCTCTGGACTACCAATCAGTACAGGACCATGTGCAATGTTATCCTCCAGGTCCTTAAAGGGCGACTGGTTGTGCTGCGCAGCGGCCGTAGCATGAAAGGCTTCATAATAAGGCGTATAACGCCGGATGGCCTCTTCGCGTGTATTCGCGAGGTACAGGCTGCCTGCCCCGGAGCCGACCACCGCTCGGTTCGCATCATGACCATAATAATCGAGACGCTCCCGGTAATGGTCAATTAACGCTTTGTATTTTGCCTGAGGGTGGAAGGAATTTGAACTAAATATCGGTTCGCCATACTTGGCTGCAAGCTCGGTAGAGCGGGTGCTCGATGCGCTGCCATGCCAGATCGGAATGGATTGCTGAAGCGGTCTCGGCTGAGTGGTAACATCTTGAAAGGGAGGGCGATACGTTCCCTGCCAGGTTACATTCTCTTCAGTCCACAGCCGTTTCAGCAGTTCGTAGCGCTCACCGAGTGAATCCCATTGTTCCTCTTCACTAATGCCAAACAGAGGATAGTGCCGAGGATCATTGCCTTTCCCGATGATCATCTCCAGCCGTCCGCCCGATAATTGATCCAGCGTGGCATAATCCTCGGCAACCCGTACCGGATCAAGTATACTGAGAACAGTGACCGTAGTTAGCAACCGGATCCGTGAAGTCGCAGCAGCGACGGCGGTGAGCACAACGGGCGGCGAAGAGGACAGGAATGGAGCACCATGCCGCTCACCAATCCCATATGCATCAAATCCCAGTCGTTCGGCCAGTTTGGCTTGTTCCAAAATGTTGTGGAATTTCTGTTGTGTCGTTAATGATTCACCAGTTACGGCATTTGGAAGATTCATCATGAGACTAAATAAGGCAAATTTCATCTAACCATCCCCTTGGATTGGATTGGAAAAGCACCTGGGTTGTCTAATCCTATGGAAATAGTAGGATATTCAAGCTAAAACTAACTTTACCATGTTGCCATGCATTCTTCTAATGGATTTTTTCTATAAGGCGGGTTAAAACTGCTCATCGCTGGATATATGGCAGGAAATTGCCACGATTTTTATTGACCGCTGTAAAATTTAGGATTAAAATTGTGCATATCATAGAAATTCAAATTTATGGATTTTCATTGTGGAGGTGGGAGACATGGAACCTACAACTACGATACGCTCCTTTATTGAGGACTACATCAGGAAACAGGGCTATACCCTGCAATACTTTGCCGATATATCGGGTGTAAACGCCGGAACGTTAAGTGCAATCATCAAAGGGACGAGGCCAATCGCCATGGCTCAACTGGATCTGATTACCGAAGGCATGAAGCTGGAGGAAGGTCATTTCTACGAAATCTATGGCGCGGAATGTTTCGTGGAGTCTGCACCGCATTGGAGAAGATTAGAGCCTTTCCTGCAACGTTGCGCCGAGTTGGACAAGCTGGAGTGTATTCAGAGGATCATCCAGCAAGTGACGGATGACCGCTCCTATATCTCCGAATTGTTTGAAATGGCAGAAGGCATGCTTGAACGAGGACAAAAGAAAGCGGCCCGCATGTTATATGAATGTGTTGCGGAGTGTGAGAAATACCAACACTCGGAACGTCTCGCGTTGTGCCAATATCGCATTTTCACACTATCTCTAGGTCAGGATCAGCATGAAAATCTCAGGGCGGCCGTTCATTTTGAGCCATATATTAATAGGCTGGATGAAGAGCGGCAACTGGATGCGATCAAGGACCTGGCGAATACATACTTGGCTTTGAGATATTGGGACAAGTCATTTTCACTTGCTGATGATCTGGGACGGAAAGCGGAAATCATCCAATCCTATACTAAGAAAAAAATAAGCAAAGAGAATAGGGTAACAGCCTACCCTTTATTTGTGTACCAGGCATATTCAAATTTGCTCAAAGCCACTGCATGCGAGTGGAAAGGTGAGTACACTGAGGCACTGTTATATACGAGAAAAAATGCTGAATTAGCTAGTGTTTTGAATTCTAGCGACGAAGATATAGTTTATATCGATATGTTTAATAGGTGGACTGAGGCCAACACCTACTTATATAATCTGATGATGGGGAAGAAAGAGGTTCTTCCGGTATATCTAGCTTGGGTTGAACAAAATGAAGGAGAAACTCTTACTGCTCTTGTTAAAATTATTGAAGCAGCAAATAAATTTGAAATGGATGTAGATTATATTTTACTGAAATTTGATAATTCCTTTAATTTAATGCTGAGTGATAAAACCTTAACTGAAGGGTACAATGAGCAAATAAAGAATGATCAATACTCTAAACTTTTATTTGAACTGGCAATGTATCTTTTTAACAGAGGGCGGTACGCAGAAGGAATGAAAAAGCTTGTCACTTGTCTGAGTTCAGCTATTAGAATTAATAATTCTAATGACATAATACAATGTGTTGCTCTCTTTGAGAGGTATAGGTCTTTTGCATCTAAAGAAGTGGAAAATAACTATCGCAATCTAATGGAGGAGGTTCACGGCTATTATGAAAATAAAAAAAATCATGGCTATACTCTTGTTTAGTGTTGTGATTATTAGTAATTACCCTATAAATCAGTCTGATGTGCAAAATCAGATATACACACCATCAGGACATGGTGCTGGAGTATTGTAAAATAAGGTATAAGAGATATTATCTATGGATACTTTATTGGTTTATTTCCGAATGCGGAAGTAAGCCTTTTTGTGTTTTCATAGATTGACCGATGTAAAATACAGGATTAAAATAACATTTATTATATGTTATTGAATTATAAGTGATTAGATGATGGAGGTGTGATAATGGAAATGGTACCTACAATAAGAGCACATATTGAGAAATATATGAGAGAACAAAATCTCAAGTTGCAGCATTTTTCCGATATTATAGGAATTAATGTTGGGACATTAAGTGCTATTCTTAAGGGTAGCAGACCAATGTCTATGAACCAACTGAATCAGATTACTTCTGCAATGGGATTAGAAAAAGGGTATTTTTATGAGAGTTATGGGGTGGAATCCTTCATTGAATCCGCGCCCCACTGGAGACGTTTGGAACCATACTTATACGAGTGTGCTGAACTTGGTAAATTGGATTGTATACAACAAGTTATCACTCATGTGACGGACGATCGATCCTATATAGAACAGTTATTTGAAGTGGCTGAAGACTTTTTTGCTAAAGGACTAAAAGAAGCAGCTCTTATTTTGTATGAATGTGTGGCAGACAGTGAGAAATATCAACACTCGGAGCGATTGGCCTTATGTCAGTATCGCATTTTTTTGCTTCATAAAACGCTGAATAAATTTGATAATCTTAAAGCGGCAATAAAGTTTGAACCCTATATTGATAAATTGAATGAGGAAGTACAGATGGATGCCATTAAAGATTTAGCTAATATATATGCTTCAATTAGTCTATGGGATAAGGTTTTTGAACTGGCTAATGAATTGAAACGGAGAGTTAACTTTCAAATTAAATTTCAAAATAAAAAGCATAAAATTAAACGCAGGAAATCCTTTTATCCTTTATTTGTTTATAAAGCTTATGCTAATCTGCTACAGGCTAATGTGTCTGAAGAGCGTAAACAATATGTACAGGCATTAAAACACACAGATATATACGAGAATATTGTGGATGAAATTAAAGATCCAACTAAAGAAGAACAAGATTTAATAAAGTTATTAAAGGGGTGGGCGAAGGGGAATCGATATTTATATACATTATTTTTAGGTGATTTCGAAGTTCTAGACGTTTATTTAGATTATCTAGATGCGAATCCTAAGGAAATCCTAAGAGCATTCGTATATATTCTGAAATGTGCTAATCAGTATTCTTACAATATTAATTACGCATTGGATAGATTCCATAATTATCTTGATAAGAACAGGCTAGATAACTACGTACTAAGAACGAACAATTTGCATGATTTGAATTTTAGCTATACTCGATTATTCTACGAACTTGCAAAATATAGATTAAACCAAAACCAGATTGGTGAGGGAATAGAACATCTAATTACTAGTTTCGAACGATCTGTCTCAAGTAATGATGACATGATGTGTATTAAATGCATTGATTTATACGGAAAATATAGGTATCGCGCCAGTAAGATCCAGGAAGAGCAGTATACAAAACTAATAGATAAATTAGGTGTACCGACTTTTCAATCGTGAATTATCTGGGGAAGGACGATGAAGACGATGCCCAAAATACGTTTCTATATTGAAAATAATTTAAAGGATAAGGGATATAAACTACAGCAATTTTCAGAAATTGCTGACATTAATGTTGGTACTTTAAGTGCGATCATCAAAGGAACCAGACTTATGTCAATGAATCAACTAGACCAAATCACATCAGCAATGGATTTGGCACAGGGTTATTTTTACGAAATGTATGGTGTGGAATGTTTTATTGAGTCTGCACCTCATTGGAGAAGATTGGAACCGTTTATATATCGTTGCGCTGAGCTTGGCAAGCTGGATATTATTAAACAAGTCATCACTCATGTCACAGATGATCAATCCTATATTGATGAGTTATTTGATGTGGCAGAGAGTCTTTATAATAAATGCATGAATGAATCTGCACTCATTATATATGAATGTGTGGCAGACAGTGAGAAGTATCAACATTCGGAGCGGTTGGCCCTTTGCCAATACCGTATTTTTCTGCTTCATAAAACACTGAATAAATTTGATAATCTTAATGCCGCAGTAAAGTTCGAACCTTATATCGATAAATTAAATGAAGAAGTGCAATTGGATGCAATTAAAGACTTGGCCAATGTGTATAATACGATACATTTGTGGGATAAGGTCGAAGCATGGGCGCGGAAACTGGAACGAAAATCAGAATTTCAATTAAAAATTCAATCCCGTAGGCGAAAAATTAAAAAAAGGCTAACAGCCTATCCTCTTTTTACATATGAAGCCTATGCAAATTTATTAATATCAAGCGTTTACGATACCCGCAAGGAGTACGACAAGGCTATAAATTATCTGCAAAAATACATGGAGATAATTGAGATTGAGAATCCTACAGAAGAGGATCAAAAAATAGTAGATCTATTTAAGAAATGGGGAGAGGGGAATCAATATGCATTCCGAATAATGCTAGGTCAGGAGAATTTAATTTTTCCTTATTTAGGATATTTAGAGAGCAATCCGGAAGAGATATTAACTGGTTTGCTAAATATATTGGAAGCAGCTAATCAGTATGGATTTAATATTGATCATGCTTTGAAAAAGTTTGAACATCCGATTAATTTGTTTAATACGGACTTTCATAATAAAGGTAGTTATACCGATCAAATGATAGACCATGGATATAGAGTTTTTTATTATGAATTGGCGAAATATCAAATAAACCAATGTAATTATTCACTTGGAATTGATGCCTTAATTATGTGTCTAGAGCTTTCTTCTTCAAGTAAAGATGACCTGATGTGTATTAAATGTTTAGATTTGTACGGGGAGTATAGGAGCGAAGCCAATGAAACACAGATCAGAAAGTACAAAAATGTAATAGAAAAGTTAAGTTTACCGACTTTCTGAGACAGTAAAATGCGTTGATTTATACGTAAAATACAGACAGCAAGATAGTTTGTTTTAGCAAGAGACGTATTCACAATTATTTAAGACGATAAATATAAAATAAAACAAACAGCCTATCTGCTTCTGAGGTAGGTTGTTTTGTGTTTTGAAAAAGGATTAATGCAATGCCTTTTCTAAAGATTTGTTTTTACAATATCATGCAAAACATATTATGTTCTAAAAAGCACTTATAGCCATTAGTGAAACTAATAGCTTACTCATATTAAATGTTTTTCTAGAATGTCCTAGAGGGGTACATGCCATGAGAGAACAGAGTATCTTAAAAGACCAAATAGAGCAAGGACGACAAGAATTGAGTCGCTTGGTAGATCAATATGGAATTCCAAATGTAAAAGTGCTTGAGCAGTCGATGGCGTTGGATGAGCTAATTAATGAGTATAATCGATTTACTTTAGGAATGAACATGAATATTAAAAAGTAAAAGACAATACACTTACGTGATTTTAAGACAATTCCGAAAGATGTTAAATCATTGGTAAAGGAACAACTAAAGTTTCCTGCAGAGAACATATAATAAAAACCGATACCGAACATGTGAGATTGTGTACAGTCTTTGATGGTGAGTATTAATTATTTCCAATAAGTATTGCTTACTCTAATTTTTTATTTATGGGTATTTATTCATAAGATAAGGTTTTTATTATTTTTTGCAAAATATTATAATATTTTTTTGGGGGTCAATTATATTGTATTTCAGTTTTATAAAAAGATTGACGGTTCTTTTTCTTTTTCTGGAAACGGAGGTGAACGACATTTAGATGCGTAATTTTTGAAGTGTTGCTGGTTGATCTTTAACGTTTTTCAGTCCAAAAAAAAAGGAGAATTCCAAAATGAAAAAAAATTCATTCTTAAAAATGTTGTCTGTCGCTGTTATGAGTACAGGATTAGCATTTGGTAGTGTTGCTCCAACATTCGCAGCGGAGAACGTGGAAATTCCGGATACTTCAATTATTGGTTCTGAATCATATGTAGCCCCAGTGCCGGGGGCAAATAACGATGGGTTTTCAACATTTGCGACAATTTCAACTCATTCTTGGCTGAAAAGCTATAAAAATTTGTATGGAATTACAGTTGCAACTCAAGAAGCGTTTGCTCAATGGACTTGGGATGACGGTAAAATAACAAACTTCGGTAATTTGTGGCAAAATAATTCTACTGCTCCGCTCTACGGTTTCAAAGACGAAGAGAACAAATGGAATTATAAATATACTTCAACGGGTCAAACGAACCAAGGCGTATTGTTTGAGAGCGGAATTCCTACACCATGGGGTCACGCAGGAGGATCAGAGTTTACAAGTCGTATTCTAATTAATGTTTCTTCGACTGGTAACTCAACTGCTCAATAAGTTAGAAAACATATGAAAAACACAAATACTTGGATGGGTATATAATGACCTTATCCAAGTATTTGTTGGTATAAAGGATGAGAGTCGAAAGGAGCTAATATGAACAGAATTCTGAAAGTAGATAACTTGAAGATCAAATTTAAAAATGATCTGATACTAAATAATATTTCACTTTCTCTCAATGCTGGTGATGTTTATGCATTGGTAGGAATCAATGGTTCTGGCAAAACTACTTTGTTATCCAGCTTAGCTGGACTGCTCTCACCAACCTCAGGAAATATTTATATTGAAGAGAAATTAAGTCAATTTAATCAAACGAGTATGTCATTCCAACCCACTTCTTTCTACTCCCATTTAACGGGTAACGATAATGTACGATTATTATCCCCTGATCCCCAAAGAGCAATGAAAATATTAAAAAAACTAGATCTGACAACACCACAAATAATGAAAAAGAAAGTGAAGACGCTATCTTTTGGTCAGAAACAACGACTAGGACTAGCTATTGCTCTTTCAAAGAATGCGAAAGTTTATCTTTTGGATGAACCAACAAATGGACTCGATAATTACTCCTATAATAGGTTGGTAGAAGTAATTCAAGATATGTCAAATCAAGAATGTTGTTTTGTTATAGCGAGTCATGAGTGGGATGTAATAGAACATTGCTGTAATAGACTTGGTATGATGATTAATGGACGAATTGAAAAAGAATTGGATATATCTGATTATAATAATGGTGTGCAACCAAAATTAATTCAAATAAAAGTAAATGCAGAGTTTAGCACGAATGAACTTTTGGAACTTGATGAAGTACTGAATGCAAACAGGTTAGATCGTTTTTCTTGGCAAATTACGCTTGATAAAAATTGTACATTTGAGTCTTTTCAAGATTCATTACACCAAAAAAATGTTTCGATTAACGAATGGATTACTTTGAATCATGTACAAGAATGGGAATCTATTTACAATCAGCTTATAGAGGAGGGGAATAATGATTAAATCGTATACGAATGAATGCATTAAGCTTATTAAACACCCGTTCAGTATATGGTCAACTGTGATCTTCCTAGTATTTGTTATATACACATATTTAAGTGTCGGATCAAATTTTCAAAACTCATTCCATGCATTTATGAATAATAGTGGATATTCTGTGGAACAAACATATCAATTTATCAGTGGTTCAGAACCTTCCAGCAGTTCTTTATCCGCGATGTTATTTATCTTGAGTCCTAAAATGGCAATAGCCTATTCGCTGGCTTCTGTAAATGCCCTAGGACCAATAGTAATCTCTATCATTGGTGCGCTGATATTTGGAATAGAATACCGTAGCTTTACGCTCAGACAATTATGGGTTCAAGGATTGACGCGTTTAGAAGTGCTGCTTACAAAAGTTATGGCTATATTTACATTTATACTTTTGTTTATGTTGCTGACAATACTTGTAGGAATTATGTTTAGCTTTGTCACTCCTGCTGTTTTTAATCTTCCGATGGATTTAGTAAACACGAAAATAATAACGATTAAAGATTATTCTCTACAAATTTTAGGTTCTATTATAAGTCTATTATTGTGGGGGATGTTTGCAGGTTGCATCACCGTTTTGAGCAAAAGTTTAATGGCGGGGATCATCGTTGGTTTTATCTACCCAACCATTGAATCATCAGTGTTCCATAGTTGGTCTTTAGGACAGTATTTACCTTTATTTATTCAAAAATCAATGCTTCCTATTTTATTTAGAGATACTGCTTATGGAGGAATTGTATCATTCTACGATATGCCTAACATTTATTCTGTAACTAAAAGCATGCTGTTTACCTTAGCGTATACCATGTTTTTCCTGTTAGTAACATGGATTGCTTTAAAGAAACAAAGGACTCTCATGCCATAGAGGTCTTTTAGACCGCCACATTCTTAAATTAACATTAATTAGCCATTTCTAAGATAGGCTCTTTTCTTGAACAATTTTTTTCAATCTAGAAATTAGTGGTTGAATTCTTCAAATTATTAAATATCGTCGATAGCGTTCGACTAAAATACCTGCTTTGTAGCACACCCAAGTACGAGTGAAGTAGTGCCGACGCTTGTAAGTTTTAATCAGTTTATGATTTCCTTCCACTGTCGCATTCGTAAAACGACAAGTGATGGTAATCCACGATCTCCTCTTGCCAGTTTCGCATGATTTTCAATGTGCTGCGGACGGCAGGGTGATCAATGGTTTCGCCTTCCTCCAGTCAGCGTTTGAATCCCAAGTGAGCTACATGAATGTTGCGAGAGTAGTTAAACCACTCAGAGAAAGATTCTTTCCATTCCCAGACTCTGCGTCACAACAGAGAGAAGGTGAGTTGGCTTTCTAATTGGGCCTTTCTCTGTTCAGAAAGCAGATCCATGGGTAGATTCAGCGATCGACAATGGCTTTTCGGGATGGCTTTGGCCCGGGGAGATAACCTGTGTTGAATAGATTTTAGAATCTCCTAAACACTCTCGATGACATAGCGATGAACATGGAACCGATTTGTAATTCGAATCGTCTGGGGGAAACGTTCGGAATGAGAGAACGTCTTACGCCTATCCTGATTCTGTGATTCAATTCCTGAATTATCATACTATTAACAATCTCCAAAGACCTAGTGTTACTTATAAAACAACTCATACTAACTCGAAATAGAAGGAAGTTTTTTTTACATTTTGAAATTTATGACGACATAAATTAAATAACGGAGATCAAATCGGGCGCTCTAATTTTTAAAGTGACTCGTATTAATTTCACGTGGAAAATAGCATCTGCTGAGATTATACTTAATATGGAATAGACTGAGATGATATTTCCTTTAATTGAGTTTTGAGGATCCCCTTTCAGACTATCTTAATTCAACTCCAATGATAACCTCCCGTCCAATGGATGGTTATCAGAGACTGATTAATAAAGTGATAAAAATTCAGTTCTTAAATTCTTCGACTAAACATTTTTGAACACTATATGTAGACATGATCTTAATATCTTTGCGCACATATTGTAGTGATGAGAGTGTTTCATATCTCTATGCAAAATTTTGTGTTATGAAAGTATCCCTCTGTAAACAAACATTTTATTTTGCAAAGGAATAAAATATGAATTTTTTGGCAATGTATCCTAAAATGTTTTAAAAAGAGGGGGTGCATGCTGTGAGAGAACCGAAGCAGATTAGAGACCAAATCGAACAGAACAGGCATGAGTTGAGTCGTTTGGCGGAATATCATGGCATGCAAGACTACAAAGTCCTTCAACAGTCCATGGTATTGGACGAGCTAATTAATGAATATAATCGCTTCAAATATAAAAAACACTTTATGAAAAGACAGCCGATTGCATAATGCAGTCGGCTATTTTTATGCAATAGAAGAGTAGTCGACTGTAGCGATACCGTCGGCTTTTTTGCGTTTGCCTGAAACCTGGGCTTCAATCTTGAAATTCCGTACCAATCCCATGGTTGGCAGGATAGCCAGCGATCATTAAAACTGGATATGATGAACCCCAGTTATATCCAGATTGATCTGTGAAGGGGGCTCATACAATGGTCGGGAAAGGGAGGGATGAACGGAAATGATGGACAAGGTACAGGGTTATTTCGGAAGAAGCATGAATCTGCGCACCAAACTGCTCCTGTTGTTCCTGGCGCTAACCTTGCTGCCACTAAGCTTGCAGGGAGTGGTGAATTACCTGCACTTCTCGCAGACGATTGACCGCAAGACGGAGCAGTTCACCATTGATATCGTTCGCCAGATTAATACCAATCTGAATCGGCTGGTCAAGGACTTCGAGAGGTTGTCGCTCTTGCCGCTCTACGATCAGATGGTGCTCGGTATTCTGGGCAAATACAATGCTCCGATGGGATCGGGTACATGGGCGAGGTCCGATGATTATCTGAAAATGAAGCTTTACACGTCCGGTCAAGCGTATGATCGACCGGAAATTCGTGGCATCCATCTAATCAGCAACAGCGGCATTCTGTTCTCTAATCTCGATTCGTTAGTGGTCAATCCGGTATGGGACAGCAGACCAGATCATTGGTTTGCAGAGCTTGACGGTTCGGAAGGGGAATGGCGTCTGCTTCCTCCGCACGAACCCAGCTATTACACAGGCAATCAGGAAGAGCCGTATATATCGGTTGCCCGTGAGATTCGTGACCCGGGTACACTCCAGCGACTGGGCTACATTCTGATCGACATCCGACTTGAAGCCTTCGGCCAACTCTTATCCAATCTGAACTTTGAGCAAAATGCGAGCCTGATGATTGTCGACAGCAAGCAGCGTCTTCTGTTCGAACGTACCTCAACCGGAGGTCTGTCCGCATACGACCAACTGTTAACGCATGGCCAGCTTCAAGGATACGCAGGAAACCAGAAGGTTGTCCTTGATGGGAAGCCCTATCTCTACGTACAGCACCATTCCAGCTATTCAGGACTTTCGGTGATCAGCCTTACGCCTATTGCCGTTATTCAGAAGGAATCAGGAGAGATGCTTACGTTTACGTTTGGGTTCGCTGTGCTATGTATGGCGGCCGTAGCCATTCTCGCGGTTCTTTTATCCTATCGTATAACTCGGCCCCTGATTCGACTGAAGCACAATATGATTCGGGTGGAGCAGGGAGATTTTAGCCAGCGCGTAGCACATTTCAGCAATGATGAGTTCGGGCAGATTAGCCGGGGCTTTAACCGAATGATGGAAGAGATTAATCGACTGTTCAACGAGGTGTTTTTGCTAGGCATTCAAGAGCGGGAGGCGGAGCTGTCAGCATTGCAGAGCCAGATCAATCCCCATTTTATATACAACACATTGGAGTCCATCAACATGATGGTGGTGCGCCAGAAGCACGCGGAGGTGTCTGATATGGTGACGGCACTTGGCAAGCTGCTGCGCTATACGATTGATAAGGTGGACCGGAGGGTTCCGCTTCAGGAAGAACTGGCTTTTGTACAATCCTATGTGCGCATTCAACAGGTACGTTATGACGGCAAGCTAGAGGTAATCTATGACATCGATGAAGCTGTGACGGAGTATCTGATTCCCAAGCTCGTCGTGCAACCGCTGGTGGAGAACGCGGTCTACCATGGCATAGAAGGGCAGGCGGATGGTGGGGTGATCTGGGTATCTGCATTGAAATTTGCTAATGAGCTGCTGATTATTGTGCGTGACAATGGGAAAGGCATGGCTCAAGCAGAGATTGATGAATTAAATGAATCCATTGCTCGACAGCCTTCCAGTGAGGCATTGCGCTGCCATGCCGGGGACAGGCTGGGGCTTAACAATATCGCCCAAAGGCTCCGACTCATGTATGGAGAGGGCAGCAGCCTGAGCGTCGATGGCAGTCCTGGGCAGGGGCTGGCGGTCACGATATCCATTCAACTTGAACCGAAAGGGGAATGAAGCGCATGTATAAAGTATTGCTGGTGGAGGATGAGACGGTCATCCGTCAGGGACTGAGAGAGCTGATTGTACAGGCCGCTCCTCAATTTCAGGTAACAGGTGAAGCTTCGAGCGGAGCCGAGGCACTGGATTTTCTGAGATGTGAAGTGCCGGATGTGTTAATCACGGATATTCGCATGCGTGAAATGGACGGATTGACATTGGTATCCAAAGCGAGAGATATGTACCCTGAACTGCTGATGATCATCATTAGCGGCTACGGGGAGTTTGAATATGCACGCAGGGCGATGGAGTACGGGGTACTGAACTATCTGCTGAAGCCGATTGAACGTCATGAACTGGCATTATGCATCCAAAAAATTCAATTACTACTGGATCGCAAGTACGGCATTTCAACCCTTCCAATCACGGAGTCATCTGGCAAAGAGGAGCACGCTGGCGGAGATACACGGAAGATTATCCGAGATGTGAAGGAGCACATCAAGCAGCACCCCGATGGGGATTTGCGACTTCAGACGATAGCAGCACTTGTTAATCTGAACCCCACCTATCTAAGCCAGCTGTTCAAGAATGAAACAGGGACCAATTACTCCGAATACATCGCCGAGGCACGCATGGAGCGGGCCAAGTGGCTGCTGATCAACACGGGACTCAAAATCTATGACGTAGCGCGGTTATCCGGGCATCAGAGTCCCAAGCACTTCATGCTGGTATTCAAGCAGCAGGTGGGATGGACAGCAGGGGAATATCGTGACCGATTCAGCATGGCTGGACGGGAAAGCAACGAGAAGGAATAGCCGGGCGCAGGGTATTTATTCCAACGTCTTGAAAAACCATACCATTTCTGTAATTGACGTGATTTATGGGCGGTCGCTACCTTCGTTATACTTTGGTTGCACATCTATACCACTAAGCCTTAAGGGGGATTTTCATGAAAAAAGCAGCACTGATGTTCATGCTCGTATTCATGATTTTTGCGTTGATCGGATGCACAAGCTCCAGTTCAGGCACAGATCCTGAAAATGGAGCCTCAGAGGATGGAGGGGTTGAGCTGAAGTTCATGATGTGGGGCAATCAGGCACATATGGATGTATACAACAAGCTGATCGATGGCTTCACGAAGGAAAATCCAGGCATCAAGGTAACGATGGAATCCGTGCCATTTGCGGAATACCAACAAAAAATATCTGTGCTTGCCGCTGGGGGCTCCCTCCCGGATATTGCCTGGGTGTCGGAGCGAATGGTGCCACAATTCAAATCCAATCACATTCTGGCCGATGTATCCGAATTCAAGGATGATGCACAGTTTAAGCTGGATGATTATATTCCAAGTACACTGGATTTGTTCCGTGACGGCGATCAGCTGCTGGGGCTGCCTTTTTCCACACCTCCGGTGGTCATGTTCTACAATAAAACGCTGTTCGACAAAGCCGGCCTGACCGATCCCAACACACTAGCCGCTCAAGGACAATGGACATGGGAACAGTTTGAGGAGTCTGCCAAGGCGATCACGAGCAAGGAGGCGACCAACCGAATCTATGGCGCCAATTTTTTTCGCGATTGGAAGACCTGGGCGGTGCTTTCCTCTTATTCCTGGTCTAATGGCAGCGGTCCATTCGACGAAGGCATGACGAAGTTCACCTGGAACGACGACTATGGCGTACAGACCTTTGAACTGCTGGAGCGAATGATGTTCACCGATGAATCGCATCCAAAAGCGGGCGAGCAGGTCAGCTTCGATGCTGGTAATGTGGGCATGTTCTTCGATAACTACAGCTATGTCTCCAAAGCAAGGGAGATTACGGATTTTGAATGGAGTATCTCTCCTATGCCTTCCGGCTCACAGGGCAGTGTACCGATGCTGGGGCAGGCTGGATATGCCATGTTCAACGACAGCAAACATCCGGAGGAAACCAAGAAGCTGTTGAAGTATTTCGCCAGTGAGCAGGGTATTCAGGCGACAGCCACCTACTTTGTGCCTCCGCGGACCTCTGTGCTGAACTCCGATGCGTTCATTAATCAGCCGAATAATCCAAGCAAGGAGCATATTGTGCAGGCGGTAATTGATGAGATTCCAAAAGCGCGCTTGATTCCCGGCCATATCCGTTGGCAGGATATCGACAATGCGGTGTTGCAGGGATTTGACCGCCTGTTCGCCCGTTCAGCGAAACCCGAGGATAATCTGAAGCAAATGCAGGAAGAGGTCCAAAGCGTGCTGCAACAATAAATTTTTGTGGAAACTGGAGGGTGAGGATGATGGGCAAATTCAAGGAATTGCTGGATCGGAAATCGCTGTCACTTGTGGTCAGCTTGCCCGAGAACGATCTGTCTTTGGCCCGTGCAGCAATCGAAGAGGGAGCTGATGCACTGAAGGTGCATTATAATGTCGGTCATCGCGCCAGCGGAAACCAATTTGGTCCACTGGATAATTATGCTGAGGTATTTCGGGCGATCCGCAGTGAGTTTGGCGGTCCGCTGGGCGTAGTACCGTCGGGCAGTATTGATGGAGCAAGGCGGGAGGATGTGGAGCGCCTTTCGGGGATGGGTTTGGACTTCTATTCCATCTATGCACATCACCTTCCGTCCTTCATGCTGGATGATCTGGGACTGGACCCAACGTTTGCGATCAATGACGAATATGAACCTTCCCTCGTCACGTCGGTGGCTCATTACGGCTTCACCGCCCTGGAGGCATCCATTGTGCCTGGAAAGGAATATGGTACACCTCTAAGCTTCGCGGATGTGCTCAAGTATCGCCGTCTGGTCTTGCAGGCGCAGATTCCGGTATTGGTCCCTTCCCAGCGTAAGCTGGTGCCAGAAGACGTTCGGGTGCTTCGTGATACTGGGGTCAAGGCGATCATGCTTGGAGCGGTTGTAACAGGCAGAGCGGAGGAACAGCTGCGACGAGCTGTTAATGGGTTCCGTAATGCGGTGGACAGCCTGAACCGTCCAGACTATATAAATTGAACTAAATAATATTTACACTTGCCACTCCGATACCAGAACAACCTTCCGATCGCTGTTATCCCCAGATTTTTTTGAATCCTTTTATAAAGGGGAAATCCGGGGATAAAGGCGAACACTTCGCTTCTTCAGGTTTTTCTGTTCTCTACGTTCTTGTGTATATGTATAGGTCAACTTATATAGAATCGTCACTGAGTTCAGTTTAAGGGAAGAAATTTGATAAAAAGGAGGGCCAAACTGTGACCCATTCACGCAAGCGTACAGGAAGAGGTCCGCTCACCAGAGAGGCCCAGATCGCGGGGTGGCTGTTTGTATCACCAATGGTGCTCGGGTTTACCCTGCTGCTGCTGTTCCCCATGGGTTTGGCGCTATACATGAGCCTGACCGACTGGCCGCTGCTGGGGGAGCATCATTTTATTGGACTGGAAAATTACCGGAATGTGATGACAGACGCCATGTTCTGGAAGGTGCTTGCTAATACGGTCTATTTCACGGCGGGGCTTGTGCCGCTTAATATTGTGCTCGCTCTGCTGCTCGCATTGCTGCTATCCAGAAGCCTGCGCGGCATCGGGATTTTCCGAACAGCCATCTTCGTTCCGGTCATGACCTCGCTAATTGTATGGTCCATCGTATGGAAGCTGATGTATGCGACAGAGTCGGGACTAATCAATCAGCTACTGTTGATGATGGGCATCAAAGGTCCGGCCTGGCTCTACAATCAGGATCTAGCGATGCCTGCCGTTATCGTGACAAGTGTACTGAAAAATGTGGGTCTGAATATGGTGCTGTTCATTGCAGCCATTCAGCAGGTACCACGTTCACTTTACGAAGCGGCAACACTGGACGGGGCGGGCAGAAGGGGGACCTTCTTTCACGTCACGCTGCCCATGATTACACCAACGGTGTTTCTAACCATGGTGATGACCGTGATTGGCTCGCTCAAGGTGTTTGGACAAATCTACGTCATGACACAGGGCGGGCCGAGCAACAGCACAAAGGTATTGGTCTATTATATCTGGGAAAAAGCATTCAAGTTATTTCAGTTCGGCTACGCCTCTTCGCTTGCGTATGTACTGTTCTTTATCGTGCTAATCCTGACGCTGCTGCAATGGCAGCTTCGAAAGAGGTGGGTATTCAATGAAGGCGATGCCTAGTTCTTCGCTTCGCAAGACAGGTAGTGCCCTTGGTACGTACTTATTGCTCACACTGATCTCGCTGATCATGATTGTTCCATTTATCTGGATGATATCGACGTCATTCAAGGAGCCTCAGAGCATATTCACCTATCCACCGCAGTGGATACCGGATACGTTCCGGTTTCAGAACTACATCGATGTCTTTCGGTTGATTCCGTTCCATCGTTTTTATTTTAACAGTGTATATATTGCTGCTGTGGTTGTGGTGGGTACGGTATTCTTTGCATCTCTCGCCGGGTACGCCTTTGCCAAAATTCCGTTCAAGGGACGGAATGTGGTATTTCTTATCCTGCTGAGTGCGATGATGATTCCCCATGAGGTGACGGCAATTCCCATGTTTCTGTTCATGCGGCAGCTGGGGTGGATTGATACACATCTCCCGTTGATTTTACTGCCAATCTTTGGCGCAGGCGGCGTGTTTGGCATCTTTGTGATGCGGCAGTTCTTCATTACGGTACCGACGGAGCTGGAGGAAGCGGCGATGATTGATGGCTGCAACCGATTCCGGATCTATGCGCGAATTATGCTGCCGATTGCCAAGCCCGGTATGGCTACGCTGACGATCTTCACTTTTGTGACGATCTGGAATGAGTTTTTTGATCCGTTGATTTTCATTAACTCGCGTGAACTGATGACGCTGCCGCTTGGGTTATCCCTGTTCACGGATGAAGTGGGTACCGCCTGGCAATATCTCATGAGCGCCACCGTCATGGCGACCCTGCCACTGCTAATTGTCTTTTTCCTGGCACAACGGCGATTCATTGAGGGAGTGGCCATGACGGGACTGAAAGAGTAGCCCGTGCAATAGAACGGAAGGAGTGATAACACTTGAGTGAACGGATGAGGTTGAAAAAGGAAGATGCGGATGTGGTTATTGTGGGAGGGGGTCCGGCGGGCATAGCGGCTGCCATTGCTGCTGGACGGCAGGGTGTGCGGACGGTGCTAGTAGAACGGTACGGTTTCGTTGGCGGGATGTCGACCGCCGCCATGGTCTACCCTTGGATGACCTTCCATACGGAGAGTGGGGAACAGGTGATTCGGGGCATCGCCCAGGAGATCGTAGATCGGCTGCAGGCGCGCGGCGGCTCCCCGGGGCATCTGCGTGATACGGTTGGGTTTGTACATACCGTCACGCCTTACCACCCGGCTATTTATCAAGTCGTGGCAGCGGATATGCTGCAAGAGGCAGGTGTCCGGTTGTTATTGCACAGCTTTGTGGATGAAGTGGTTGTTGTGAATGATCGGGTGGAGGCGGTACGTCTGACGAACAAGTCAGGCCGGATGGAGCTCCAAGCGCACGTAATCGTGGATACCAGCGGTGATGCAGATGCGGCTTATCTTGCTGGCGCTGCTGTTGCAAAGGGACGGGATGAGGACAACCAATCCCAGCCGATGACAATGAAGTTCCGAATGCGTGGCGTGGACCTTGGACGAGTGAAGCGATATGTGCAGGAGCACCCGGAAGATTTCTATGCCAAGACCCCGTTCGCAGAACTGGACAACATTCCGTTAACCGGGGTGAGCGGCTTCTATTCCCAATGGAAAAAATCTGGTGTGCCGATTAATCGCGATCAGGTATTGTTTTTTACCGGACCGGCTGAAGATGAAGTATTGATTAACTGTACCCGGGTGCAGGGGCTCGATGCGACGGATGCAGAGGATCTGACCTCTGCTGAACAGGAAGGCAGGAAGCAGGTGCTGATGATCGCTGAGTTTTTGCAGCGCGATGTGCCTGGATTCGAACGGGCTTCCATCTCAGCGGTAGCGCCGCAGATCGGTATCCGTGAATCCAGGCGAATCATCGGGCACTATGAGTTGACCAAGGCGGATGTGGTTGCAGGGCGAAAATTTGACGATGTAATTGCCAGAAGCGGCTATCCCATTGATATCCATGATCCCTCGGGTCAGGGTGTCGTAGCGGCCTTTATCGAAGGAGATGGAGCATACGATATACCGTACCGCTGTCTGATATCCCACAATATCCACAATCTGTTGGCGGGAGGACGCTGCATTTCCACTACACACGAGGCTCATGCAACGACAAGGCTGACTCCAAGCTGCATGGCTACAGGGCAAGCCGCGGGAACAGCCGCTGCTTTAGCTGTGCAGATGAAGCTAGATCCATTGGAGCTGCCGGTAGCGGTGCTACAGAAGGAACTACGCAGAAACGGAGCGGAGATCTAAGGGATGAGCTGATTGTGGGCGAATTAGTAGTGGAGTAGTGGGAGTGGTGTGGGTGTTTATTTAATCACTGGGTCGTTAAATTTTAACGAACCTGAGACGTCTAATTTGGGGATATAAGCTGAAATAAAAAATGTAACGAATCTCAGTGAAACTATTTTACTCAAAACACTGAAATAGCGGGTAAAAGCAGGGGTACTTGGAGGAATAGAGCGTCTACGATTCGTTAGAGTAGAAACTGTCTCAAAAATGACTAAATAAGCTTCCCCCAGTTCGTTAGAAATGGGTGGGAAGTTCTTGAATTTATGAGCATAACTGTAGGCCCCCAAAAAAACTCCCAAACCACTGCATAATGTGGATTGGGAGTCTTTGGGGCACTTTTATTCTTTTCATCCATTTGATTATTACCTTCATATCTAATCAATCATACGGCCTCGGTTACTTCATGTTTCATATTCTTTCAGGCCTTATTTCTTCCAGGTGTCAAGACATTCGTGCTTCAAGCCGCCGTGCCACAATGGACAGCGTGTAGTTGATGACAAAGTACAATACGGCTGCGAGCAGCAGGGCAGGGATGACGTAATCGAAGCTCTGACCTCCGAGGATCTGCACATTGTGCATCAGCTCCGGCAGGGAGATGATGATCGCCAGTGACGTATCCTTCAACAAGGAGATGAACTGGCTCACCATTGGTGGCGACATGCGCCGTAATGCCTGGGGCATGATGATGCCGCCGAGTGTCTGCATATAGCTCAGACCGGAGGAGCGGGCTGCTTCAACTTGACCGCGTTCAATCGATTTGAGGCCGCTGCGGACAATCTCTGCGATCATGGCACCTTCGAACAGACTCAGTCCAACGACGGTGGACCAGAAGACGGACATTTTGATCCCCAGCTGGGGCAGTACGATATGAATGAAGAAAATGATCAGCAGCAGCGGCAGGTTCCGGATCGTATCCACGATGACAGCCACAATCTGTGACAGGACGGGAATTCGGGTGTATCGAACGGTACCCAGCACCGTGCCGAGCACAAAGCTGAATACAATCGACAACCCTGCCACTTGCAGGGTGATCAGGAATCCGTGCAGCAGGAAACGAAGGTTGGGCCAGGCATAGGCCCCGCTAAAGTCCATAATTCATCAGCCTCCTTCTGTGTGCGGACAGGAAATGTAGAAGATTGGAAACATCGGTTGAATAGCATATTAGAGTAGAGATGCACCTTGAACGGGTGTGCTGAACACAGAGAGAATATAGCTCGAATGTTACATGGTGACCTGACCCGTTGGTTTGGTCTTTTTCGGTTTGCCTTTGGTGCGGCTGGCGTCAGCATCACTTTGTCCGAACCTTCGCTCCATATAGTGAACCAGGAAGCTGAGCGGTAAGGTCAACACCAGGTAGAACAGGGCAACAATGGTGTAAACGCTCAGCGGCAGGAACGTATCCGAGTTGATCAGATCGGCAAAATACATCAGATCCATACCAGCTACGACCGCAAGAATGGATGAGTTTTTGACCAGGTTGATAAACTGATTGCCAATGGACGGCAATACAATCTTGATTGCTTGCGGCAAAATGACCAGGTTCATGGCCTGTACGTAGGACAGACCCGAAGATCTTGCGGCTTCCAGCTGCCCGCGGGGCACCGTCTGAATGCCCGCTCGGATCGCTTCGGCAATGAAAGCGGCCGTATAGATTGTCAGGCCGAGTGTACCAGAGATGAATCCATCCAGGGAAATGCCCAGTGCAGGCAATCCAAGATAAAAGAAAAACACGACGAGCAGCAAAGGGATGTTACGGATAAACTCCACAAAAGCCGTGCCGATCCAGTTGAGCGGCTTGATAGGCGAGATTCGAAAGATGGCCATCATTGCCCCAAGAATAAAGCTGCCAATCAAGGCCATAATGCTGACCTGGATGGTATTGAGGAAACCTTCCAGGAATCGATCTGAGTGTTTGATCAGTATACTGAAGTCCAATTTGCCCATGTAGGCGAAGCCTCCGTTCTCCAGATGTAGAAACGGCGATTGCGTCCTGCGCATGCAGCGCATATCACAGGCGAAGCCGCCGCTAAACCATCAGTAATCGAGGTTACTCGGGCTTGCTGCCCAGCCATTTCTCGTGCAACGTATCATATTCGCCGCTGTCCTTCATGCTTTTGAGCAGGCTGTTTACTTCTTCCACGAAGGCGGAGTCGCCTTTGCGAATCGCCATGCCGTAAGGCTCGCTCGTGAAATTGCCACCAACCAGCTTGTAGTTGTTATCCGTCTGCTGCATGCCGATCAGGATGATATTATCGGTCGTCAGTGCCTCGCCCTTACCCGCTTTGAGGGCTGTGAAGGCATCTTGGTAATTGTCGTATTCAAGCACCTCGGCATCAGGGGCTTTCTCCCGAATATTTTGCGCAGAAGTCGAGCCTTTAACAGCAAGCACCTTCACACCGCCGAGACTTTCCAGACCGGTAATCGCGCTGTCATTTTTCACCAGCAGAGACTGCCCTGCTTCAAAATAAACATCGCTGAAATCCACTTGTTCTTTGCGTTCATCCGTAATCGTCATCGTGGCAATGATGATATCAATGTCACCATTTTGCAGCATCGGAATGCGCGTTTTGGATGTCACTTCTTTCAGTTCCAGCTTGGTTTCGTCCCCAAGAATCTGTTTGGCGAGTGCTTTGGCGATATCAATATCGAAGCCTTCGACTTCGCCGCTTGCCGGGTCTTTCAGACCGAACAATTTCGTATCGTATTTCACGCCGGCAATGAGCTTGCCACGCTCTTTAATCTGTTCAATCGTGCCTTTGGCTTCGGCATTTCCACCAGAACCACCGCTACTGCTGCTTTCCTCTCCAGTACTACAACCGGACAATACCAGGGACAGAATCAATACAAGCATAAACGACGGCCACTTCAATATGTTCTTCATTGGTTTAAAGACCCCTCTCAAAATGGATTATTCTCAGTGGTGAATCAGACGACTCAGGAATTGCTTGGCCCGTTCTTCTCTCGGGTTGTCGAAAAATTCAGCGGCGGAGGCTTCTTCCACAATCCGGCCTTCATCCATAAAGATGACCCGGTCTGCAACCTCGCGGGCAAATCCCATCTCATGTGTTACGACGACCATCGTCATCCCGTTATGGGCAAGAGATCGCATGACATCCAGAACTTCCCCGATCATTTCGGGGTCCAGCGCAGAGGTGGGTTCGTCAAAAAGCATGATTTTGGGCTCCATGGCGAGACCTCTTGCAATGGCTACACGCTGCTGTTGTCCACCGGACAACTGGGAAGGATAACTGTCTGCTTTGTCGGCAATGCCTACCCGGGTCAAATACTTCATTGCTGTAGAGGCTGCCTGTGCTTTGGGTTGTTTTCGCACCTTCATGGGTGCAAGGGTAATGTTATCGATGACTTTTTTGTGAGGATAGAGATTGAAATGTTGAAATACCATGCCGATGTCACGACGGAAGAGGTTGATGTCCACCTTTTTCTGATGTAAAGGGACACCACTGACGACAAGTTCACCTTCGGTAATCGTCTCCAGGCGGTTGATGCAGCGCAGCAAGGTGCTTTTGCCTGAGCCGGAAGGGCCGATAATGACAACGACCTCTCCTTCTTCAATGTGAAGATGAATATCCTTGAGGACATGAAAATGACCAAAATGCTTCTGGACACCCCTAAATTCAATCAAGAGCACACCCCATCCTTTCTGCAACGTCTGTTTGAAAAGGGATATTAAGGAATAAATTGAAACTAGTTATTTAATCATACATACTCATCCTGCTAAAGGCAATTGGTTTGTTATAAAACATGACATAAGTAATAGGTTTTATAGGGCTATAGCCAGTGATTATGTTATATATTTGTCATATTAACAAACGCTTTATGGCGAATTCTGACTGAAAAATGAATCGATTCTCCTAGTTGTTTTACAACCATTGGAATAGATGTATAGAGTATACTGGAAGAGATGTTTACTTTATGACTCTGATCATAAAAACAAATAACATCAAATTCTGAATTGCACATGGCAAAAAAGATCAACCTTACGCTCTAAGTCATTGATATGATGGAGCGAGAAAACGCTTACCAGTAAGTAGTACAATATTAAAGACAGTCCGATCCAATTATAGGTAGAGAGGATGTTATGAACGATGAATACATATTACTCCCCACTTGGTACAGGAGAAGGTATTGAATCTGATATGAAGGCTTACGAAGTGAGTTTACCTGTCATCCCTGCACGAGATTTTCAGATTGCGGATTATGGAGCGATAGGGGATGGCTTGACGGATAATACCGAGCCGTTTCGATTGGCTATAGCAGCTTGTGCAGAAGCGGGCGGTGGTCGAATTGTCATTCCAGCGGGTATTTGGCTAACGGGTCCCATTGTTCTCCGTAGTCGGATTGAGCTTCATGTTCAGGCGGGTGCTCTGGTTACGTTCAGCCGCAATTTTGATCAATATCCCCTGATTGCGTCCAGCTTCGAAGGTTGGCAGGCGGTGCGGTGTCAGTCGCCCATTGATGGTGAACAACTGGAGGATATTGCGATCACGGGTGAGGGGATTTGGGATGGTGGTGGTGAAGCCTGGCGTCCGGTGAAACGATCCAAAATGACTGCATCGCAGTGGAATCGACTGGTTTCTTCAGGCGGTGTGGTGGAGCATGCTGACGAAGAGGAAGCCATTTGGTGGCCCTCGACTTCTGCCCTTGAAGGTGGTGCGATTGCGAATCGTCTGCATCTGGAGCAGGTGGCTGATGTGGCTGCTTATGAGGAAGTCAGAGACTTTTTGCGTCCCAACATGGTCAGCTTGCGCCAGTGTAAGCGGGTGTTATTGGACGGCCCAACGTTCCAGAATTCACCGGCATGGAATCTGCATCCTTGGGCGTCCGAGCATGTCACGATTCGTAACGTGAGTGTGCGGAATCCATGGTTTTCCCAGAATGGGGATGGGCTGGACATCGAATCTTGCCGTCATGTCATTGTGGAACAGAGTGTATTCGATGTGGGGGATGATGCGATCTGCCTGAAATCCGGCAAAGACGCAGAGGGTCGTGAACTCGGTCTGCCTTCGGAATATATTACGATTCGGGATTGCACCGTGTATCATGGTCATGGCGGTTTTGTTATCGGCAGTGAGATGTCCGGTGGCGTGCGGCATGTACGGGTCTCGGATTGTACGTTTATCGGAACGGATATTGGGCTTCGTTTCAAAAGCGCACGTGGGCGCGGCGGGGTGGTTGAAGATATTCAGGTGGAGCGCATCTATATGAAAGATATCATCATGGAAGCTATCTCGTTTTCCTTCTTCTATGCCAATCAGGAAGGTTCCGCTCGCGGCAGCGACTTGACCCAGGAGGTCAGTGAGGAGACTCCCGTGTTCCGGAATATTCGAATCTCGGATGTAGTCTGTGCAGGGGCAGAAACAGCGTTGTTGGTTAGTGGACTGCCGGAAGTGCCTTTGGACGGTCTGGTGATTGAAGGGTACAAAGTAAGTGCACGAAAAGGGGTGCAGTGCGCTCATGCGAAGCATCTGCGAATCGTAGCAATGAACGCGCAAATTACCGAAGGACCGTTGATTCATTTGCATCAGTGTAAGGGTGCGGAGCTGGAAGCGATTGAGGGCGTGGGCGCAGATGGTCGACTTCTGATGGTTACGGGGCATGAATCGGCAGGAATCGTATGCCGTGAAAGTGATGCCGATACAGAGGGGCGTCAGATCTCCGTTGGTCCTGAAGTAAGAAGTGGTGTAATGATCCGCAGGTAAAAAGGGTTCAGCTTAGCATTTCACCGCGGGCATCTCCTGGCGCGCGGTGTCGTGATAGGTTGTCATATGTCAGTCGACCGGATTCGCCAATCGCTTGGATGATCTATCGATGTTCTTTGCGATAGCGAAGCGGCGTAGTCCCGGTGACCTGTTTAAACGTTTTATTAAAATGGGCTGTATGCTCAAATCCAACCTTCTCCGCTATCATTTGCACCCGCTCCTGAGTGGACAGTAAACGTCTCTGTGCCTCCCGAACCCGTGTAACACGCAAATATTCGCTGAAGCGAAATCCGGTAAAACGGCTGAACATCCGGCTCAAATAGGATGGACTGATGTAAAATCGCGCTGCGGCCTCTTCCAATGTAAGGGGCTCAGTATAATGATTGTTCACGTAAGTGACGATCTCGCTGATTTTATCCTGCATGGGATGAAGCGGAACCGGAGAGGACTGCCGAGTATTCTCTTCAACCCGGTGGATGAGAATCAGGATTTGGGCAAGCAGGCTTCTCACCATGATTTCGTAATGGGGCCTGCGCTCCTTGCATTCTTGCAGCATCTGCCATAGCATTCGTTCAATTTCGGCTTGTTCCGCATCAGTGAAGTGCAGCAACCTTGAACGATCAAAGGGAAGCAGACCACATATTCCAAACTCCATCCCGGTGGCAAAAGAAGGAGAGAATCCAATCAGAATTCGTTCAAAGCCGGGAATATTTCCTTTGGACGTTGTATGTTCATCATGCGGATTGATCAGAATCAAATCACCTTTGCGGGCGGTAAGAAGCTGACCATTCATGGAATAGACTCGTTCTCCATCAAGCAGATAATACAATTCGTAAAAAGGATGAGCGTGAGGCTGAGGCATGGCGTTTCCGTCGTGTCTGCTCATGTGTTCAATGGTGAATGAACTCTCACCAATTCGATACTTGGGTCCAATCCGATCCTCTATAACACTCATAACCCGTCTCCCCTCTGCGCCAGCTGATCTACGGTTAATATCCATATCATAACGGAAAATCCAGTTTGTTGTAAACGCTCTCAATTGAATGAGGATACGGCCAGACGAAATGGATAGGGTGCTGGTTGTGATAGCTGGTGGGATGATTTTCGGCAAGCTTCTATATGCGGTAAAGGTGACAAAAGTCTATTCATGTTTTACAGTAGGGGTAGTGAGGCTAAACTCTGGATAGGAGGGTCTCCAATTCAATTTGGAAGGAAGGAAACATGATATGACGACACATGAATTATCGCCATTGGTCGCTGCTCTGAATATGCAGCCACACGTTGAAGGCGGTTGGTATAAGGAAGAATGGAAGGCATCGTATCAAATCCCGCAATCTGTTTTGCCGGATACATACTCAGGCCCTCGCTTCTCGGCAAGTTCGACGTACTTCCTGCTGCACTCGCATGAAATCTCGGCATGGCATACCGTTTTGTCTGATGAGCTCTGGTTGTGGCATAGCGGCAGTCCAATTGAATTGAAATTGGGCGGCAACGGGGAAAACCCGGGAAATGAAGAAGTGCTCGTGCTGGGTATGGATATTGCCGCCGGGCAATCACCGCAGGTGCTCGTTCCTGCCGGAGTATGGCAAACAGCGCGTCCCCTGGGTGATGAGCCTGTGCTGGTAACGTGTGTTGTAGCGCCAGGTTTCCATTTTGATGATTTCAAACTGGTTTCCAAGGGCTAATATAACCATGAATGAACAAGCAAAATCCCGATCAGATGCGTGTGCATCCGAATCGGGATTTTTTGATGTGTTCTAACCTGATTGCATATTAAAAGTTAAAGTTGTCCGGATCGGAACCAAATCGCTTGTTCTCGTTCAGTTGATTAATGCTTTCGATTTCTTCCGTGGTCAACTCGAAATCATACAAGTCCGCATTATCACGAATGCGCTGTGGTGTAACGGATTTAGGTATGGTCACGATGCCATTTTGCAGATCCCAACGCAGAATGACCTGTGCCGGTGACTTGCTGTACTTGGCAGCGATGTCCTGAAGAAGTGGATGCTCCAGCAGATGTCCCTGACCCAGTGGAGACCAGGCTTCAATCTGGATCTGATGTTTGCTGCAATACTCCCGAAGCTCCGTTTGAATCAACAGTGGATGCAGTTCCACCTGATTCACAGCCGGTTTGATGGTCGCATCGGTCATCAGGTCCTCCAGATGGTGGATCTGGAAGTTACTCACCCCAATAGCGCGGATGCGTCCTTCCTTATGCAGCTTCTCCAGCGCTCTCCAGGTATCCTTGTACTTGCCTTTGACAGGCCAGTGGATCAGATAGAGGTCCAGATATTCCAGTTCGAGTCGTTCCATACTTGCTTCAAAAGCGGCCAGTGTGGATTCGTACCCTTGGTCCCCGTTCCACACTTTGGTGGTAATGAACAGATCCTCGCGGGCGATTCCGGATTCACGAATACCCTGAGCCACACCCGTTTCGTTGTTATACGCTTTCGCTGTATCGATACTGCGATAACCTGCCTGAATGGCCGTTTTGACGGCTTCCACCACTTCTTCTCCGTCTTTAACTTTGAATACGCCAAAACCCAGCCAAGGCATTTTGACTCCGTTGTAAAGTGTCGTTGTGTCCTGCACGTTTTTCATGGTCCGAAATTCCTCCTCTGATTCATTCATTATTTCCTTATGTAATTACCCTGCTGATCGCCAGCCAATCTTAAATGAAAGACCGTCTGTATTGATTATACTAAAACCTTTTTGGTAATGGAAAAGAATACGACCATTTCGATAGGGAAAACCCCTCTTTTATCCTTTTTCGCCAGTCAGAGGTTTGGTTTTGACGCGTACGGGTGATAAGATGAAGTATACGAAATATGGAAACAGAAGCTTTCCTATTGAAGAGCACACCTAAAGAACAGAGGAGCACGGGAAAGCAGGGTGTCATTGAACCCGTGTGATTAAAGATAAAGGAGTAACAATACAATGGCTAAACCTAAACAAACCAAAAAAGCAGCAGCCTGGTCTCTCGTCGTTATGGGGGCGGGGTTTGCCGCGTCGTTGCCTTTTCAGGGCGGTGTTGTAGGCAAACTGCTGGTAGGCTCATTTGAAGCGGGCTTGGTAGGTGGACTTGCGGACTGGTTCGCTGTAACCGCGTTGTTCCGTCATCCACTAGGTATTCCGATTCCCCATACGGCATTGCTGCCCAAAAATCGGGACAAATTGACGGAAGGCCTCGTTTCCGCAGTGGAAAATAACTTGTTGAACAAGGATAGTATTACCGAGAAAATTGCGGGTTTCAAAGCGGCAGAAATCGTTCTGGATACCATGACACGGGAACTTCACAACGATGGAGTCAAAACCATGATCGACACACTCTGCAAACGTATCCTTGCAGGCCTGCCGTTGGAGCAGATCGCTCCACTGGTTGCGGGTGAGATCAAATCACAGGCGGGTGCCTTCGACCTGGGTCCGATTCTGGAACGGGCTTCGATTCAGATGAGTGAGCGTGGATATGATGCCAAAGCGCTGGACTACGGTCTGAAGCAGGCAGAAGAGTGGCTGGTGAAACCGGAGACCATTATGTTTTTGGGCGAAAGCGGTCTGAAGGCGATCAGCGGAATCCAGATGAACGGATTAATGCAATTTGCGATGAATGCATTCATGGGTTATCTGAACGAGGAGCGTATGGGCAGCATTTTGCAAGGGTATCTGTTTGACCGGGTAGAGGACATGAAGCGGGAAGGCAGCGCCCTTCGTTACAAAGTGCTTGATCTGATGCGAACCCAGGTGGTCCGGCTGGCGATGAGTGAGAGTATGCAGGATGGAGTCAACGGATGGAAGAACAACATGCTGGATGGATGGAACGCAGAGGAAACTGTGCTGAACAAGCTGGTCGAGCTGAGGGAGAAGGCGCTGGCTGCGATGGAAGATGGACAGTATGTGGATACGTATGCGCTGCCTGCCATTGAACGGGTATTGTCTGATCTGCGCTCCGATGAAGCATTGTTAGCAGGCTTGAATGCCAAGATTGTGGAAGGCGTAACAACGCTGTTGGAGAAAAACCATTCCAAAATCGGTAACCTCGTGCGGGAAAATGTGGACAAAATGGATAATGCCTCATTGATCTCGTTGATCGAGGACAAGGTAGGGCAGGATCTGCAATGGATTCGGATTAACGGAGCCGTTACCGGGTTTGTTATCGGGATTGCACTGACCGCACTGCGGATGGTGTTGGAATAACATACAAAGAGCCGCCCTTAATTAATTGGGGCAGGCTCTTTTTGATCTATTGATGGAAAAAATAAGACAGTTGTATAATGCCCGTTTCTATTTGGAAGTCAGTTGCTTTGCTTGCCCGGGCAGATCATCTGCTGCAACCTCTTCCCAGTGGGTTACTCCGCGCAGTGTGGATACATATAATTTCAGATAGGCGCCATTTTTGAGTAGCTTGCTGGTAGAGAAGCTCAGTGTTTTAGTTTTTCCTTCATCTGTATAGCCGACAAGTTCATAGGCATATCTGCCGTTGTCATCTTTGTCGACAGTGGATTGATTCACAATGGTATAGTAGGTTGTTTTGCCGGAAGGGTTGTCGGGCGTCAGCTTGGCTGGGTCCATGAAAAAGAGCCACAGGCAAGTCAGAATAATAAGTACCAATGCAAGAATCGCAAGTGCTTTTTTCATAAGTTGTACTCCTTTGATAACAGTAAATTTAGGACGATGCGATGTCTTTGTATTTCAGGCGGCGGATGGACCAGGTAGCAAACAGAAGGATGAAGAGACTGTTCATCAATAGAAAGATGATATTTTCCAAAGGGGTCAGTCCCTTTTGACTAAGTACGCCCATGCCTATGGTTAGCAGGGAATAGGGGAATAACATGCCGATTTTCAGTACATACATGCCTAGTCCCATAAAGACTGCACAAAGACTGATACCAATTGGTGTAGCGAAGCTTCGTATGCGTATCGATAGACCCAGTTGCAATGCGGCAATGGAGATGGAGGCGAACCAGCCTCGTAGGCTCCACACCACTGTTTCCATCGGGAATGAGCCCGGTATAGAGAACAGTTGGCCTGCCGCCCAGTACATAAGCATGAAGAAGGCTTGGGCCGAGAAGATCAGTATCCCGACAATAACCAGCTTGGCGACAAAGAGGCTAGTTACTGATAAAGGGGAAGCCAGAATCATGTTCCAGTTGCGATTACTGTGTTCGAGGCGGCATACAAAGGCGCAACAGATGGCTATCAGGATTGGCAGAAAAAATTCACCGTAGAATAAACTAACCTGTGTCCACAAGCTGTACCACCCATTTTGAAGAGCTGCTTGGTTGAAATAAAAATTAAAGCATCCGATCAGTAGGCTGATGATGGGCAAAATAGCCAGTACCAGGCTGATCCTGGAATGCCGAAGTTTAAGCCATTCGGCGGAAATACTCCTCAGCATGTGGTTTCCTCCTCAAATCTCTTGTCTTGAAGCATGAATATTTCCTGCAAAATAGAAGACGGCAGCCATCAGCAGGGCCGCTATGAAAAGACCGATGGGCAGCATACCCGATACATAGGTGCCTGAAGATGCGCTGTAAATGTAAGTGACCGGATTCAGATCCATGTAGTAAGACCAAATGAAGAGGTGACGAATACCTGCAGGGAACAACCCTGAAGTTGTTCCAATAAATCCGCCCAACATGCCCAGGCATAACGCAAAGGCCTGATTGCGGACGGTCAGAGACAACCATTCCTGGAGAGCCGTTATCGCTAGCGTAGTTAACAATGTTCCAGCAGCGAACTGTAAAAGCAGGGAGAGCGGCAGTGGTCCAGGGATATTTTTGGATAGACCAAAACCTACAATGAAGACAGCCTGTGCAAGGATACCGTACAGGATCAGGCTGTTTGCACAGATGTATTTGGCTGTATAGACGTGATTGCGTCCGGTGTTGGTCGTCATTAGCATCTTCCACGTGTTCCCCTTATGCTCCATGTCACAGATGCGGGATACAACGATAGCCGAAATGATCGGCAGAAACAAACCGTTCATGGAGGCAATGCTGAAAATCAATGCTTCCCAGCTCGCATTGGTAGCACTCCGGGAAATGGAGATGCTCATGGACATGGAGGCCCAGATCATTTCTGCGGCAAGAAATAGGGTTAGCATGACCCAAATCTTTTTGCGGCGGATTTTGAAATACTCCAAAGATAAAGCTTTCATTACAGGCTCCGCTCCTTTCCCGTCAGATCGAGGAAAATATCCTCCAGACTTTTTTTGTGTTCCTCAATACGGATCACAGGGATATCGTGTTCTACAAGCACTTTGTTCATTCGCGAGACTTCCTCGTCGTGAAGATAGTCGAACACCAGCTGTTTTCCTTGGATTTTAGGCATATAGCCTTGGGTCAAAAGGATTTTCTCTGCCCGTGCCGGGTTAGTGGTCTGAAACCGAATGGTGGCCTTGTTGTTGGCCTGAAGACTCTGCATTGTTCCCTGAAACAACAGTTTTCCATCACTGATAATACCCACTGAAGTGGCAATCTGTTCGATCTCTGACAACAGATGGCTGGAGAGCAGGACTGTTATGCCATATTGACCTGGAAGGGATTTTATCAATTCACGGATTTCACCGATACCAGCAGGATCTAGTCCGTTTGTAGGCTCATCCAGAATCAGCAGGCTGGGGAAGGCGAGCAGGGCCATGGCAATACCGAGTCGTTGCTTCATGCCCAAAGAATACTGATCAGCCTGCTTGTGCTTTTGATTTTCGAGTCGAACAATTTTGAGGGCCTCGTCAATATTTTTATTTGGTACATTTCGCAGTCGCTGCATAACTTTCATATTCTCGAGTCCAGTCAAGTGCCCGTAATAGGACGGGGATTCGATCAATGACCCAGTCTGGTTAAGAATGGACGGACGATGTTTATTCAGATCTTTACCGAACACCTTTACAGTGCCTTCAGAGGGTTTGATTAAACCCAACAGCATTTTTAATGTGGTTGTTTTGCCTGCTCCGTTAGGGCCCAGAAACCCAAAGATTTGCCCCGTTTCAACAGCAAGATTAACCTGGTGTACGCGGTTAGTACCGCCATATGATTTGGACAGGTTATGAGTTTCCACGATGGGGGAAGTGTTCATTATTGATCTCAACTCCATTTCACTAGTGTCTCTGTTGCTCTAAATATAGTTCAGGCTTCTTGCTCGTGGCTGAAGATAACCTTACATTTACCTTAAATGAAAATGGAAAATATCGGGTGAATGCCTTTATCATGTATAATGAAAAGGGTGATATAAATGGAATTATTAAAAAATAAGAAAATATTGATCGTTGATGATGAGCCCGAAATAAGAGAAATGATTGAGCGTTTTTTACGTAAAGAAGGTTTTTTTCGGGTATATACGGCCGATAACTTCGTGAATGCGTTGGCAGTATGCAGGCTTGAAAAGCCGGATGCAGCCATCTTGGACGTGATGCTTCCAGATGGGGATGGTTTCTCTCTGCTCTCTTCGATCCGGTCATTCTCGGACATGCCTGTCCTGTTCCTATCTGCACGTGGTGAAGATGAGGATCGCCTGCTCGGTCTGGGCCTGGGAGCAGATGATTATATGGTCAAACCCTTTCTTCCGAGAGAGTTAATCCTCCGATTGATGGCAATTCTGAAACGGGTATATGCCTCTAATACCGTTGAGAGATTGCCTGTATTCCGTTTGGGTGGACAAACCATTGATTTGGAAAGCGCTGTTGTACAGGGGACCGATAGGGAGCTTCCACTGACAGCCAAGGAGCACGCCATACTGATCAAGTTGTATGAGAATCAGGGCCGGATTGTAACCAGTGATGCACTGTGTCAAGCCGTATGGGGAGACGAAAGTTATGGTTATGAAAATACACTGATGGTGCACGTTCGGCGGATACGGGAGAAGATCGAGGAAGACCCATCCAAACCGGTATTTTTGCTAACCGTTCGGGGGCTTGGCTATAAACTAATGGTTCAGGAGTTCCGGTAATGGATGGAGTTGTTCGGATCCTAAGAAGGTTCGTAGGATCAACCATTCTTGTATCCGTAGTGTTGTTGCTGTTCAATCTGATTCTGCTAGGATCATTAATTTTCAAGGAAATTCACGAGGGTCCTTCTCCTGGCGCGGTTGTGAAGCAGGTCGCCAGTGGATTGAGTAGGGGTGAGCAGGGGAATTATGCGTTAAATAGCGATGAGATGAAACTGCTGGACAAATATCAGGCATGGGCGATGTTATTGAATCCGGAGGGCAAGGTACAGTGGAGCGAATGGCTCCCTGCCGAAATACCACGTTCCTATAATGTGACGGATGTTGCTAAGTTCTCCCGGTATTATCTTATGGAATACCCGGTGTATGTGTGGGAACGTGAAGACGGACTATTGGTGGTAGGCTACCCCAAAAACACATACGGAAAATACCAATTCGACTTTCTGGCAGAGTGGCTCAAGTCTTTGCCAGTTCGGATTGTACTGTTATTAGTATGTAATATAGCTCTTGCTCTCCTTGTATCCGTATTAATTGGAACACGTGTGATACGTAGTATTCGGCCTTTGATCCATGGCATTCATGCTCTTGCAAAGGAAGAACCTGTTCATGTCGAGACCAAGGGCATATTTAATGATCTGTCTCAAAGTATCAATTCAACATCCCGCATGCTTCAGGACAAGGATGACGCTCTTAAAGCGAGGGATGAAGCTCGATCCAACTGGATCGCTGGCATTTCTCATGATATACGGACGCCATTGTCAATGATTCTGGGATACGCGAGTGAGTTGGAGGAACAATCGGATTTGACAGCCGAGCAGAAACAGCAGGCATCCATTATTCGTCGTCAAGGTGAACGTTTGCGGTCACTGGTCAGTGATCTCAATTTGGTTTCTATGCTGGAGTATGAGATGCAACCCCTACAGTTGAAGTCGATTCGACTCTCCGTTCTGGCCAGACAGGTTGTGTCGGATTTTTTGAATAATGGCCTGGATGAACGTTATCCAATCTCGCTTCATGTGCAGGATGAGAATCTGTATGTGGTGGGAGATGAGCGATTACTGTATCGTGCAGTAACGAATCTGGTACAAAACAGTATTAGGCATAACCCGGATGGGTGTGCAATTGAGCTGGAAACGATGCGTGCAGCGGAGGACTTATTTTGTGAATTTGTGGTATCCGATGATGGAAGTGGGATTCCCGAAGAATACTTGGACGATGTGGTCGTTCTCCCCTATACCTCAGGGCGCATACGTCCTTCTCGCCAGGGGCATGGTTTGGGACTTCCTATGGTAGCAAGGATAGCGCAGGCCCACCGGGGCAGGCTTGTTCTGGAGAGTGGAAGCGGAGAAGGGCTTAGAGCAGTATTGAAATTACCTGCCACGTAGAAAGTACCTGTCTTGGGACAGGTATTTAAAATGGTATGCGTTTAACAACGTAATAACACAATCTTGTCGTTATCGCAGTAAAATTCATTTTTTTTGTCAAAATGATGGAAAAAGCAAAAAAGAGATTTACAAAAAATAGCATATCATGATAGAGTAAGGACAAGAGATAATTACATAATTTTAAATTTATGTAATTAAATGTATACAAATTCAACTTTGGTGTTTAGCTTTTTTTAAGCTATACATATAAAAAAATTGAATGGAGGTTTTTTCAATGAAACAATTCAATCTCGAAGCACTGGGAGCAATCGAGGACATCAGTGATGACGAACTTATGGTCATTACAGGGGCGGTATCGGCAATTGAAGCCCAAGCAAGCGGCGGTGTATTCTGTACGGTAAGTCATGAATGTCATTATAATTCGGTTTCACCTTCTTCCTGGCTGACTTGTTGTTAAATTTTACTCTCATTTTCAAGCACATAGCTGATTTCAGTTATGTGCTTGAATTTTTTATGTGAGGTTTTGAGCACCTAACATCAATATAAAAGGGGAGATAAAGAAATGAGCATGCAAGAGCAGTTAAATAACTGCCGCTGGAGTGATGCATTATACCTAACGGAGAAATATAAACAGTTTGTGCAGCGAAATGCTGTCCCAGTTCCGGAAGATATCTTATCTAGCGGGGAGGATGTTGCTGATATATATGAAGAAGGAAATATAATCACTAACAATCAGAGTTTGGACATGCCTGTAGCGCAAAATTCTGATTTTGGAAGGATGCAGCAGTGGCTCGACAAGTTTTTTCATGATAAGGAGCATTTGTCAGATCGCTTCAGGGCCGAATCCATGAATGTTGATACGGTACAGGATTTGTTTAATGACATGGGCTTCATGTACAACTTTGCACAGACGCCTTGGCATCAGGAACTCCGAAAAACATTCCTTGAAAACGAACATCTGGAAATTGAATATTTTATTGAGGGAGATACGGAAGAAATTCCGTTTTTTGAGTTTTCCAGACCCTTTCTGCAACGATCGATTCAGATTATGACTGAAGGTTTGACTGATGGATATGACTGGCTGGACAAACGGCGTATTACGGGGCTTGTTCTGAAGACCGTTTCGGATAAAGTATTCCACATGTCTGCCAAAACACTGATCTATGAATTAAATAAAGCAAGATTGCAAGCGGAATTGAGAGGTGAGGACTCCCGGCAACGGTATCAGCACTTTGTCAGCCAGAAAATAAAATCCAGAGAACAGATTCTGGCCTTGTTGTTGGAATATCCTGTTCTTGCCCGGGGTATTGTTGAGCATACTCTGCGTATCAGTCTGAATATGATGCTTGTTTTGGAGCGCTTAACAAGAGATCGGCATGAACTAGAATCCTTTTTTGAATTCAAGCTGGATAATCTGGAGGATATCGTATTTCTCGGGGATTCCCATAATGGGGGAGCCAGTGTACTACGGCTGAAGTTTTCAGAAGGGGTCAATGTCATGTACAAGCCAAGGGACATGGCCATTGATACCGCTTTTGCCGGACTGCTGCAATGGTTTAACGATCAGAAGATCGGATTGCCTTTCCGCATTGCCAAATCGCTGGATCGTTCCGAATATGGCTGGCAGCAGTTCATTCAGTATGAGGAAGTCACAAGTTTGGAGGGAGTCGAACGTTTTTTTGAGCGGCAGGGGCAGTATCTGGCTATTCTGTACGCCGTTAACGCAACAGACATGCACATGGAGAACATCGTTGCCCAGGGAGAGCATCCATTCTTCGTTGATCTGGAATCGCTGTTGCACAATCAACCCTTCAAGTACACGGAAGAGAAGGATCATTATACAGCGCTGGAGAAGACCCTTGCCATATTAAATGACTCCGTGTTAAAAACAAGTATGCTGCCCACGTTGGACTCCAACGCTTTGTATCACAGTGATCTGAGCGGGCTCGCAGGAGATGTGGATCAGATACTCAATACGTATGAGATTCACGATAAAAACACAGATACCATGAGAATAAAAAGAAGCAAGGTAAGTGTGAGCCGGTTTAACCACCTGCCTTCATATGAACATACACCAATTAAACCTGAGCAGTATATCCAAAGTTTAAAGGATGGTTTCTATCGCATATACAGTGCCCTCATAGAGAAAAAAGATTTATTTATCTCAACAGTTCGCAAGCATTTCCATGGATGTGCTGTACGGACAATTGCTCGCCCGACCATAACGTATTTTACGCTCATTGAAGCCAGCTCCCATCCGAAATATCTCAGAAACGGGCTGGATAAAAGTCTGTTGTTTGACATGATGTGGATCATTGTGCGGCAGGATCGTAATCGTGAAAAACTGGTGAAATATGAATGCCATGATTTGTTGCACGGAGATGTGCCTATGTTCCAGACCTTGATCGGTGAGGAAATTCTGTTTCACCACCACGACAACCAAGCGATTGATGGCGTATTCTCCTCTGATATTTTAACGCAGACCGCGGATAAAGTACGGGCAATGAATCAGGAAGACATGGATATGCAGTGGGAATTTACTGAGAGGACACTCCAGACCAAGTATGTGCTGGAACGCTCATTCGCCATGGAGAAGAGTACAGCAAGCGTGCGGCCGGAAAAATTGAGTGAACATCGAATATCCATGACTAAAGAAGAATATCTGCAAGAAGCCGTAAGGATCGGGGAGTACATAAAAGATATTGCTATTATGGGAGATGACGGCCGCTCCGTGTCATGGATCAGTATGGGTATGGATGCAGATGAGAAGTTAATCTACAAATCTTCCGAGTTGGGGTTATACAACGGGGTAACAGGTATTGCCTATTTCTATCTTTATTTGAGTAAGGAGACGGGTAAACATAAATATGTGCAGATGGTTGATCTGTGTATTCAGACAGCCTGGGAAATGATTCGCAAAAAAATAGACAGGAACATCTCATTATTCACTGGGTACGGGTCACTTCTCTATCTGCTGGTGCATAAATCCAAAGTGTGTTCAGAACCGGGTATTGGTCCTGATATGCTGGAATTGCTCGATATACTGGATGAGATGATCGATAATGATCAGCAATTGGATGTGATCTCAGGTTGTGCGGGCACATTGATGGCATGTGTGGACATGTATACAATCTTTCAGTCGCAAAAAGCGTTGGACATGGCCGTTCGATGCGGAGACCGCTTGCTGAATCTTGCACAACCGATGAATCAGGGCATTGCTTGGATGACGTCAGCGATTAATAAAACACCGCTTAGCGGCATTGCGCATGGGAACGCAGGCATCTGTCTGAGTCTCGCTCGTCTGTACAGTGCTACAGGTAACAAAGCCTATCTTGAAACCTGTATGGAAGGACTGAAGTATGAGGAATCCCTCTACAGCCCGGAAGTAAACAATTGGAAAGATCTGCGGTTCACCGATGGCAACATGCCGGAAGAACATTATGTCATGTACTGGTGTAATGGTGCACCCGGTCTGGGAATCGCCCGCATAGGGATAGCGCAGAAATTGAACTCATTGGGAGCTATGGATCTGTTAGAAACAGACATCCGCAGAGCGATAGCTAAAACGATGGAAGACGGTTTTACAGAAGTTAGCTATTCGCTCTGTCATGGAGATATGGGCAATTTGGAGCTGATGCTGCTTGCAGCCGATTATTTGCAGGATGAAGCATTGGAGGAATACTCATATCAGATGGCAGACTATATTGTGGCACAGGTGAGAAGTGATAACCATCATTGGAGATGCGGGATTCCTGGTCGTCAGCAAATTCCAGGACTGATGCTCGGACTTGCCGGCATTGGATATCAATTGCTGCGACTGTATAACCGTAAACTACCTTCAGTCCTAATGATGGAGGGGCCTGAACGCAAGGAAATGAGAGATATAGTACAGACATACGTTATGGAAACGGCATCCGCCCAGCAGCAACTGAACACTGTGGAAAAGCCATCCGCCCAGCAGCAACTGAACACTGTGGAAAAGCCATCTCATTTGGGGCGTAACTATGCCTGAACGGCCTGTATTCCGTCGCGGGAAGAGACAACGCAAAGTCCCTGTCAAACTACAAATGAATCAATATGATTGTGGTCCCAGCTGCTTGCATATGTTACTTGCGTATCACGGCTACGAAGCGGATTTTAACGATTTGAAGGAACGTTTTGCAATGCTCGGTAACGGTCGGGATGGCAGTTCCATGCTCAAAATGAAAGAGGTTGCCGAGACCTATCATTTGAAGGGGATAGCCAAAAAAGCTCCTGTAGAATCGCTTAACAATGATTTCTTGCCGGTCATTTGTTTCTGGGAGGACAGACATTTTGTCGTGGTTGAGCGGGTTAAGGCCGGTGGGCACTTCATCATTGTTGATCCTGCTTTGGGAAGGCTGGTAATCAGCAGACAGGAGTTTGCTGAGAAATATTCAGGTGTTTTCTTGCTCGTATATCCAGATGAAGGTTTTGTACCCTTGTCTGAGAAAAAGATTAGTAAATTGGCGTATTTCAAGGATTTGATTCGCAGTAACAAAAAGTATTTTGGTTGGACCGTTCTGCTCGCTCTGGGACTGCAACTGGTATCGGTGGCCTTTCCGTTCCTGATGCAAGTTTCAATCGATGCAGCTACAAGCGGTGAAGGATACTCGTTATTTCCTGTCCTGATAACCAGCATTGTGCTGTTAACCCTGTTCCAGATCGGTTTCAGTTATATGAAGGATATGTGCATCGTAAGGCTTCAGGAAGTACTGGATTCTCAGCTAACGACAAGTTTTGTCTCCCATATGCTCAGACTGCCTTATCAATATTTTGAGATTCGATCCCGTGGAGATCTGATGCTGCGGATTAATAGCAACACGACCATCCGGGAAATTTTGTCCCAGAAGATGATCTCTACGCTGATCAATCTATTTTTGATTGTTGTGACATTCACATATATTGTGATCCAGTCCCGTTTGATCGCTTTCACACTGCTTGGTGTAGGACTGGTACAAATTTTTGTTTTTGTATACACTCGCAGCAGATTCAAGAAGTTGACCCAAACCCAGATTGTTGCACAGAGCTTGGCTGGATCGTTCATGACAGAGGTATTGGAAGGAATATCAACCATCAAATCACTTGGGATTGAAGAGCGTACCGGGGAGAAATGGAGAGCGCTATTCAAGCGCCAGCTTACAACGGTCAAGGAAAAAGCGATTTTTCAAACGAGAGTGAACACTGTGACAAATACGCTGAACTTTATGACACCGATGCTCATTCTGCTGGTGGGATTATATCAGATCATGCAGGGAAATATGACCCTCGGTATGCTCGTATCTTTCCAGTCCCTGGCTGCGCTTTTTTTGGGACCGCTGAACTCGCTTGCCTTGATGCTGAACGAGTTCGTGATGGCGGATGCACTGCTGGATCGAATCTATGATGTCATTCAAGCCGAACAAAGTAATAAATTCAAGAAGAAATCAACAACGCCCCTTCAAGATGTGAAGCTGGATGGGGATATTTCGATCGATCAGGTCAGCTTCAGGTATACAGACTATGGTGAAGATGTACTGAAAAATATCAGTATTACGATTAAAGCTGGGCAAAGGGTCGCACTGGTTGGCAAATCAGGTTCAGGAAAGAGTACCTTGGCGAAATTGCTGGTAGGGCTGTATACGCCGACACAGGGGAGTATCTATTTTGATGGGTTAAATGTAGAAGAAATGGAACAACAGGATATTCGTAGTCAGATTAGTATTGTGCTTCAGGATAACTTTGTCTTTAACAACACGGTGTATGACAACATCAGGCTACATGCAGAGGAGTCGACAGCGGAGGATGTTATGATCGCAGCGAAGCTGGCAGATATTCATGCCGATATTGAGAAGATGCCGATGAAGTACAACACCCTGATCTCCGAGGCAGGTTCGAATTTGTCCGGAGGACAGAAGCAGCGGGTAGCTCTTGCACGAGCATTGGTGAGCCGACCTAAAATTCTTCTCTTGGATGAGGCAACGAGTGCGTTGGATACTGTTACAGAAGCGACCATTGCCCATAATCTGAACATGTTGAAATGTACCCAGATTATTATTGCCCACAGGCTGAGCACCATTCGAAGCGCGGATACCATATATGTAATTGATCAGGGCGAACTCGTTGATGCGGGAACGCATGACGAATTGATTGGACGGTGTGAACGGTATAATAGTCTCGTATGTGAGCAATTGGCTGAAACCGGGGTCAGACAGTATGGATAATAAGGCTCGCGATAATACTGTTGATGGGACAATCGGCTTTCTTTTCTGCACAGGCTGTGCTGAAGAGAAAGCCTTTTTGTTATATCTGGCAAAAAGAAAACGCTAAAGTGATACAAAATCCAGATAAATGGGTAATGTACACCGAAATGCTCTAATGGAATCATTTAGGAACAAAGTTACATAAAAACGATGCCAACAGCCGATGTGATCCTGTTGATTTTGTACTATGATGCAGATAACAGAAGAAAAGGGTGGATATACGCTGGCTCCTTATTGCATAGGCTACATCATGATGAAGCTTCTGCGAGAAATGTGACCAGAAGTTCGATATGGACATTCATGAATAGAAAAGAAAAGGTGATTGATATGAGGTTGAAGCGACAACTCGCATGTGTATTTTTGTTGACCATACTATCCACTTTCATTTTGGGAGGGTGTCAGAATATGAAGGAAAGTGAAAAACAGGCTTATTTTAAAGAAGCGGAAGCTGAGGCCGTCACCTATCTGAAAAATAAATATGAACTGGACGTAGTCATCACGAATAAAGAGTTGTTACCTGAGATGGCGCTTGATTCGATTGCTATGGAAGGACATGTGGTTGAACATGAAGAGCAAGAATTTACGATCTCGTATGACTATGAGGACAAAAAAATCAAAAACTTTGGTATGAGTCCAGCAATAAAGGAAGCCATCATCGCTAAGGGCTATGACCCGTTTAACAAATAAAATCATAATTCAGGATGGATTTTCTTGGAGGTGCAGCGGTTGTGAGTAAATCACCGAAGATTGATGATGAAACATACAACAAGATGTCTGAATTAGCTTACGAGAATTTGAAATCAGGTATTGAGTTCGAGAATCTTCCCGGATGGCAAGTTCTGGAGGATACTCACGGAAACAAAAAATCCGGTTTTGATGCGGTGACCTTCTACAATCCGGAGACCAAGCAGGCGGTTATCGCTTATCGGGGAACCGAGGGAAGTGCATCATTGGATCGCAGCGCCCCTGATTATTATGCGGATGCTCAAATTGGTCTGCCTGAGCTTGGCCGAAAAATCGAACAAAGTACTGACCTGACGCCAGATTGGTTGGCTCATGGAATCCAGAAGGTAAGAGATGTGACCGGGATTACTACAGTCGAGAATGCTGTGGGGGAACTGGATAAAAAGCTGGATAAGGCCATCGGACTGGGCCCCAACCAAATGTATGAAGCGGAAGACTATGCCAGAGATATGCAGAAAAAATACAAGGACTTGGATTTTTCGCTGACAGGACATTCGCTTGGCGGAGGGAATGCCCAGTATGCAGCTGCTTACACAGGACTTTCCGCGGTGACGTTCAGCGCGCCATCCGTGATATCCAGTCTCACGCCTGAGGCGAAACGAAAGGCTGAAGAGGGTGGTTTTGATAGTCAAATCATCAACTATGGGCATCCCGGAGATTTTGTAACCAGCGGATTTTTTGGTGGATACGATCGTCATGTGGGCTCCATGTATTACATCAATTCCAACTACAAGGATATGAATGATGACATGGGCATGTGGGATAAAATCAGTAACACCTTTGGTGGCGAAGAGTATCACGGTCTGAAACAGTACAAGTTCGAGAACGGCTATATTTCCAATGATCTATATGATCCGGTTACAGGCGAGCAAATCAGTTATTCACCACGTCAGCCGTCCAATGTACTGTCTGATCTGGCGGCATTCATGCGGAATCTGGGTGGGCAAGCAGGCAGCCTTGCAAGAAGCATGGGCGCAGCAGCAGGGGGATCTGGCCTGATTCAGGTAACGCCAGAAGAACTCAAAAGTGTTGCAGGCCGATGGAAGCAGAATGCACAGCAGTGCAATGCAGAGTTGAATAAGGTGCGAAGTCGGATGGCCCAATACCTGCATTCCAGCCGAAGCCGCAGGCTCGAACCTATCGTCACCCAGCTGGATGCATCTATTAACGAGTTGAGCACATGGCATATGAAGCATACGAGCCAGTTCTTGAACTTTATCGAAGAGAAGGCCGAAGCATTCCGTCAGGCGGATGAGAGTCAGGTCAGTTTTAAATAAAGTTTTGCGCAAAGGGTATGGCGAGTAGAAATTACATAAGGGAGGGAGGAACGCGAGTGAGCGGTCAATTGCTGGTTGAGTTGAATGATCTTCGGATTGCTGAAAAGGAATTAACCCAGCTGCTTGCCCGTCTCCAGGCTGATGAGCAGGAGGCAAGAAGCATATACAACCGTCTTGACGACTGGAAGGGCCAATCGGCTGATTATACAAGGCAGCAGATTGAAGCGTTCTTCGCAGGTCTGTCTGGACGGATACAGTCCATTGAACAACAGAAGAAGAACTTGCTGCAATATATTGAAATCATGATCCAGACGGATCAGGAACGGTAAGGAAAAGAGTCATAAGGATAACCGTAAGTGCGTAATGAAGCAATTCTAGCCAGTGGTGGTAAGTATGAGTTTGGAATTGAAGTCTGCGCGAGCATACAGATAACAAAAAGGAGCCTTGGCACATCGGGATAGACCCGTATGCCAAAGGCTCCTTTCTTTTCAATTTACATAGTAGACTGCAGGTTAACTCTAAATTAACTCTTAACGTTTTTTGCGACGGGTTGCCAGAGCGATACCCAGGAAGGACATGATCAACGCCAGAATCGATACGATCAGTGTTGCCTGTTGCAGCTTCAATGTGCCTGGGTCTGAATCCGTGTTGTTTGGCTCACCCGTAACAGTGTCGGTCAACGCGTCACCCAGAGTGGTATCGTCGTTTGCTTTTGTATCGTCACCTGTTGCTGCTTTATCATCATGACCCGCATTACCAGCAGTGCCTGCACTATCATGACCTCCGCCTGCAGCAGCATTACCTGTAGCCGCAGGATCCTGGCTGATAGCTGTAATGCTATGCGGGTTGCTGTCGCTTGGTTCACCTGTCCACTCCACGATGCTGCCATCGCTATAATACTGGAATGCATCCCAGGCTACTTCTGTTTCGGTATCCGGATTCTGTGCTACGAAGTTGAATTGCTGGAATTGACCAGCCAGAATGCCTTCGTTATCTCCGTCCACTTCCCAAGTGATCGACGTTACTTCATTGGAATCATTTTTTTCGGTAGAGATTTTCCAGCCTGCCAGTGGTTGGTATTGCTTGAATGCAACGCCTTGCGGTACTTTCAGCGTAACTTTGGTGGTAGGCAGCTCTTTTTCGGATGGAATCTTGATGCTATACGTCTGCCATGCACCTGTCTGTGCCACGGTTGGGTTAACGGTAACGTGTGCACTGGCGAATCCGGCGAACAGCATCAGCGCAGCGGCTCCAGCAGTAAGGCTGGATGTTAGTTTGGAAGTCCATGATGTTTTTTTCAAAATAAATTACCCCTCTCAATTCTTATCATTTATGTTTCGGCCCATTTTCTAAAATAAGTGCCTGATGTGCTGCAAAGTCACCGTTCCGGTTACGAATCGTTCTTTCAATCGCTGTTATTCCCAGATTTTTTGGATTCACTTTATAAGTGAAAATCCGGGAATAAAGGCGAACGTTTCACTTTTCCAGAATCGATTTCGTCCCCTTCACTACAATTGCAGCTTGTTGAGACACTGATTTTAGATTGAGTCGCGTTTCTAATCTGAATCTGTTTATACCTACGGATTAGCGGTGTCGATCTCAAATTCGCTATCCAGCGAATCCAGGGTTCGGGTCAGCAGATGCACCTTGATGTTCCAGCGACCTGGCATGGAGATATATTCTTCTGCCTCATATACGCCAGTATCATTTTTTGGAATCGTAATCTCGTAAATGCCCATATCCATGTCCAGGTGGGTCAGTGACAGTGTGATCTGTTCGAGATCGTTGACTGTACTGCCGTCCGGTTTCTTCACGTCGATCTTGAACTGGTTCTCACCGGTACGATTGGGACTTACCTGAAGCGTAATCGTAGTTCCGTCATCCATAGTCTGCACTTCTTTATAAGGCCCTACAGCTGCCGGTTGTCCGGGAGACAGATGTGTCAGCACGGCAGCAAACGCAAGAACAACGGCTCCGGCAATCAGTTCGGCCTTCAGACTGCCGGCGAGTCGGTTGCCGCTGCCTGTACGTGCCATACTGGCATGACGCCAGGCCAATAGAAGCATCACAACAAGCAAGACAACTTTAGAGATAAGCACGAGACCATACGCTGTTGTGAACAAGGATGTAAATATAGGTGCAGGTAAAATGATCAGGCTGCTATATATTCCCGTAGCAACAAGAGCAGCAACAGCACCTATGCCCCAGGCTGTAAAGCGTCGGATGGCCGTCCAATAGACCTCTCCTCGCACAGCGGAAGGCAGTTTATCCGCGAGCGGAGGCAGACATACAGCCATGGCGGTTAATGCCCCGATCCAGAAAGCGGCTCCGATCAGATGAACGAAGTCCATTGCGATGGCGAGCGTGCGTTGTTCTGCCGCAGCCGGATGCCCGGTCATGGCATGGGTGAACAACCAGCCAAGCACGAGGACCAGTGATCCGTATGAGGACCAGATGCGGATACGCAGCGAGCGGTCCCGGTCATATCCGGAGAGGATGGTAACTGCCAGCAGCATAACGACGAGCATTTGCCCCATCCAAATCTGACCAAATGACGTCAGCTTAAGGGCACTGCCCATCAGTGCCCAGCTGAACTCCCCGATGGCAACGCCTGATTCATACAATGTGTTTAGGGGCAGGCTGATCAGAGCGGCAGCAGAAGCGGCGCCATAACTGATCCATAACAACCTGTAGCTTCTCGGCACCTCCAGAGGTTCTCTCGCCATGGAAGCCGGTGCAATCCGGAACAGCAGGAAAGCAAGTGTGCCCAGAATCACAGACAACGCAAGATATTGAATCCAGTCGGTCAGGGACAAAATCCATTTTATTGGTCCGCCAACCTGGCCTGAACCCGAGGTTAAATCGGCGAAACCAGCAGGAGCGCCGGATGGTTCACCAATATGAAACACATAGGCTCCCTGAATGGGGTGACCATCGGCAGATACGGCCTTCCAGTTTACGGCATAGGTCCCGTTTCCGAGTCCTGTCCGCAGACCGGTCTCCAGAATATGAGGACGATCCTCATCGACATGCACATTGCCGTCATCTGCCTGTGTTCCGTCCGGTGCGGTGATTTTAATATCAAAAAAGGCCGTTTGCAAAGACTCGTTGAACTCCAGAGTCAGGCGTTCAGGTGCAGTCGCCACCAGTTCATTTTCTCCTGGTGAGGCCTGCACGATATAAGCATGGGCAGATGCCCATTGTGGCATAACAAGGCAACATAATAACATCAAGGCGACCATCAGTGCCCAGTGCCGTTTGCCCCATTTCATGGTGAATCTACTCAAAATCAAAAAATCATCACCCTTAGGTCATAGAATTGTAAGTCATTCTTTGTCAACCGAGCACAATCTATACCATTATAACTTTGTCCAAATTAACACTGTATGACTACATTGGGCTATAAAAAAACGAAATGATCCATAGAATTGTGACAAAAACATGAATGCCCGCTAATGAAGTGCAGGTGAATATCTGGATGTGCCAAAAGCTTATTTCCGAAGCTTACGACCCGCCAGTCCGCTTTCCAATGCATAGCGGGTTAATTGTACCCGATTCTCGAGCTGTAATTTCTGTAAAATATTCTTCAGATGATTCTTCACCGTTTGGTCCGAAATGCCGAGCTGGTCGGCAATCTCACGATTGGTATATCCGGCAGATACCCATTGCAGGACCTCAAGCTCCCGCGTAGTCAGCGGATTATCAGGTACATCATTACTGCGAGGGGAAGGAAACTCCTGGAGAATTCGATAGGCGAGCTCTTTGCTCAGGGGTGCATCATCACTGACGATGGCACGAAGATATTCAAGCCAGGTGGAGGGAGCCAGATTTTTGAGCAAATATCCTTGAGCCCCCTGCTTCAGCGCTTCGAACAGGTACGTGACATCATCCGATACTGTAACCATGACGATAATAACGTACGGGAAGCGCAGTTTGATCTGCCGGGTGGCTTCAAGTCCATCCATATCCGGCATCTGCACATCCATCAGTATGAGATCGGGCATCCATTGCCCGGTAAGCTCCAGCGCTTCCGTTCCATTCGAAGCGGTCCCAATTACTTCAAACAGGCTGTCCTCAGATAAAATACTGCAAATCGCTTCACGCGCATGCGCATGATCATCAACGACCAACACCCGTACAAGTTCCATATTAAGCAAGCTCCTTTCCAATCGTTATTCGTGTGTATCCTGGCCTTGAATCGAGGGCGAAAGACCAGCCCATCTGTGCTGCACGTTCCTTCGTAATTCGCAGGCCGTACCGATCTTTCAGGTTCAATGGATCTCCGTTCACACCAACCCCATTATCCTGAATGAGGACCGACCAGACAAAAGGAGTTCCTTCGGCAATCACCCGAATATCTGTAGCCTGGGCATGTTTGCGTACATTAAGCAGTGCTTCCCGAATGCAGGCGAGCAGCTCCACCTGCTCTTTTGGGGAGAAGAAGGTGCTGTCCAGATCCCATTCCAGACGTGCCGAGGGCACCGTCTCTTCCACAAGCACCTCGACCTGTGACAGTAGGGAAGCTCCTTCCGGTACAGCAGCTTGTCCGGGGACGTAACGGAGTTGGGCAATGGCCTGCCGTACATAGGCGTTAACCTCGTGTACGGTTTTGCGGATGTCCTGGATTTCATTCTCGTGACCACTTCCAGCTAAACTGCGCTCGGCCTTGTCTGTTTTTACCGACAGGAGAAAAAGAGACTGCGAGATGCCGTCGTGAAGCTCCCGAGCCAGTTGATCCCGAGCTTCGAGTGCCGCTTTGGAGGCACGCTCCTGTTCCAGAGCAGCCCTGGCACTTTCCAGCATGTTGAATAAGCGACTTAGCAAGGTGACGCTTATGAGGTAAAGGATAAGGGGGGTAAGCCAGTTACCCGCATCCATGGAAAGGTAGGGCATCAGGAATTGATGACGGATGTATTCCCAGAGGCCAACCGTGAATGTGGGGACCAGCAGAATCATCCATTTAATTTGTTTGTATGACATGAATACAGAACTCCTTTGATATAAGGTCCACTTTTATATGTATCCGTTTCGAGGGTTGGCACCATTATAACGCATGCTTGCTTCAGACCCTAGTCTGGCTTTCTTTGAAGGAACCTCGGGTGGATAAGGGAGCATTTAGAAGGATATCTAAGAACCACATAGGGTGAAATTATGTCACGCAGGGTGAGCCTTGATGAGTACAGATGAGCGGGGCTGTATCCATTTTCCCTATTGGAGGAGGTCCTCTATACTTATATAGAACACAAATTCATTACAAAAGATGTTAAGGAGTGAACGCAACAACATGAATCAAGAGGTATTGGAACGTCGCAGCGAGTTGCTCAAGAAGAACATTCATCAAATGCTTCTTCAAGACAATCAGCACGGAATCAGTCGTCAGGATAACATGTTTTTGCAGCAGATGATTAAAGAGCTGCATCAGACTTCACACGAAATGAATACCACTCGATAACGCAGAATCTGCACAACAATAAAGTAGTCTCGTGCATGATTCATTCCATGATGAACATGAAAATGGCGCTATCCCCGATCAGACCGGGGGTAGCGCTTTTGGCTTTAATAAGGGGATATTCGGTGAGCGTTACAAAAGTTGCTGTTGCACGGTTCGTTTCTGAATATATCGGATGAACAGCTCGGCTAGCTCAGGATCGAACTGTGAACCGGAGCACATCTGCAGTTCCTTGATTGCTTCATCCACATTTTTCGTTTCCTGATATGGTCGCTCCGTTGTCATTGCATCGAAGGAATCAATTACTGTGAGCATCCGGCACAACCGTGGAATCTCAGAGCCTTTCAGGCCATAAGGGTAGCCTGCCCCGTCATACCGTTCATGATGCAATTCGATATAGGGAATGAGATCGGCAAAACGCTCGTTGGTCATAGCCATCTTTTTGCCCCAGGTGACATGGCCCTTGATCGTTTCCCATTCCTCAGCGGTAAGCTTTTCTTTCTTATTCAGGATGGACCACGGAATTTCGAGCTTTCCGATATCATGAATCAGTGCACCCAGCACGAAATTTCGCTTTTCCACATTATCGAGCTCCAGCAACTCACTTAAATCGAGGGCATATTTATATACGCGTTTGGAATGTTTGAATGTATCCATATCCTTATATCTGAACAAGTTGAGCTGCTGCTCAATATCGCGCACATCCTGGACCAGATCAATCTCATGCTCCATGCCGTCATTGCTGCCGTGGCGATGCACATTGTTTTTGCCTTGTTTCTTGGCATAATATAGCGCTTTATCCGCCTGATCCACGAGTTGTGACTTGTTGTACATATCAACCTCATAACGCGCAACACCTGCCGAAAAGGAGAGGCAACCGTGCGGAAACACTTCAACTCCTTCAAAAGGGGTGTCGTTCAGCTGCTTGCGCAACTTGTTCATGAACGCATAGGCCTCGTCCAGATCCATGCCTGGCATAAGCAGGGTGAACTCTTCGCCGCCATAACGAAAGGCGGTGACCTGAGTGCTCTCCGTCTTCCGGATGAGGAAATCTCCGAGCAGGGCCAGCAGACTGTCACCCTGGAGATGACCGAAGCGGTCGTTATACTTTTTGAAATCATCAATATCGATGAGTCCCAGCGAAAGCGGGGTTCCTTGGGAACGGGCGTTACCAAGCTCGCTCTCCAGCATACTTTCAAAATGACTGTGGTTGAACAAACCTGTGCGTTGATCCGTATTCGCCTTTTCCTCAATACTCTGATACATCACGAACAGCTGTTTGAACGCATGCGATAGCAGAATGCTAAGACTGAGGTAGAGCAGCAGGCCGAGAACACCGTTGTGCACAATGAGAATGGTCAGCACGAGCGCCAAAATCAATGTACATAAATAAACGAGCAGTGATTCGGTGACGAACACACGCTTCATCTGCTGTAATGCATCCTTTGTCGAGAAATGAAAGAACAGCCCTAGCGTGATCGTATTAATGATGAAGTAGGCTGCAAGTGCCGCAAAATAGGGCAGCAGGTTATATCCATCCAGTGCTCCCGGAATTCCTCCAGTCCAAGTGAATACGTAAGCGGCTCCAGCAATCATGAGGCTGTAGATGCTGAAATTAACGATATGCTTCCACCAGGCGAGTTTGCGATCCTTGATTAACAGTATGAGGGAAACGGGCAGCAGTACAGACAGACTGAATGCACCACCAAACATGAAGATACAGGCGAGGTACACGGAAGAGTCCATGGATTGCTGATTGCCTTTGGGCGGAATCTGAAACGTGAAGTAATCCAAAATCAGCGCCGCACCGAGCATCGTGTATACCATTACCCATTCGTCAGAGGATAGATGGAGATAAGACAACTTGTTCATATACAGAAAAATACCGATGCCCGTGCAGCTAAGCAACACAACATACATGGTGCTCCGATCTGCTTTATGGATAAGGTTACGAATAAAGTTCATAAAAATTCTCCTGCTTGGTTTAGTCTGCTCTTGATGTGAATATATCGGCTTGTACTATATTGATGTATAACATAACAAGTTACCTCCCAAAAATCCAGAAAGAAAAAACAGGCCGCTGGCAGCCTGTTTGTCATGGTTGGCGAGTATATGTACTAGCCGCCCAGCTTGTATCCCGAAGTCAATGCAACAACGACAGAAGCTACGATGATTGCGTTGATAACGAGACGAGAATATTTAATGCCTTCGAATTTTTTCATGGAAAAGACCTCCCTTCCTTGGAGTCTGTCCGAATCTCTTCAGGCCTGATGGAATTCACTGGCTTCAAAGCTTCTCCGGTTCGATTCACCATCATGTACTGGATAAACAGGAATATGCCAATGTTCATGACCACATCGCCGATGCTGATCACCTGTGTCCTCGGATAAGGACTGGACAGCGGGATGATATCGCCCAGAAACGAAAGATGTGTGGAAGCATCCATCATATAGTGCTTGGATACAGCTCCGCCTTCGCGCAGCATGTCCACATAATAGGGCCCAAGAACAGCAGAGGCATCCACGGAAACCGGCATACGCCCCCCATTTACCGCCATGACGATGAAATTGAGGAAAACACCGATCCAGATCAGCGTGAAACCCTTGTAATGTCGATTAAGCCACAAAAATGCTAAGCCTGTGACATAAACGGCAGCAAACAGGTATCCGTTGATGGATGCAACCCAATCTAGCCTTTCCTGCAAGTAAAAGATGAAGAACTGAGCCAGCAGCAGCACCGGGAATATCCAGCCGCCTCGCAGCTTGAGAGCTGCAAACTGATGGAGACCATACCGAAATCCTCCCCGGAACAGTCCAACGATCAAGCCGAGCAGAATGCCATCGTATACCATGATTAACTCCTGTCTTACAGATATGTGTAAATGTAATTGCGTGTTTGTGTACCTATGTTATTCGACCTTTTACTGGTAAATCCTGCAATGAAATTATTTTTTTTGAGAAGAATTTTGCAAAAAAATAAAACAAAAACCGCCTTTACGAACCAATGGGTCGAATCCATGGAAAAGTTCGGTAAAGACGGCTTTATATTATGTCAAATTGCGAGTTTTAATTCATTTGGTATAGGTTCAGTTTATTCCGATTCCCCGTTCAGATAATTGAAGAACGGTTGGTCCACCCAGAAGGTGTAACTGGAAATGTCCGCATCAGGGGCCAGCTTACGGAATCCTTCTTGAATTGCCTTGGAATTCTCCTTAAGGGAGAAAGATTGTGCATAATAGTTGCCAAGCGAAATTTTATTGTTGGCGATGACTGGATATTCCGCCAGAGCGGTTGGTGAGTAATACAGCGGCTGCCACCAAGAAGCATGAATTAAGGCAGAGGTGTCATCGCTGTTCTTTTTGGCATACTTCAATATAATGTCGTTGAAGCGGGCTTTGTCCGCTGTGTTATTGAATTCAAACTGAATGTCATATTCTTTGGCATAGGCAATGTAGTTGCCATTCTCGATCTGGGTAACCTTGTAGTCCGGTGTTTCTTTGGGCTCTCCCCATTCCTTCAAATAAATGAAGGCAGAAGTCTTCGGCTGGAATTGTACGTCCGCATCGATGCCTTCACTACGCAACAATCCAATTAACTGTACCGCGTGTTTAATATCATCATGCCCGTAAGTTAAGGTCAGTTCATCGATGAAGTTGGAATCGAAGCGACTGTCCTTAAGATTGTAACCTGTAACGAGATCATCCCGCAGTGCTTGATCCACAATGGTCCGAAGTTCCGGTGCTTCGATTAGATCAGCGGTGCGATAGGCAGCGTACAATTTGGAGTAAATGTCAGTATCGCCAGAACGACCGATTTCATTTTTGTATTTGCCCTGACTGGTCAATACCCGTCCAAGCAAGATGTTGGCAAAATCAGAACTTGCTTCGCCGCCCTTACGGAGAGCGGGGTACAGGCTTTCCGGGATTAAACCGGTATCAATGGCAGCGGCCAGCTCCTGCGCGGCTTGTCCCTCAATGCGGCCTGGGCTAATGCCCAGTTTAGCAAGTGCCTTTGTTGTTTTGTCTTCAGGATATGTATAAGCCAGCTCTTTGAATCCGGCTGCTTTGACTGCGATGAAGACAGCAGCATAAGTGCTCAGTTTGTCATTGGCACGCACTTCCGTACCGGACAGGATACCGTTGTTATATAAGGAAACGGCAGCTTTATACGCAGAATCATTGGAGTTCAAATCAGTAAAGGCAGGAGCCTTAATTTCACTGTCACTTGCTTCATCTGTAGCAGGTGCAACTTGACCTGTTCCAAGAATGGCAGCAATTGCTTTGATGAAGTCACCCTTGGTTAACTTCTGAGGCAATTGGATATTGTATTTGGCCTGCAGGAATTGGGCGTAATCGGCTGCACTCTCGGTATAGACTGAAGGAGCTTGTGCTACCGGTCCTTTAACCGCCTGTGAGGTAGTTTCTCCGGCGGGAGTAGCCGATGCTGCGGATGCCGAAGCGGGCAAGCTGAAGCTGCCGAGTGTAACCGGAGCAGCGAGCAGAGCGGCCAGTGTGAGCTGGGTGATTTTTTTTTTCAAATGAATAGCCTCCTCAAAATAGGATTGGAAAATAAACAAGCTTGCGTTATAATTCTGACAAAACCTATCTGAATATAATAATTGGATTGACTTTAGCATGGAGCGGCTTCGGATGTCAACGGAAAAAACCTTGGTTTAGAGCGCCTTCCGACGCTTTGTAGAATGTAAATCAGCTATTTTATTCCATTTAGTGTATACGCTCAAAGATTTATTGACAAGGATCGACAGTATCCGCTAGGATTATAAAAAAGAATTGTGAAAAGGGGAAAGTTCAAAATGAAAAGAGGTTTATCGTTCGTCTTATCGATCATGATGGTAGCTATTTTGCTGGCGGCTTGTGGAAATTCCGGTTCCAAAGACGAACAATCGGCTCAAGGTGGCGACAGTGAAAAATCACTGCGCATGGCACTTGTCCTTCCTGAAAAAATTGGGGTCAACCCGTTCTTCGTACAGATGGATGAAGGTTTCAAAAAAGCAGGCGAGGAATTCAAGGTAGATACCAAAACGATCGAATCGACTGACCCGGCTGCATTTGAGCAAAATCTGCGTGCTGCAGTAGCTGAGAACTATGATCTGATTATTACAGCAACTTTCCAAGCAGAAGATGCATTGAAAAAGGTTGCTGCCGAGAATCCGGACAAGTCCTTTGCCATTGTAGACACAACCGTTGACCTGCCTAACGTTCGTAGCGTTGGTTTCCATGAATATGAAGGAGCGTACCTGCTTGGTGCAGCTGCTGGACTGTCTACTAAAACAGACAAAGTCGGCATGATTGCTGCGATGGACGTTCCATTAATCAAGAAATATACAGAAGGTTTCAGAGCCGGTCTGGAATCGGTTAACCCGGATGCGGAATTCCTCGTGAACTATGTTGGTGGATTCAATGACCCGGCCAAGGCAAAAGAGCTGGCGTTAGTACAATTCGGCAAAGGCGCTGACTTCATTGCTGGGGCATCTGCTGTAGGCGATCTGGGTGTGTTCGAAGCCGCGAAGGAAAAAGGCTTCTATACTTCCGGTCAGGATACGGACCGTACTGTTGAAGATCCGGAACATATCGTACTGTCTCAATTGAAGTCGACCGATACGGTTGCTTATCAGACCGTGAAGGATTTCGCAGAAGGAAACTTCAAAGCGGGTGCTGTAAATTATGGCTTGAAAGAAGATGGCGTAGGCCTGACTTATGTAACACGTGATAGCGAATCTCCATTGAATGCTTTTGTTGGACAAGAAGTAATCGACAAGGTTAAAGCGATCAAGGATGATATCGTATCCGGCAAAATCGTTGTGAAAGATCCTTTGCAACAGTAGTAATCTTTGTTTCATAGGATGGATTAATTGAGTTGATCAGCCGGCTGCCCGATCAGGCAGCCGGTTTTGCTGCTATTACAATGAACTATATATGTTCTACTAAACATTTACCCGATAACAGCAATCGGAAGGTTGTTCTGTCATCGTAGTGGCTAGTGTAAATATGCTTTAGTTGAACGTATATAGACCGAGAGGAGAGAACGCGAGATGCTGTTGGAGATGGAGCAGATTACGAAGAAATACGGCGGCTTCACCGCTAATCGGGACATCCGTTTTAATTTGCGAGAAGGAGAGATTCATGCCCTCGTGGGTGAGAACGGAGCCGGTAAAACAACCCTGATGCGCATGTTGTATGGAATGGAACAACCGACATCAGGCACAATCAAAGTTCGTGGACGTGAGGTAAGCTTCGCTACCCCGTCTCAGGCCATGGCAAGCGGTATCGGCATGGTGCACCAGCATTTCATGCTGTTTCCTTCCTTTACGGTTGCTGAGAACATCGTGATCGGCCGTGAACCGTCTGCTGCAGGTGTATTTGACCGCAAACAGGCAGCGGCCCAGGTGAACGAGCTGGGCAGAACGTATGGCATGCCAGTTGATCCGTGGAAAAAAGTATTTGAGTGCCCTCTGGGTATGCAGCAGCGAGTTGAAATTCTCAAGGTGCTGCATCAGGGCGCAGATATCATTATATTGGATGAACCTTCAGCGGTACTGACACCGCTGGAAGTGAAAGAATTGCTCGCGAATATGAAGTCTCTAGCCAAGCTGGGCAAAACCTTTGTATTGATCACGCACAAGCTGCAGGAAGTCATGGATGTGGCAGACCGGATCACGGTTCTTCGTGATGGTCAGGTGACAGGTACGCTGGAAGCGAAAGATACGAATGTGGAGGAGTTATCCCGCTTAATGGTTGGACGCGAGTTGGTACGTATGGACAAGCAGCCATCCGTTCCGGGAGAAGCGGTGCTTCAGGTGGAAGCAGTGAGTCTGTCAGGGGCAGAGGATCGTTCCGCACTCAAGGATATTCATTTGGAAGTTCGGAAAGGTGAGGTCGTTGGAATCGCGGGTATTTCCGGGAACGGTCAGTCTGAACTAATCCAGATCATTGCCGGACTGCGCAAGTCGGATAGCGGCCGCGTCCTGCTGTCAGGGCAGGATACGACAAACTGGCCGGTGCGTCGCATTCGGGAACTTGGACTTGCCCATATCCCGGAAGACCGTTATATGTGGGGAGCGGCGAAGGATGCAAGCGTTCGTGAGAATGGCTTGATGGGCCATCATCACCGGCTTCAATCACGCGGTATCATTAAAGCAAAGGCAGCACGGACCATGGTGGAGAACTGGATCAAGCAGTTCAGCATCAAGACGGGTTCTGCGGAAACGAAGGCACAGTTCCTTTCCGGTGGTAACTTGCAGAAGCTGATTGCCGCACGTGAATTTGCCCAGGATACACCGTTTCTCATTGCGGCTGAACCTACACGGGGTGTAGATATTGGAGCGATGGAAACGATTCATGCCGAATTGCTGCGCAAACGGAATGAAGGTGCAGGAATTCTGCTCGTTTCATCCGAATTGTCCGAGATTTTGCAATTATCCGATCGAATCATTGTCATGTATGAAGGCGGAATCGCTGGGGAACTGAAGGCAGATGAAGCAACAGAAGAACAGATCAGCTTGTTGATGGCAGGAGGGAAAGAGCGGATATGAATCGGGTAAAAGAAACACTTCGCGGACTCGTACAGCCGCTGCTTGCCGTATTCATCGGTTTGCTGGCAGGTGCTGTAGCCATTCTGGTCGTAGGCGGGTCCGTGGTGGATACGTATGCGGAGATGTGGAAAGGGGCCTTCGGCAACTTCTACTTCTTCACCAACACATTAGCGCGTTCGACGCCAATTATTCTTGCGGGACTGGGCGTAGCACTGGCGTTCCGCGCCGGATTTTTCAACATGGGTGCCGAAGGACAGATGGTTCTCGGCGGACTTAGTGCAGCGCTGACGGCGCTCTACCTGCCGGGTCCAGGCTGGTTTGTCTGTATTGCAGCCATTGTGGCAGGGATCATTGCCGGTGGAGTGTGGTCGCTGTTTGCCGGTTGGCTGGATGCTCGTTTCGGCATGAATCTATTGATCACAACGCTGCTGCTCAATTATATTGCGATTTATTTTGGAGGATACATGGTATCCTATCCGTTCAAAGACCGCACCGGATCAGCGGCGATGGCCCAGACGCCAATGATTGATCAGAGTGTCTGGCTGCCGAAGCTGTTCCAGGGCATGGGACTGCATGCCGGATTCATCATTGCTATCGTAGCGGCTATTCTCATCTACTGGTTCACACACAAGACGGTAACGGGTTATGAGATCCGCATGCTGGGTAGTAATCCTTCCTTTGCAACCTATGGCGGCGTGCGCCGCATTCGCATGATGATGCTGTCCATGATCATTAGTGGCGGACTTGCAGGTCTTGCGGGTGCAGGCGAAGTGTTGGGTACACAGTACCGTTTCCTTGATGGCTCGTTGTCATCTGCAAGTTATGCATGGAGCGGCATCATGGCAACCTTGCTTGCCCGCTCGCATCCGCTAGGAACAGCTGTGGCTGCAATTCTGCTTGCAGCGTTGCAGACAGGTGCCATGGGGATGGAACGAAATACGGATGTGCCGCTGGAAGTCGGCAGTGTCATCCAAGCGGTGTTGACGTTATTTGTATCGGCTCAGATCGGTTATTCATTCCTGAAGCGGAGAAAGGAGAAAAAGTCCAATGCAACAACTGTTTGATGCAGCCATGTTTGGCTCTACTCTGCGGATTATGACGCCGATTCTGCTTGCAGCGCTCGGCGGGGCTTTGTGCTCCCGTGTCGGTCTGTTCAACGTGGGTCTGGAAGGACTCGTACTGATCGGCGCTTTCTCCGCTATTGTTGGTAACTATCTGTTCGGTAATGTACTGCTGGCCGTCATATTCTCGATTGTGATCGTTATGTTGTTCTCTGCGCTATTTGCCTTTATCAGTATTAATCTGAAGGCCAACGCGATAGTAGTCGGGATCTCGCTTAATTTTCTGGCGACAGGACTGACGACTTTTGCGCTACGGGCGATTTTTGACGTGAAGGGTGCGTACTACGACAAAGATATGGTGGGACTCCCCAAATGGGATATCCCTCTTATTAAGGACATTCCATGGGTAGGTGATGTCATCTCAGGGCATAGCCCGCTGGTGTATCTTGGAATTATTATCGTGATTGCCTTGCAATTTTATCTGTTCAAAAGTGTCTCCGGGTTCCGTCTCCGCTCGGTTGGCGAGAATCCGGTAGCAGCACAGAGCATCGGCATCAAGGTGCGCGGCATTCAATATGGTGCAGTCCTGATGTGCGGTGTACTGTGCGCTTTGGCGGGTGCGCAGCTATCACTTGGTCAGGTTACGATGTTTACCGAAGGTATGACCGCAGGTCGCGGTTTCATCGCATTGGTAGCGACCATGCTGGGGCAAGCGAATCCGCTTGGCGTTATGGGGTCCAGTGTGCTGTTCGGGTTCATGGAAGCACTCAGTATCCGATTGCAGGGCTTCGCGCTGCCAACTCACTTTACCATGATGCTGCCGTATATTGTGACACTGGTGGCGATGTTCTTTTTCAAAGATCGTACCTACGCACAGGATGCACTGAAAGCGGGCGGAAGCTCGCGTTAATTCCTGAATGTTATGCTGAAAGCATATAAAGAAGGAGGAATCACACATGCATAATAAGGCTGAACGTCTGAAAAAAACGAAAAGCCCGGCACCCAAAGCGGGTGCTGAGCACGGAGACCGGCTGCCGCCGGGGCAGGTACTGACCGAGAAGTTCCCGATTTTGCATGAGGGCGAATTGCCGGAATATGACCTCGCGACCTGGGATTTGAAAGTATTCGGCGAGGTTGAAGAGGAGAAGGTGTTCTCCTTCGCCGAGCTTCAGGCGATGCCTCAAGTGAACACGGTGAGCGACATTCATTGTGTAACCCGCTGGTCGAAGTTTGATACACCGTGGGAAGGCATCCGATTCTCGGATTTCATCAAGCTTCTTGGTGTCAAACCGGAAGCAAAATACGTCATGATCCATGCGGATCACGATTACGAGACGAATGTTCCGCTCGAAGAACTGCTGCATGACGATGTGCTACTTGCCTTTAAATTTAACGGTGAGCCGCTCACACCAAAGCATGGTTATCCATTGCGCTTGGTGGTTCCTCAACTCTACTTCTGGAAGAGCGCGAAGTGGACACGGGGGCTGGAATTCATGAAAGAAGACCGCAATGGCTTCTGGGAAGTTAATGGTTTCCACCATTTTGCCGATCCGTTCAAGGAGCAGCGCTTCTCGGGTGAAGATATTCCGATTCCGGAAGACGAATGGACGAAGAAGGAGTTTGATTAAGATGTTGATGCCTATTTTGCAAATTCATTCCGAAGATATGCCTGCATACGCCATTGTCTGTGGGGATCCGGCACGTGCGGAGAAGATTTCCCGTAAGCTGGAGCAGGCGAAAGAACTGGCGTTCAGCCGGGAGTATCGCACATTTGTTGGATTATACGAAGGTATACCCATGGCCGTGGTCAGTCATGGCGTAGGTTCACCCGGAGCGGCTGTTTGCTTCGAGGAACTGATCCGTGCAGGGGTAACGACCCTGATTCGTGTAGGTACAGCGGGCTCGTATACCGCTGATTATCCTGCGGGGAGCGTTATCGTCAGCACGGCCGCTGTGCGTACGGACGGGCTGACACGTCAGCTCGTACCGGATGGTTTTCCTGCGGTAGCAGACCTTGGCGTTACACAAGCGTTAATTGAGGCTACTCGTGAGCATGCAAGTGGAACGGATGCTTCGAGTGCGGGTAAAGTTGGTGTGGGCATTACCGTTACGCTGGATGCATTCTTCACTGGGGTGGAAGAGATTCCTCACCGCAAGTACAAGCAGGCGGGTGCTCTTGCCGCTGAGATGGAGATTGCAGCGCTCTACATTGTCAGCACACTGCGCGGTGCTCGTGCCGGGGCGATTGTCGCTATCGACGGTTTTGCAGACAGCGACCTGGCGGCAGAGTATGATCCGCATACAAATGCGGTAGCCGATGCGGTTGAGCGTGAGATCGAAGCGGCGCTGCGCGCGCTGGCTGCACTTGCTCGCCAGGATCAGGCGTAAAGCTGAGATCCTCAGGGCATTTTGTAGTACTACTGCTGGTGAAATTGCAAAATACGCAAATGATGTCCACCTGAGGTGGACTATATAAAGGGGCGCCCCATAAGGTCATGAACATGACCTAGGGGGCGCCCTTTTGAATTTGGGATAGGGGAGAATGGCGCTACATTAACTTTGGCAGCCATGATCGTGACTGAAACTGTAACTGTAACCTTTATACCATCCCGTCTCAACAACCGAAGCCGCAATATTTTTAACGAATTCAGCAGGTCTTATTATGGGGATTTAGGCAAATTTGGCGAATCAACAAATCGTAGACACGTTATTTCCCTGTTACTAACCTTGTTTCATGGCTTTCTATCAGTTTCTATCTGCATAACGCGTCTGGTGTTCGTAAGATTATCCAATCTGCGTTATATGCCACAATAAGGTGCAATCGATTCGTTAGCGTTGTCCAAACAATTGCTGTGCCGTCTCAATAAATAACCGGGATGCGGGAGAAGCATCAACAAGTGAAGGAACGGCAATCTCGATATTCCTGTAGGCTTTCGGCTCCGTGGGGAGTGCTTTGACACGTGGAGGCAGCCAGGATAGAGAGATTACAGGCAGCATAGAGGTTCCGAGTCCTTGCTCAATCATGCTGAGACAAGTGTTCACGTTATACACCACAAATCCGAAATTTAACTCTGCATCTGCTCGATTGAATAGGTCAACAATCGGTACTTCGTAACCGCCTTTGCAAATGATCATAGGGTGATTGTCCAGCATTTGTACAGGTAATACCTCCAGATTCGCAAAAGGCTCATCGTCCCGAAACACCGCGAGAATCTCCTCACTATAAAGCGGAAGCGTCTCATAAGCCATATCTACTGGCTCTTTGTCTGTTGCAATAATGAGAGCCACATCAATGGCCCTTGAGCTTAACCATTCCTGAATTTCAAGGATGTTCCCCTCGTACAGCTCAAATTGAATCTGAGGATAGCGGTCTCGAATGGAGCGGATAATTTTCGGCAGCAGATGGGCGGATGACATGGGGAAAGAGCCAATGCGAATCGTACCAATCTCAAGCCCTTTCTCAGCGGCAACGACCTGCTGTACCTTATCAAATTGTTGTAAAATCCGGCGGAAAATGACCAAAATTCGCTGCCCCACATCCGTAAGCACGATGCCGTTCCTACGATCTCGTATGATTAGAATGACATCGAGTTCATTCTCCAGAGAAGAGATAGCCCTGCTGACTGCGGGCTGTGTCATATTCAGTTCTTGGCCTGCACGGGTGAAACTTCCCGTTTCTGCAATTTTCACGAATAACTGCAACTGTGAATTGTTCATATCAGATTTGGTATGCTCCTTATGATTAACATGCATTTCAATTATTATGATCATTATTGTATCATGGAGAAACGGAACGATCAAAGAACAGATAGATATGGATAACGGGTCTGGATCGACGTCCAAATGGGTTGCAGGCACAGACAGAGCGCGGGACAAAGAGTACGAAATTAAACTGTTCCTGTAGATGTGTGCCGGATAGGAGAATAAACATATGGCTTTATCACGTGCAAAAGCAGGCTGGGTCCTGGTTTTTCTGGTACTCATGTGGGGAGTAAACTGGCCCCTGACCAAATACGCATTAAATTTTACACCACCGCTTATATTCGCAGGCATGCGCCTGTTAATTGGGGGCTTGGTGCTGGGATTGTATGCTTTTCCCCGCTACAAAACGCTGAGACTGAAACAAACTTGGCATATCTATGCCATATCTGCGGTGCTTAATATCATCTTCTTCTACGGCTTTCAGACCGTGGGGCTGACGGAAGTGCCGGCAGGATTATTTTCATCCATTGTGTTCCTACAGCCTGTGCTGCTTGGGATCGGGGCCTGGTTGTGGCTGGGCGAGTCCATGTATGGAATGAAAATCGCCGGATTGGTGCTCGGTTTTGCAGGAGTGGCTACGATCAGTATAGGCGGCATGACAGGCAAAGTTTCACCTGAAGGGGTTATGCTTGGGCTGTTTAGTGCAATTAGCTGGGCGATCGGGACCGTATATATGAAGCGAACTTCAATGAAGGTCGATGGAATCTGGATGACAGCCATTCCGATTCTAATCGGTGGAGTTGTACTGACCTTAACGGGTACGGTCACAGAGAGCTGGGCTGACGTACAGTGGGTGCTTCCTTTTATACTGGATATGCTGTTTATCTCGGTGTTTGTCATTGCGTTGGGCTGGCTCGCGTTCTTCAAACTGGTCAGCTCCGGCGAAGCCAGCAAGGTAGGATCATTCACATTTCTGATTCCGCTGATTGCCCTGTTTTGCAGTGTACTGTTCCTGGGAGAGTCGGTGACGGTCAATCTGATCGCAGGTCTCGTTATGATCATAGCCAGCATCCTGCTTGTGAATGTTAAAGTAAAGGGCAGCAAGGTGGCGAAAATCTAAAGCTATGCGGTGAACTTTCTCGAATCGGCTGTTGCAGCTGAAAGGGAAGGTTCACCGTTTTTTTTGGTTAAACCTAGAAAAGAAGAGGGGATGCAGATGCCATAGCGAATTGTATTTGCATGTGGTATTTCATTAAATTAGGAGGGTGATTGAATATGGGCTGGAGTGAATTTCGTGAAATCCCTAATGAATATAATGAAGAAGTACAGCAGATTGATGGGCAACTACTGAAGTTGGTTGCTGCAAGAAAGAATATAACCGGAGCTGTCCAATATCAGCCCCCTCAAGATACCATCGATCAATGGGTAAAGTTATTGGATATGAAGGAGGAAGATATTCGATATGTTCTCCGTAGTGTGCAGCCCATGCCACAACGGCATTACTTTCCACGTGAGCCCCTTCAATTAACGGGTGTTGTGCCGATCATGAAGAAAACGATTAAAGATTCGTGTGAGTACATCATTACACATTCGATGCAGTATGAAGGCGAAAGTCTCGTATATGTGGAAATTCAATATAAGGGAAATGAGTCTGAACGTATACAGTTGGTGCCACACTTGGCTCTTGAGGTGTTGAGCGGACAGAGACATATGACTATGAGACAAGGCAGTCGTGGAGGAGGTGGGGAGACACAATTGAGTTTCCGAGTAGTTCCTGCCCTGCCTTTTTCTCTGGAAAACGTTCAATTCTCTTTAATTCCTTCTATACCAGAGTTGGAACACAAATTGGAGGAAGTCACTTTGGATAAACAGGTGGACTTCAATTAACAGGACTCAGGAAATATCATGAAAATGACGTATGGATGATGCGCATGTAATCTCGTGCGCACGATCTATACGTCATTATGTTTATCCGGGGAAATAACGCCTTTCTCCTTTTCAAAGTCTTCAATATGCTTCTCAATCAAATACTCAATTTGCATCGCGATGGACCGTTTGTTTTTGTCAGCGATCACTTTAATTTTCTCAAAATTCGTTTCTCTTAGCCTAAGTGTAAAGACTCTTTTATCTGTAGCCATGAAATATAAAACTCCTCTAAGAATGATATTAATATTGTAGTATTACAAAATTATTCAATATACAATCATATTGACATCGAAGTGATATCACGAATGACAATGAAAAAATTGGGTAAGTTATATATAGGAACATCATAATAACGATGAAATAATAGAAGGAGGACTCCAACATGACACAACAGAACAATCAACCTCAGGATGAGGCGGCAATTCGCAACAAGCTGGATGAAGACGGGGATTCCTTGATGGAGAAAAAGAAAATTTTGAGCGGTGTAGATATTGAGCCGCAAGCGGACGAATGGTCTGCCAAACCGTCACCTGTAGCATTTGATGAAGGTAAATCATCTGAAGAATAGTAGAACCAAATATAGCTTGAAATAAAGCGGGTACCGTTAAGGTATCTGCTTTTTATTGTATAATCATGGGAAACGTTTGTGAAAGGAGAATGTGAAGATGAGTGTGATTAATATTAGACGGGCTGTCATGGGGGATTATACGGGAGTATCTGCATTAATGGATGAACTTCATCAGTTGCATGTAGAAGCCAGGCCAGACGTTTACAGAGAGCTGCAGAAGAGAATGAGCGAAAAGGAATATGAACAACTAATGGAGACGGAACATCGTTATCTCTATGTTGCGGAATTGCTGGATCAAGGTGAGATTGTTGGATATGCAAGTGCACAGCTGAATGTTATTCAGAATGTGAATTTGTTAAAGGATCGAAAGATGCTGTACATCAATGAAATCATCGTTGGCAGCAAGCATCGCGGACATGGGACAGGCAAACGGTTGATGCAGGAGTTAATCGAGCTTGGCAAAGAAATTCAGGTCGACAGCGTTGAACTGACAGTATCTACATTCAATACCGGAGCTCAGGCTTTCTATGAGCAATTGGGCCTGGCTGTGCGCAGCAGCAGAATGGAATACATATTATAGTCCGCCTGTACGGAGACTAATGGGGATGTCTGGGTGCAATACTGCAATCGTAGGAAGCATGGTAAGCATCCATTTTGAATAAAATAATGAAATAATCTTGCATACCCCCATGGGGTATGTTACTCTTATATCAGAACGAAAGAAAAGGGGTGTTCGTGATGGAACATCAGAGCCATCCCAAGGAACCTTTGGAGTCATCCGTAACAGAGGTGAACGAAGTTTCACAGACAGATGATCAGCAAGCCAATTCATGTCATACGGCAGGAAGTGACGGGAAGCATGTGCGCAAGAGCCATCACTCCCAGGAGATGAAGGGCAATCTGATTTCCCGTTTGAACCGCGTTGAAGGACAGATTCGCGGGATTAAGGGATTGATCGAGAAGGATACCTATTGTGATGATGTGCTGACGCAGATCGCTGCGGCTCAGTCTGCTCTCAATTCGGTTGGCAAGCTGTTGCTGGAAGGTCACATGAAGAGCTGTATTGTTGAGCGCATTCAAGCCGGAGAGCATGAGGTTGTGGATGAATTGTTGGTGACGGTAAGGAAGTTAATGAAGTAATTATTTTTGAATGAACTCATCATTTATATATCCAAGGAGGAACTATCCATGTCTAATATTACGTTGAACGTTACAGGAATGTCTTGCAATCACTGTGTGAAATCGGTTGAAGAAGCCGTGAAGAATGCGGGAGCGAATGGTAAGGTTGATCTGGCAGCAGGAACTGTCGCAGTTGAATATGACGAGCAAAAAGTCAATGTGGATCAGATTAAGGCAGCCATTGAAGATCAAGGGTATGACGTAGTCTAATCATTGCAGGCTTAAACTGAACTTCCCCTTACATGGAAAGGAACTCAACAGAACTTTTCCAATAAATGAGTTCATGGTTTAAGCCTGATTTTTTGTCTTTTATATACCCCTTGGGGGTATTGAACACGTAGAAATATTTTATTAAGAAAGGAGCTACCCTCATGGATAAATCATCAACAACGGAAACCGTATCGGCATCAGAACCCATACCTTCACCGGAAGAAGCGGGATTACAGACAACACTGCAAATTACAGGTATGACCTGTGCTGCCTGCTCTACACGAATTGAGAAGGGGTTGTCCCGAATGGAAGGGGTCAACCAGGCGAATGTTAACCTCGCCATAGAGCAAGCAACGGTTTCCTATGATCCAAAGACAACGAACATCAATGCATTGCGGGATAAGGTGGAGGCGCTTGGCTACGGTACAGTAACGGAATCGGTGGATCTGGACATTACAGGTATGACCTGTGCTGCTTGTTCTGCTCGAATCGAAAAGGGCCTCTCACGTTTACCGGGTGTAACCCGTGCGAACGTGAATCTGGCACTGGAGAAAGGACATGTGGAATACGTTGCCGGAGCATTGAAGGCATCCGATATTACGGCGAAGATCAAGCAACTTGGTTATGGAGCCGAGCTGCAACAGACGCAAGAAGAGACAAAATCCGTGCGTGAACGTGAGTTGCAGCGCAAAAAATGGAAGTGGATGATCTCTGCCTTGTTATCTTTGCCCCTGTTGTGGGCGATGGTAGGCCATTTTTCGTTCACATCCTGGATATGGGTACCCGACTTGTTCATGAATCCATGGTTCCAGCTGGTACTGGCAACTCCGGTGCAGTTTGTAATTGGCTGGCAGTTCTATGTGGGCGCCTATAAAGCGCTGCGTAATGGCAGTGCCAACATGGATGTACTGGTTGCTTTGGGTACAAGTGCAGCTTTCTTTTACAGTCTGTATCTGACCCTGACCAGTGGCAGTACAGCTTCGACCATGATGGATCATGGCGGGGCAGGAATGACTACAGCAACCATGCCAACAGTAGAGCTATATTATGAGACGAGTGCGATTCTGATTACGCTGATCCTATTGGGAAAATGGTTTGAGGCCGTAGCCAAGGGGCGCTCCTCTCAGGCGATCAAAAGCCTCATTGAACTGGCTCCGCGTGAAGCCAGAGTGATTCGTGATGGTCAGGAGGTTGTTGTACCGTCGGCGTATGTCGCGGTAGGTGATCTGGTTCTCGTGAAACCCGGAGATAGTATTCCGGTGGACGGCGTCGTGGAGGAAGGACAGTCTTCTGTCGATGAATCCATGTTAAGCGGAGAGAGCCTGCCCGTTGATAAAAAACCGGGAGATACCGTTACAGGTGCTACGCTGAACAAAAATGGAGTATTAAGACTGCGTGCGACTAGAGTAGGCTCAGACACGGCGTTATCGCAGATTATTAAAGTGGTTGAGCAAGCGCAGGGCTCCAAAGCCCCCATTCAGCGGATTGCAGATGTGATCTCCGGTATCTTTGTTCCGATTGTAGTAGGCATTGCAGCAGTGACGTTCCTGATCTGGTATCTGTTTGCGAGTCCGGGTGATTTTGCCGGTTCGCTGGAGAAGGCGATTGCTGTACTGGTGATTGCCTGTCCTTGTGCGCTTGGACTCGCAACCCCAACGTCCATTATGGCTGGATCAGGGCGTGCGGCGGAATATGGTGTGTTGTTCAAAGGCGGCGAACATTTGGAATCGGCACAGCAGATCCAGACCGTTGTGCTGGACAAAACAGGTACAGTTACCCAAGGGAAGCCTGTGCTTACGGATGTGGTGACGGCTCCAGAATGGACGGAAGCAGAGCTGCTGCAACGGGTGGGAGCGGCAGAGCAGAGTTCGGAGCATCCTTTGGCTGAAGCGATTGTGGAAGGAATCAGAGGTAAGGGTCTGGGACTGACCCAGCCAGAGCAATTCGAGAACATACCGGGATATGGTGTGCGGGCCCGGGTTCAAGGACAAGAGATCCTGGTCGGGACACGCCGACTGCTTACGGATGCGAAGGTGAATGTCTCTGAGGAAACCATGCAGCAGATGAACAACCTTGAAGAACAAGGGCGCACTGCGATGCTGATCGCGGTGGATGGCCAATGGGCAGGGATCGTTGCTGTGGCTGACACCATCAAGGAAACTTCACGAGAAGCCATTAAGCGGCTCCAAGCCATGGGAATTGATGTCATCATGATTACGGGAGACAATGAGCGAACAGCTCGCGCCGTGGCAGAACAGGCTGGAATCGATAAAGTGCTGGCTGAGGTATTGCCTGAGGGCAAAGCGGCCGAAGTGAAGAAACTTCAGGAGAGCGGTCTCAAGGTAGCGATGGTTGGGGATGGAATCAACGATGCTCCAGCCCTTGCTACAGCCGATATTGGTATGGCGATTGGAACCGGAACCGATGTAGCGATGGAAGCAGCCGATATTACGCTGATGCGTGGCGATCTGAACAGTATTGCAGATGCGATCGAGATGAGCCGACGCACCATGGGCAATATCAAGCAGAATTTGTTCTGGGCACTTGGTTATAACGTAATTGGTATTCCTATTGCAGCGGTGGGCTTTCTGGCCCCTTGGTTGGCAGGTGCAGCAATGGCCTTCAGCTCTGTGTCAGTTGTACTGAATTCGCTGCGTTTGCAGCGAATGAAACTGAAACGGAATGATTAATTGCCCTGTATGGAAGGGCTCAACGTTTCTTTCTTTTTTTCAAATCATAAATAAAAGCACGGTCCGTGGCGACGGGTCGTGTTTTTTTGTTGGAAAAATGGCCTGAAAGGTTAAAGCAAAAGTCCGTTCCTTGTTAGTAGAAGACGGGCATATGAAGGGATGTCCTTTTATGAAAAGAATGACTACGGTTTGCGAAAGACATCTTTATCTTTTCTGAACCTTTCAGAAATTAATTGACAATATAGACATATGGATTTAAAATTTAAAACAATCGTTTGATTCAAACAATCGTTTAAATCAAATTAGAACTATCTAGTAATGGAGGACATCATTTATGTTACAGGCTTTACGCGTGTTATTGAAAAAACCACCAGTAATTGTAGGGATCGTGACGGCGCTTATGTTCCAAGTGATCTTTAGCGTGATCTGGATGACAGCATATTCCGGAGTGAATGACCGGATGAAAGAATTGACGGTTGCCGTTGTCAATGAGGACGGGGAACAGTCCAAGGGGATCGCAGATCGCATGGCCGAGACGCTTCCTTTTCATACCGTATCTAATCTGAGTGCCGCTGAAGCGCTGGATGAGTTAAACCATCGCAAGATTCATATGGTGCTGAATATTCCGGCAGGGTTTAATGAGCTGATTCAGACAGCCGGTTCCACTGCCGAAATTAAGTACACCATTAACGAGGCGAACCCGGTTACGATTAAAAGCATGATGCAAGGCGTGTCGCAAAGCGTGACGAACACGATTAACAAGCAAGCAACAGCTCAGGGTGTACAGACGGTGCTGACGGCCACAGGAGCGCCTGCGGATCAGGCTGCTGAAGCTGCTACCAACCTGACTACCCGTGTGGAAGGTACAACCACTTCAATCAATCCGGTTAACGGCATGAATAACCAGATGGTTCCGATGATGATGGTACTGGCCTCTTATGTGGGAGCCATGATCATGGGTATGAACCTGCAGACAGCGATGGGTATGCTGTCCGCTACTTACTCCCGTTTAACTCTGTTTGGCGCAAGAATGGTCATTAACATTGGGTCTGCCCTGATCGTATCTCTGCTCGGTTCTTCGTTAATCGTTGCGCTGGGTGGACAGATTGAGCAAGGATTTATCTCTTTCTGGTTGTTCCAGGCGTTGTTCCTGTGCACGTTCATGTTCTTCTCCCAGTTCTTCCTGATCTGCTTCGGACCGGCGGGAAGCCTGTTCAATATCATTTCACTGTCTCTGCAACTGGTATCTTCCGGTGCAATGGTGCCACGTGAATTGCTGAACAGCTTCTACAGCGGCATTGGGCAATATCTGCCTGCAACGTATGCAGTTCAAGGTATTCTGAGCGTTCAGCTCGGAGGACCTGGTGTCCAAGCGGCAGCTGGATCGGTTGCTATTGTGCTGGTCATTGCAGTAGCCCTCTCCCTGGTAGTGACGTTGTTGAGAAAACAACGCATGCCAGCCGGGGTACCAAGACCGGCTCCAATGAACAGCTAATATTCCAGACGTAATGATCTTCATAGGATATGATCAAGCACCCCGGTGATTTTCACCGGGGTGCTTGGTTTAATAAGTAGGTTGAGACTTGCAGGATTGCAGACGGCAAACCTTGCACTTTGATGCACAAACTTTCATAATGAAACGATAGAGCAGTCTTGCTGCAGCCCGGTGAGCTGGAGCATATGAATAGAACGGACAAGAGGAGCGGAACGAATGACGGAACCGGAATTGGATATCAAGACGAGGATTCTGCTTGCAGCCAAGAAACTTTTTGCACAGCAGGGGTATGATGGGACAAGTGTTCGTCAAATCTGTGATGAGGCGGGTGCGAATGTGTCGCTGGTCTCGTATCATTTTGGCGGCAAAGAAAAGGTGTTCGAAGCATTATTTGAGCACTTTTTTCCTGATCATATGATGAACGAGTTGGCTGCAGAGTCCATGTCCTCGCCTGTGGAAGGTATCCGACGAATCATAGGTGAAGTCGTAAAGTTCACGATGACGGACCGGGAGATGAGCGATATTGTACAGCTGGAAATTACGCTTCGTACTCATCGCACAGATACCGTGTTTCGCTTTCTGGACCCCGTCTGGACCCGAGTGAGGGAACTGCTGCGAGAAGGCAAGGAGCAGGGCTTGTTCCAAATAGAGTCCGTGTCTTATGCGATGCTTCAGGTGATGGGTGTGGCTTTGGCGCACAAACGGGCCAAGAATTCACGGTTTAGCTTTGACTATCAGCACATGAATACAGATGAGCTGGCCGAGCAAACCATTGAATTCGTATTACGAGGATTAGGAGTGAATGGAAATGAACGAAACCATTGAATTGATGATGAAACACCGCTCTGTACGGAAATTCAAGCCAGACCCGGTAAGCGAGGAACAGCTGGCAGCAATCGTGGCAGCCGGGCAGATGGCTTCCTCTTCAAGTAGTGTACAGGCTTATACTGTAATTGCTGTTACCGAACAGGAGCAGAAGGCCAAATTGGCTGAATTGGCGGGTAATCAGTCTTACATCAACGAATGTCCTGTGTTTCTTGTGTGGTGTGCTGATCTTTATCGTCTGAGTGATGCTGCTAAACGTCACTTGCCGGAGAAGGAATCCTATGAGGACTCCACTGAGAACTTTATGGTAGCGACAATTGATGTTGCGCTTGCTTCACAAAATGCGGCGCTTGCGGCAGAGTCGTTAGGTTTCGGTATTGTCTATATTGGCGGGCTGCGTAACCGCATTGAAGAAGTCAACGAAGTGTTAGGCTTGCCTGAAGGTGTCTATCCGGTCTACGGCATGTGCATTGGCGTAGCGGATCAGGAGACGGGCATTCGTCCGCGTCTGCCGCTTGATGCGGTGCTTCACCATGGTCGCTATAATGCTGAGCAGACGCTCAAGGGCGTAGAGAGCTATGACGAAACGACCGCTGCATACATGAAGGAGCGTACCCAGGGGGAACGTTCGACACCATGGTCCGAAATGATGGCGAAACGTCTCACAGAGCCGGTACGCTTGCAGATGAAGCCTTTTCTCGAAGGTAAAGGGTTCCTGAAGCGTTAAAAAGTGAATTCCAAAGAAGTCAGTACGGCGGATGCCGGCTGACTTCTTTTTTTGGTGCTTTACATATAAATACCGTCTAAGGAAGACCGTAGAAGCGTTTCGTATTCTGATAAAAGAGGCGCGCAGCCCGCTCTGTGCCCATACCAGTCACTTCGCTCCAGGCTTGAATGACCTGTCTGGTCATGGCAGGGTGAGTCATTCTTCCCTGAAAGGGCCCCTCGAAAGGCCAAGGTCCATCGGTCTCTGCCATAACTTGCTCCGAAGGATACTGGCGGGCCAGTTCGCGAATTTCCTCTTCATAGATGATATCGGGTGTGAATGAGACGAAGTGTCCGTTGTCAGCCATTCGCTGGACGGTCCGCTTGGAACCTTTGAACCAGTGAAAATGAGCGCGGCGATGCTGATATTGCTCCAGCAGGTCACAGGCGATATCGGCATCCTCGTATACAGCGTGCAGTACAATCGGTTTACTGTGCCGCTTCGCCAGCTGGATAAATCGCTCCAACAGATCGATATAGCCGCTCTGATCAAAGAGTTGTCCGGATTGTTCGGCTTCCTGTCGGTTGTAATAAGGCAATCCAACTTCCCCAATCGCTATAGCTTGTCCGATATACTTTTCGATCCAGTGGAAGAACAGATCCAGCTCTGCCAGGGACGGCAGGTCCTGTTCAGGGTGGAAACCAAAGGCTGGATATACGGCACGAGGGTATTGTGAAGCTAGTTCCAGGTTGGCTTGGGCAGATGCCAGATTCATGGAGACGGCGATGACGGCTTCAACTTGGTGGGATGAGAAGGAATGCAGCATCTCGCGTTGTTCTTCAGGTGTATATTTGTCCAAGTGAAGATGTGCATCGATCAAGGGTACAAAAGCGGTTGAGTGCATGGATAAACCCCTCCTTTTTGTCTTTTACCAATGTTACGCAGCGTAGTCTCTCTTGGATCACCCATTTCAGGAAAATAATAACTCAAAAACCCGCACTATTTGGATAGGCGGGTCTTCTGTTGTTCTTCTCTCATCCACTGGGAAATTTGCCGCTTACGCTCAAGAAAAGCAGGTTCCTCCGTGATCGCTTCGCGCCGCGGACGTTCAAAGGGAACATCGACCTCGTGCAGTACGGCTGCAGGCCGGTTCGATAAAACATAGATGCGATCAGCAAGCAGCAAGGCTTCCTCGATATTATGCGTAATGAACAGCACCGAGCGGCGATTCTGTTCCCAGATTTCGAGCAGCCAGCGCTGCATGTCGCTGCGGGTCAGTGCATCCAGCGCACTGAAAGGTTCGTCCAGCAGCATCAGTTCCTGTGGACTGAGCAGGGCGCGCAGAAATGCAACCCGCTGCTGCATGCCGCCCGATAACATATGCGGATAGGCTCGTTCGAATCCGGCCAGTCCGACACTGCCCAACCACTTCCGGGCATTGGCAAGCGCTTCGGATCGTGGCGGTGTGTCCGCAGACACCTCGCCAGCAAGCAGCACATTGTCTTCAATGGTACGCCATGGGAAGAGGGCAGGCTGCTGCGGCATATAACTGATCTTGCCGCGCTGTCCAGTAACATCCTGACCATTCATCAGAATTTGGCCCTCCTGTGGTTTCAGCAAGCCACCGATGATGTGGAAAAGGGTGCTTTTGCCGCAGCCGGAAGGACCGACGATGGCTACAAATTCTCCTTGTTCCACGGTCAGGGACAAACCATCCAGAACGGGTAATGTGCTACGCCGCTCGCGGAACGAGGCATGCAAATTCTGAACTTCCAACGCTGGCGATGAATGTTTAGCAGTTAAAGCCACTGCTTCATGTTCAGGACCTCTGCTACCGGTTGGAGTGGTTGTACTCGCATCCGGCGCAGCAGCTACCCGCTCGTTGTGTTCGGGTGTCATCTCGTCATCACTTCCTAACCCTTTATATAGAGCATATTTCAAAATTATCGCTTCTGCGGTCGCCAGCGAACGAGCAGCTTCTCCAGTAGCGCAATGAGCAGGAAGAGCAGCAGACTCAGTGCCACAATAATCATGATCGCTACGAACAGACGGTCCGTCCGATAGGCCGATTTTTGCAGCATCATATAATACCCGATGCCCTTATCTGCTCCAATCCATTCCGCGATGATCGCACCCATGACGCTGTACGTAGCGGCAATTTTGATCCCTGAGAACACCGAAGGCAGCGCATGTGGAAGCTCAAGCTTCCAGAAAATTGAGCCGCGTTTGGCGCCAGCCATGCGCATGTAGTTCATCATCGCCGCATCGGTGCGGGTCAACCCGTCCATGGCAGCTACAGCCACCGGGAAGAAGCAGACCAGAATGATGGTAATCAGTTTGGGCAGCAGCCCAAATCCGAACCAGATCAGCAAGAGCGGTGCAAGCGCGATGGTCGGTATATTTTGACTAAGAATAAGTAAAGGATAGAGGGCAGATTTCAGAAATGGAATCAAATGCAGCACCATCGCAATCAGTAATCCCGTAAGTGTACCTGCTGCGAACCCGATCAATGTCAGCTGGATGGTTGCCCATGCGTGTATGCCAAGTCGCTCGGCTTGAGAGGCCGCTTCATTTGCGATGTCAGAAGGCGCAGGCAGCATCCATTTCTCGATATGAAACAGGGAGACGGCTCCCTGCCATACGGCTATAAAGAGAATAACCGCCACAAAGGGCGGCCATACGCTTTTCCAATAGGCATGCATTAGCGATATTTCTCCGTCAGGCTGTCCATGCTGAAGCCGCTCGGGCTATGAGCGATCTTGATCTGTGAGATGATGCTTGGGCTGCCGGCTTCCACAAGAACTTCATGCATTTTGCGAACAACCTCCAGCAGTTCCTCCAGTTCTCCCTCCATCGTGGTATCCAGTGGATTGACCTGATATTTCAGGCCTGACTGTTGAATAACTTCAATGGCACGGTCAACGTAAGGATAGGAATTTTCGCCATTTGGCGTTTTGGGAATGACTTGGATGCTAAGTAGTGTGCTTGCCATGAAAGATCACTTTTCCTTTCGGGTTGGATTGTATAAGTTGAACATAGGGAATGTACACTTTACCACTTCGATTGCAGTACCCTCTTCCGATCGCTGTTATCCCCGGATTTTTTGATTTCATTTTCCGCATGGGGAAAATCCGGGGATAAAGGCGACCACTTCGTTTCTACAGATGGGTTCTGCACTCTTCGTTCTTGTGTACATAATGTTAACTTATACAGTTAGATTTTTATTGGGGTAAGAACTCGTTTGTATACGCTTTGGACACATCTACCTGCTCATCAAGCAGTTTTTTGCTAAACATCCAATCCGTGTAGTTCTGCCATACTTCCTGCTTCTGCTCACCCCAGCGCGGTGCATCATCCTGATATTTTGGACTCAGCCACTTCTGGCTTGCGAGTACAAGATCCTTATCCAGATCCGGTACGGCCTTAATCAAAATGTTGGCAGCTTCTTCGGGATGTTCAATCGCATATTGATATCCTTCGGAAGTCGCTTTCAAGAACGCTTTAACCAGCTCGGGATCATTCTGAATCGTCTGTTCATTCGTCACAAGTACAGGTGTGTAGTAGTCCAGTGCTTCGGAATAATCCTTTACATACAGCATGTCGATTGGTTCTCCGCGAAGTTCGGCTTCAATGCCCGTCCACGCGTAGAAAATCCAGGCAAAGTCGATATCACGTTTTACAGCGGTGAAAAAGTCTGCATCGCCCATGTTAATATTTTTCACTTTGGATACATCGGCGCCTTCGCCTTCCATAATGGACTGCATCACGGCTTCTTCTACCGGGGAGCCCCAGCCCCCATAGGTTTTGCCTTCAAAATCTTTTGGAGACTTGATGCTCCGATCCACCGGAGCGGCAAATCCGGACGTGTTATGTTGAATGACTGCAGCGATGGACACAAGTGGTACGCCCTGTGTGCGGGCCTGGGTCACACTTTCCTGATAACTTACGCCAAAAGGCACTTCGTTCGAAGCCACCATGGTATCCGCGCCTCCGGCACCTGGCTGTACAATCTCGACATTTAAGCCTTCTGCTTTATAAAAACCTTGATCTACGGCCGCATACAGGCCGGTATGATTCGTATTTGGTGTCCAGTCCAGCACGACTTTAATATCCTTGAGGGCTGTATTGTCACCTTCAATGCTATTTTGGGTGTTGCTGCTGCCGTTCTCTCCTGAAGGTGCAGCTTCTTTGCTGCCGCAAGCGGCCACAGTTACCAGCATCACGCACAAAAGCAGCAGTCCCATCATTTTACGCCATCTCATCTTTGAATCTCTCCTTCATGTTGTCCGGCCAGTGGCGCGGGGTACTCCTTGGCTTCATATCCAAGCTTCTTGCATAAATCGACAGATTTATACCAGCTATGATCCGGATGACGTCACTTTTTTTAGCTCTCTGGCTATATAAAAGAACATTAAAAAAGCGCCCCGTTAATCCGGGACGCGTGCAGGCGTTAGAGATGTGGCACTCAGCAAAGAGGCTGGGCTGGGCCAATTCGATATACTCCGATTCCTACGCTGGCATGATCCAGATCAGGTCTAAGGGTCAGTATCTTGGTGGGATACACTCTCAGCCGGCCAATTCCGACTCCCCTGGGAAACTATGAAGTTACGGGCATTACTAGGTGTAATTATAGGCGAGAGGCCGATGCATGTCCAGTCAGGAACTGGATGGAAGAGTACAGCGCTCAAAATGACCCTTATACATTCGCATAACGACCTCTCTTGATGTGTCATTTTTAACAATTTACCGTGGTGTATCGTATAGGGATATCTGACTGAGTGCAAAAGCATCTGATTTCGGGTCATATCCTACCTGTTTCTGTGTGGCTTCCAGATTCAATCGTTTAAACCGATTATTTGAGATCCCATGAAGTATGGTGAAGGGCTCCAGATCTGTAGCTGTAATTGCTTTGAACACCAGATCACACAAGTCAGCCGGACTAATATACGCGCTCATATCCCTTGCCTCCAGAGGCGGACCATCCGGTTGAAAATCATCATATGCCCCAATACGTATCGCAACACTTTGTAACCCCTCGGTATACGCAAAATAGGAAGCGAGTGATTCACCAAAACATTTGCTAACTCCGTACAAATTCCGCGGGCGTGTGGGCATGTCCGGATAGACTTGAGCATCAATGGGATACCCCTCAATCGTCTGTGCGCTGCTTGCCAGAATGACTCTCCGCACTCCTTGGTCTTTAGCTGCACGGAATACATTAAATGTACCTTTGATATTGATGTCCAACAACGATTCATAGAACCCTGCATGCGGGGAAGGATCTCCCGCCAGATGTACAACCACATCCATGCCTTCGCAAGCGTGCTGACAGGCTTCGGGATCTGTCACATCAAGTGCGGTAATCTCATGGCTTGTCTCTTGATACGTATGCAGTCTGTCTATATTCAAATCCGTTAGTCGCAGGTGAAATGCTTCTGACAAGTGTTTGGACAAATCACGTCCAATTTTTCCGGCTGCGCCGGTAATTAAAATGTTCATCAAATCAGCTCCAATTCTTAGCGCTGGAAGAACTCAATCCATTCCTTTTCAGGTCCATAGATGAAGAAATAACGGTAACCATTAGGCAGTGCAATGATCTCTCCATCAATAAACTCGGCCTTGGTTGTCTTAATGCGGTTGTATTCGGATTCAAGGTCATCGACATGGATGGCAAAATGGTGCACCGTTCCTTCGGAAGGCAGCTTGTCACTGTATCCCTGAATCAACTCAATCTCAGTCTCGTTGCTTCCATTGAAGCCGAGAAAGGCGAGCTGAATGACGCCGTTGGTATGAGTTACCCGGTCTTTCAATTCAAGACCAACAATCTCCGTATAGAAACGGAGTGTGGTCTCCAGATCACGAACGGCGATGCCGACGTGGTCAATGCGCTTTTGAAAACTCATATTCAGAATCCTCCTATATTCAGTGAATCTTTTCTACCATTTTAAGGGATATCATAGGGCTGTAACCCTGGGTTGTCAAATCGGATTTTAATGTTGGGAAAATTATAATTGTTCACATAATGTTCACTTATGAAGAAGGGGTTGTGATCTCTATAATTACGAAGGTAAACAGAAAGGATGAGAGCATTGCCAACAACGAAGAAAGAACATATTTATTTTGGATTGATGATGTGCACAGGGATGGTTGTCGTCATGATGACCTTCAATTTATTGAAAAATGGTTTGATTGGTTCGATGTCCCCGTTAGAAATACTGTTTCAATTTGTATTGTGTTTTATCGTCGCTTTTCTGGTGGAATCCTTCATAGTCGGACCTGTAGCGCAGAAAGTGGCTTTCTCATTACCGTTCGACAAATCCAACAAGGTACTCGGCATTCTGGCTATCTCAGGTTGCATGGTTGTAGGAATGGTGCTGATCATGTCTCTGTACGGCATGGTTACGGCCTATTTGGCCAATCAATTGGAGGGGAAATCACTGCTTGAGACATACCTTCATACCATACTTCGTAACTTTAGTCTGGCCCTGCCTCTACAGATTCTTATCATAGGCCCACTCGTTCGCTTCATATTCGGTAAATTCATCAAGGGTAAAGGGGTTGCAATTCCCGTCGTTAATAAGGGAGCTTAACAGGATGTGCAAAAATTTGCATTGGGTGATCCAAGTAATTAATAAAGTATTTCCTGGGTAATCGTCCATTGGTCTAAGATACCAGAGTCGATAATCAGTTTAGAGCGAAGAACATTTTCACGAAAATCATGAGGCATTCATTATAAATTAAAAAAGGCTCCGTAGCATTCACGGCTACGAAGCCTATCTTTTTACGGCTCTGTGTAATTGGAATCTTATTTATCATCCTTCAATAGATGTTACGATGCTGAACTTACAGCATGCCTGTGCTGCCATTGATAGGCGATCACGCTGATAATCAGCAGACCGACTGCAAAAATGGCAAGCATCCATGCGGACTGGTTCACTTCCAGATGATCCAGACTCCAGCCGGTGACCAAAGGCAGAATGGCACCACCAACCCCGCCTGATGCAATCAGGATGCTGGGTGTTGATTCTTCTGTTCCAGGCAGCATTTTGCTGGCGAAGACGAGGGCAATGGAGAACACACCCGACAGTGCGAGTCCGAGTAACAGAATGATCAGAAATGCCGACCAGATCTGGTTGGTAAAAGGAAAGATCATTAGCAGCACAACTGCTGCAAGGCAACTGTACAGCACGTAGACTCGATATTGGAATTTCTCCGCAATATATCCGGCAAACAGTCGTCCAACAGACATGGCGATCCAGAAGCAGGTAACACTCAGCGCGGCACCTGCTTCCTTCATGTTCATTTTCTCAATCAGAATGGCTGGCATAAAGTTGGCAAGGCTCATTTCAGTGCCGACATAGAGAAAGAAAAATAGAACAAATAAAGACAGAAGAGCCAAATTACGGCCGCGATAGGTGGAACGAGTTGGCTGAATGTTTGCAGGATTCGTTCCATTGGGCGATGCAGCAGCGTGAGCGTGTCCGGGAGTCTGGTCGGAGCTACGCCGACTCAGCTCGCTGTCCAGCTCACCGAATGAACTTTTGGCCCAGAATATAAAGGTCATCGCTGCACAGATGGCAACCACGAGGAACGACATACGCCAATACCCGGCAGAAATCAGACCGCTGGCAATGAGCGGCATAACCATGGCGCCGATACCGAATAACACTTCAAGTCGACTCATGGCAACAGCCGTATTATCTTTAATTGCAGCAATGATGATTGTACCGATAACAGCCTCGATCATCCCGAATCCGAATCCGGCTGCAGGTGCAATGACGAACATCCAGCCCCATGGAGGCAGCAGCATATAGGATAACTCTGCAATGCAGAGCAGAGCGGCAGCAATTAATAGACCGCCTCGTTTGCCAAAGCGATTATTCAACCACGGAGATAACAGTACACCACCCAGGAACCCGGCAAATTGGGCAAATATCAGTGTTCCTCCCTGGCTGTAATCCTTGCCATAATGTTCGAGGGCAACGGGCAGGATGGACCCGAGAACCACGTGGGCAAGTCCGATGAGGAAATAGGACAAGCATCCAATCCAAAGCAATTTTTTCATAAAGAAAAACTCCTTCTAATTATGATGTATATGTAGTAAGTCTGCCATTCAGGAGCATTTCCTTAAAACAAACAATCTCTATCATAACAGGACATGTTAGGGTGTGCACGGATAACTTGCAATGGAGGCGAAAGTTGGTATATACTGAACCACAACAATTACAGATCGGACCATGCCGTTGAAGAGCATCCAACTCGGAGGCGTTTTCGCCAGGGGAGCGAATTATTCCCCAAGTTAACCGGAACCGCCCGTTATCGCGGACCAAGAGGCTGAACCAGAGTATTCTGGTTCAGCAAGTTGGGTGGCACCGCGAGCAGAGCGCTCCTCGTCCCAAGGGATGAGGGCGCTCTTTGTATTTTTACAGCCAAAGGAGACGGTGACCATGTTGGAAATGAAGTGGATTCGGGAGCATGCAGAAGAGGTGCAAGCTGCGGCAGTCGGCAAGAGAATGGATATCAGTATACGTGAATTGTTGGAACGGGACGAAGAGCGCAGAGCGCTTTTGCAGGAATCGGAAGAAGGGCGTAGAGTTCGTAACTCGTTATCCGCAGATATCGGCAAGCTAATGCAAGCTGGTGAGCGTGAACAGGCCGAGGGTTTAAGGGAACAAGTGAAACAGCTGAATGATCAGTTGGCGCATGTTGAAGCCAAGCTTGCCGTTGTGCAAGAGGAAGTGACACGGCTGCAATGGTTGGTACCCAATATCGTATCGCCGGATACTCCAATTGGCGCATCGGATGAGGATAATGTGGAGCTGAGACGTGTGGGGGAGCTGCCGGTATTCGATTATGAGGCTAAGGATCATGTGGAACTCGGTGAAGGGCATGATCTAATTGATATCCCGCGTGGGGTGAAAATCGGCGGAACACGAAGCTACGTGCTCAAAGGAGCAGGACTGCTCCTGCACCGGGCTGTACAGCAACTTGCACTTGATTTGCTGTTGAAGCATGGATTTACGCCAATGGAGGTTCCTTTGATGGTGAGGGAGAATACACTCTTGAACACGGGGTTCTTCCCCACAGGACGGGATCAGGTCTATGAGTTGCAAGGCGAGAACAAGTGGCTGGTGGGAACATCGGAGGTGCCGCTGGTTTCGTATTACGCGGATGAGATTGTGGATGTGCAGGAGCCGATCAAGCTGGCTGCCGTATCGACGTGTTTCCGCAGTGAGGTTGGCTCAGGCGGGCGGGATGTGCGCGGGTTGTACCGGGTGCATCAATTTGCCAAAGTGGAGCAAGTCATTCTTTGTGCACCGGATGCGAAAGAATCGGAGCGAATGCTGCAGGAAATTACGGGACACGCCGAGGAATTGCTGCAATTGCTGGAACTGCCTTATCGAGTGGTGGCTGTGTGTACAGGGGATATGTCGCAGAAAACGTACAAACAGTATGATATTGAGACCTGGATGCCAAGCCGCAATGCGTACGGAGAGACACATTCATCGTCGAATCTGCATGACTTCCAGGCGCGGCGTTCGAATATTCGTTGTCGCGATGCCGAAGGCAAGCTCGCATACTGCCATACGTTGAACAATACGGCTGTGGCTTCACCGCGCATTCTCATTCCATTGCTGGAGAATCATCAGCAGGCGGATGGAAGCATTCGCATTCCAGCTGCACTTCAGCCCTATATGGGCGGTGCCGAATATTTGATTTTGCCACACCAGGAGGAAGAGAATTAAACGGATTACAGGCTGTGTTGAGAAACAAAAAGGAACCTATTCCGGGGTTCCTTTTTGTTTTGCCTGTGGTATGTCACACAGCTGTAACGTACAGATTGTATAGTAGAATTCAGTTTGGAAAGGAGGCGCAGATATGAACCTGCTACTTGCGGATGATGAGCCGCTGATGCTGCAAATCTTGAAAGCCTATTTCGTTAAAGAGGGCTTTCAGGTGTTTTTGGCCGAGGATGGGGAAACAGCCTTGGAGCTCTTTTATAATAACCAGGTCGATTTGGCGGTTTTGGATTGGATGATGCCAGGTCGCAGCGGTATCGAGGTGTGTCGGGAAATCAAGCGTACGAGCCGGGCGAAGGTACTGCTGCTGACAGCCAAAGGGGAATCGGATGATGAATTTCTTGCCTTGAAAGCCGGGGCGGATGATTATCTGCGCAAGCCTTTTGATTCGCGTATCCTGCTTTTGCGTGTTAAGAAGCTACTGCAACTTTCCTCCAAAATCATTGTGGGAGAATTGACCGTCGATCTGGATGGCCAGAAGATCTATCGTCGTGGAGTGGATGTAGGGGCCACCCATAAGGAATTCGAATTAATGAAGGTTCTGGGAATGAATAAGGGTCAGATCGTAACCCGTAAAATTTTGCTGGATCAGGTATGGGGTTTTGATTACTTCGGCGAGGAGCGCACTGTAGACACACATATCCGCAGACTGCGTGAGAAAATTGGAGAAGATTCGATCAAAACGTACCGGGGAATGGGTTATTGCCTAGAGGATCAAAATGAGTAAACTGACCCGTAAGCTGCTCGTGCGTATTATCAGTGCATTGTGTGTGGTCTTCTTCCTATCCTTTATCGTCAATACCTTTTTCCTGCCTACCTATTTCTTGTATCAAAAAAAGCAGAAGTTGGCGGAATTAACGACTGAAATCTCTGCCTCAGAACATGGCGTTCCAATACAACGGATGGAGAGCCTTGAAACGCAATACGAGGTCGCTATTGCTTATACTTCGTTGAAAGATAGTGTGAATGATATTAACGATCAATTGTTATGGCAATATAACCGTAAGGGGATTGCCCTCAGTAAATTTTGGCTGACAGAAGAGAGTATCTCTGCGCTGCGTGAGGGTGCAAGGGTAAATAAATTCTATGATCAGACCAAGTTAAAATCAAGCTTCCTCGTCAACTTTGTGAAGGTGGGGGATTCCGTGTTTGCAGTAGGGGAATCCATCTCGCATTCAACGGAGACGATTCGAATTATTAATCAGTTCAATGCGTATATATGGCTCGGTATGCTGCTGCTGCTCATCCTGCTGTCCGTGCTGTACACCGCCCGGATCGTTAAACCGCTCGCGAAGCTAAGTGAAACGGCTGAGGCCATTTCCAACTTATCGTTTACGAAGGTTGATATAAAGACAGGTGATGAGATTGAGTCATTAGGACGCAGCATCAATGTGATGAGCGACAAATTGCAGCAGGCGCAGCATTCACTGGAACTAAAAAATGCCAATCTGCGAACGTTCATCTCGGATATCTCGCATGAATTGAAAACACCGCTCTCCCTGATTCGAGTCTATGCCTCTGGTATTCAGGATGGCCTGGATGACGGAACCTACGCTGGGGTAATTCAGCAACAGAGCGAGGAGCTGGCTGGTTTAATTGACCGACTATTGGAGTTATCCCGTCTGCAGGCCGAAGTATACGATTTTGAACCTGTTGATCTTCGCCAACTGCTCACGGAGACCCTTCATACCTATGAAACCGTATTTCAGCAGCATGATTTGCATGTGGAAGTGGAGGATCGTTGGGCTGACGAGACCTGGGTGCTGGCTGATCGACGGAAGCTGGAGTCTGTTCTGCATAATTGGATGACCAACGCGGTGAAATATACAAGTGGCGACCGAATAACCATAACACTTGAGCTAAAAGGGGAAGCGGCATATTTTGGCATTGCCAATGAAACGGATAAAGAAGAACACGAGCAGTGGGATCAGGTTTGGGAGCCCTTCTATGTAATGGATAGCTCGCGCAGCAAAAAGTTTAGCGGGACGGGACTGGGCTTGTCTATTGCCAAAACGATTCTGGAGAACCACCATGCTGACTATGGCCTTGGAGTAGCCGATGGAAAGGTTATATTTTATTTTTCTTTACCTTTAATACAGCGTTAACTGTGGATGCCGCCATGCAGATGGTGGTTTTTTTCGTGTGATCCGGTCTGAATGTGCACAGATAACTTTGGGGAAGTCAATGGTTTACCTGTCGTCATACTGATGTAACACAATGGCCTTAGGATAGGCTTATCACCAAAGCAGAACTTAATTCATGGAGGGATATCCAATGTTCAATAAAACCTTTTTAATAACGGGAGGCACAGGCTCATGGGGGGAAGAGTTGGTCAAACAATTGCTCGTTAAGGAGCCAAAAGAGATACGTATTTTTTCACGAAATGAATCGCTTCAGGCTCAAATGAGGCAAGCCATCTCTGACCCGAGAGTAAAGTTTGTACTGGGGGATATCAGAGACCGATGGGAGCTGGCGGGTGCCTGCAAGGATATAGATTATGTCTTTCATCTGGCGGCACTTAAACATGTACCGGTCTGCGAGGACCAACCAGATTGTGCGGTCAAAACCAATATTATCGGAACGCAGAACGTTATTGATGCTGCAATCGAGAATGGCGTGCAGAAGGTAGTATATGTCTCTACAGACAAGGCAGCGAATCCTTCAAGCATGTACGGCATGACCAAGGCCATCGGGGAAAAGTTGATTTTATTAGCGGACACCCGCTCTGCTACAAGCTTTGCATGTGTACGAAGTGGGAACGTTCTTGGCTCAACGGGCAGCGTTGTACCGTTATTCAAACGCCAGCTTGAGTTAGAGCAGCCTCTCAGCGTTACTGATTCCAGAATGACACGTTTTTTTCTTCCCCTTGGAGAGGGCGTGGAGATTCTCCTATCGGCGATGGAGCAATGTGAGGGCGGCGAGATTATTGTACCTCGAATGCCATCCTGCAAAATAACGGATATCGCACAGGTGTTGGCAGAGGATGCTGGGCACAAGGATGCTCCGATCCATTTCATCGGTGCCCGGCCGGGAGAACGGCTGTATGAGACATTGATCTCAGATTGGGAAAACGTTTGTGAAGCGGAAGAGGAGAAGTCCTACTTTGTTGTCACTGCCTCCCCTTCATCCAAATCAGTGGAAAACGAGGGATGTCGGGCATCTGCTTCTGCTGGCAAAGGATATCATTCGGAGGATGTCATCCTGACCAAGGCAGAGGTTCGCGATATGCTGTGGAGAGGGGGATTTCTGTGTTCAAGCGGAGGATCATATTTACAGGAGGCGGCTCCGCCGGTCATGTGACAGCCAATCTCATTCTGATCTCCAGACTGCTTCAGGAGGAATGGGAGATTCATTATATTGGGTCGAAGCATGGGATCGAGCGCCAATTGATCGGAAAAATTCCGGCTGTTCATTATCATACGGTTGCAACTGGCAAGTTGAGAAGGTATTGGGCGTGGGCAAATGTTTCCGATGTATTCAAGATTATGCTTGGGGTGCTGCAGGCTTATCTGCTTATTTTACGAATTAAACCTCATGTTTGCTTTTCGTTAGGAGGCTTCGTGGCTGTTCCTGCTGTAATGGGTGCCAGCTTAAACCGGGTCCCTGTTCTGATTCTGGAACCGGATCTTCATCCAGGTCTGGCCAACAGGCTGTCACGGCGATACGCTCAAATGATGTGTACCACGTTTATGGATACAACAACGTTTGCCTCCGCGGAAGCTTCGGGAAAGACGGTGTACGTAGGCCCTGTAATCAGGGAGGAGTTAAAGCTTGGCAGCCGCGCGCGGGGGATTCATTTTTGCCGATTTGTCTCCGATCGACCCATTCTGTTGATTATGGGTGGTAGTCAGGGATCGGAAAGGCTCAATCTTATGGTACTTGAAACACTGCCGGAGCTGCTCAAGCGTTATCAAATCATTCATATATGTGGTACAGGTAAATTGAACTCATCCTTTCCACGGTTTGCAGGTTACAAGGCATTTGAATACGTGCATGAAGAACTTGCGGATTTAATGGCTATGGCAGATATGGTTGTGTCACGCGCTGGTTCCAATGCGATCCATGAGTGGCTGTTGCTTCGCAAGCCGATGCTTCTGATTCCCCATGCCCATGGCGGATCTCGTGTTGGACAGACGCTGAACGCGAAGTATTTCCAGGAGCGAGGTTATGCAAGGGTTCTCCATGAGGAGGAGCTGACTGCTCAGACATTCCTGCGAGATATTGACCTCGTATATAAGGAGAGGGAGCGTATGATAGACCATATGAAGGCGAGTGGCACGGAGAACGCCGTTGACAAGGTGCTGGAGCTTATTCATACAACGGTTTCCTCGGTGGAAAAGGCTGAAGATGAATAAAATATTTCCCGAACTGTTGCTGGTCATGTTCTTTTTGCTCATCGTATCTATCCTGATTATCTCAAAACGTTTATAAAGGCGAACGCTTCGCTTTTCCAGGTTTTTTCTATCCTCTCCGTGAGGCATTCTTCAGTCACTTCCATATGACTTGCAGAATGCCTCTGCTTATTTCGGAATATAGGGAGGGCTGCATCAGAGGACAGATGTCGAATGTTCCTCATATCCGAGATTTTGCTCCAACATTATTCACTTTTATGTAATGTGTTTCCGATATAATATAATAGAAGTAAAATATTGGATTACAGGAGATGAAGATTGCAATGAATGGAATCAAAAAAGCAATACGAGGCACCTTGGCCCTTATTTTAGTATTGGCAGTACTGGCCCCTTCGCTTGCCCTGGCAGCCACGGGTGATGTGACGTCCATTGAAATTACCAACAGCAGTCCGCAGCAGATGAGTGTATCCCAGACAACTACACTTCAAGTGATGGCGGTGATTGAAGGATTTGATAACAAACAGGATGTTACCGGTGGAGTCACATGGTCCACGAGTAACGATGCGGTTGTCACCATAACAAAAGGCAAGGTAAAGGCTGTAGCAGCAGGAGAAGCAACGGTATACGCACAGGTAAATGGTGCCAAAGCACAATTGCTGGTTAAGGTTCAGGATAAAATTAAAAGCATCAAAGCTTCCCCGAGTTCCTATAATTTTGTCAAAGGGAGTGAAAGTACGCTTCCCAAAGTAAGCATTGTGCGTGCAAATGGCAAGGAAGAAGACGTCACATCCGAGATCGTATGGACGGTATCGAGTGCTTCCGCTGTGCTGGAAAGTGGGAAAATTAAAGGAATTACGCCTGGCAGAGTGCTGCTACAAGGCAAATATGGCTCAGAGACGGTTAAAGTTCCCGTAGCCATCACGGATGAGATCACCAAAGTTGAAGTGACACCTGCTGTCATGCAGCTGAATATTAAGAAATCTAAAGCGTTGAAGGTCATCGGTACATATGCCAATGGGAAAACGATTAATCTTTCGAAACAGGTGACGTGGACTTCTTCCAACAATACTGTAGCAACCGTCAAAAACGGTACAGTAAAAACACTGGCAGAAGGAAAAGCCACCTTGACAGGAACTTATCAAAATCAGACAATAAAGGCAGAGGTTACCGTCGTTCCTTTGCTCAAAAAGCTGATTACAGGCCAGAAAACACTCGTGTTATCGCCGCAGGCAAGCACAACACTGAGTGTGATGGCGCAGTATGATACAGGCAAAACCACGATTGTAACGAGCAGTGCCGTGTGGAGCAGCACCAAACCAAGTGTAGCCACAGTAACGGGTGGCAAGATTGTGGCCGTAGGTAAAGGCAAAACTTCAATCACAGCCAAATGGGGCAATAAAAAAGTGACCATACCGGTAACGGTAAAATAAAGTATCATCGAATCAAGCAAATCAATTGAGTTCATTTCATCATCATGAACAGAAACAGATGGGGCGTAGACATACGCCCCTTTTAGGTATAAAAAAATCTAAATTCAGTCCCGCAAAGGAAGGAGCATCTGAATGACAAATCACTTGCAACCTAAAAATTGGCCTGCGTGGGCGACAGAATCGGTAGAGATTGTTGAGGCCAATCCCATGTGGGACCTACTAGCTCAGGAAGAAATTCAGCAACTGAGAGACCTGTTGCAGCAGTTCAATATTCATAGATTCGAACATATAGGTAGCACGTCCATTCCGGGCTTGCCCGCCAAGCCCATTATTGATTTGATGGGAGAGGTTCAGTCATGGGATGATATGGACTTGATTGCCAATCAGCTGAATCCGGTAGGATGGAACTACGTTCCCCCTGAACTGGATGGTCGGGAATACAGACGATTCTGGGTCAGGGTGAAAGATGGCAAGAGAGCTGTACATCTTCATCTGATGCGCCCAGAAGAGGTGCGTTGGGATCGCCAAATCCAGTTTCGGGACGTGCTGAGACAACGCCCGGATCTGGTTGAGGTATACGCAGCCCTGAAGGTTAAGCTTGCTGATGAGAATAAGGATGATAGAGAAGCTTATACCACTGCCAAAACGGAATTTATTCTAAAAGTGCTTGATGAGGGCATTTAATTCGTGATGACCGTATTTAGCAAAGACAGGCTGATTTATTTCACCGCAGTGATCATAACCATGGCGGCAGGGTTGGCGTCCAGGCACTTTGGTGCACTTTTGCCGAGTTTTGTGCGTGAGCATTTTGGTGACGCCTTGTGGGCAGGGATGATCTATTTTGGGATACGCATGTTATGGATTAATCGCAGCAGAGAGTGGGCGATGATAGTTAGTCTGATTTTCAGCTGGGCCATCGAATGTTCACAAATAATTCAGACCCCTTGGCTGAACGAAGTGCGTTCTACGATGCTGGGTGCGCTTATTTTGGGACATGGATTTCTGGCGATGGATCTGCTGAGGTATGCTGTCGGCATTCTGTTTGTGTATGGGATTGATCGTTATTTCCTGAGAAATTAAGAAGGCTTGATAATGGGGAGTGGGACTTACGTGAATATTGAGAAGCTTTTTGCAGACTCACCTGAGTTTGAGACAGAGCGGTTGGTACTGAGACGTCTTACGCTTAACGACCTCGATGATTATTTTATGTTTGCCTCCGATCCGAGGGTGAGTCAGCAAAGTTTGTGGAACTGCCATGAGACGTTGGATGACTCCGTTCAATATATTCAAAGAGTGTTGGACAATTATGAGAAGAAAACGGTCTATCTATGGGCCTTTATTCTGAAGGAAACGGGGAAGCTGATCGGTCGAGGCGGTATTTTCCACCTTAATGAACCCATGCAGAGTGCCGAACTGGGATACGCGATAGCCAGCAGTTATTGGGGCAAGGGCCTCGCGGCAGAAGCGATGCAGCCAGTTGTTGAATACTGTTTTCAGGAATTGGACTGCAATCGGCTGGAGGGGAAATGTAATGCAGGCAATATCGGATCTGCACGAGTGATGGAGAAGCTGGGCATGTCAGTTGAAGGTTTACTGCGCAAACAATTGAAGATCAAAGGTATATTTACAGATCAAAAATTGTACTCACGTATCCGGGATGATCTATAATACTTCCAATGACGTGCAGGAACATAGAAGAAATTGAAGGAGGCGGAACAATGATCTACAGTATTATTTCCCGAGCGGTATGGGAGCAGGTATCCAAGCAGATCGTGTATGCACCGGATAGCCTGGAGACGGATGGTTTCATTCATTGTTCCACCAAAGAACAGATTCCATGGGTAGCAGCTCAATTTTATCAAGGGCGTACGGATTTGTTATTGCTTGGTATTGATGAGAGGGACTTGAAGCCGGAACTGGTGTATGAGGACCTGTATGAGTTGAATGAACTATTTCCACATATTTATGGTGAACTTAATTTGGACGCTGTACGAAAAGTTATTTCCTTTGAACCGAATGAGGACGGGACGTTTTCTTTTCCTGAATAAAAACATTTTGCGAAGGGTTGTGAACGCGTGGACATGAATCAGGTATTTCTGGATACAGCCGAGAAGCAATTTCTTTATTACAAGCAGCTTGGGGAGAAGGCTATGGAGCAACTGGAGTCTGAGCAGCTGTTTCAATCCTGGAATGAAGATGCCAACAGCATTGCGGTTATTGTGAAGCATCTCTGGGGCAATATGCTGTCCCGTTGGACGGATGTACTGACAACTGATGGAGAAAAGCCGTGGCGTGAGCGAGATGCCGAATTCGTGAATGATATCTCGACCCGAGAAGAGCTGCTTGCCAAATGGGAGGAAGGCTGGAACTGTCTGCTTGGAGCCATTCGTTCTTTTACACCGGAGCAACTGTCGCATATCATATATATTCGCAATGAAGGACATACCGTTATGGAGGCAATCATCCGACAATTGGCGCACTATCCTTATCATGTGGGACAGATTATCTATGCAGCCAAAATGCTCAAAGAAACCTCATGGAACAGTCTTTCCATTCCGAGAAACGGTTCTAGTCAATATAATGGTGGCAAATTTGCCAAACCGAAGGCACGAAAACATTTTACAGATGATGAATTACGTATAGAAAAAGGTGAGGAACAGCAATGACACAGATCGCATTGATTCGCCATGGAAGCACGGCTTGGAATAAAGAGAAACGTTCCCAGGGACAAACGGATAATCCGCTGGATCAGGAAGGAAGAGAACAGGCAGTATTGCTTGCCGCAAGACTGAGTGAGGAAAAATGGGATGCCATCTATGCAAGTGACCTGGAGCGTGCAAGTGAGACGGCTCGCATCATCGGAGATCGTTTGGGAATTCAGGAGATTCAGTTGGACCCGAGGCTGCGTGAGATGGGCGGTGGACAGGTGGAAGGTACGACCGAAGCTGAGCGTTTAGCGCGTTGGGGAGCGGATTGGAGTAATCTCGATTTGGGCCGGGAGCTTGCGGATGCAGGCACGGTGCGGGGTAGTGCCGCGTTAGAAGATATTGTACGCCAGCATCCCAATGGTAAAGTGGTCGTTGTCAGTCATGGTGCCATTCTTCGTAATACACTGCGAGGTCTGGTGCCTGAGCTTGATGTGAGCGCAAAGCTGTCCAACACGTCGATCACCCGGATTTCTTGGGAAGCGGAATTTTGGCAGTGTGGGCTATACAATTGCAGCGTGCATCTGGATTCCTCCAAGGAGTTGTGATAGATGGATGCTCTGGCATTAAAACAGAAATTGCAGCATATTCAGTCGACTAATCTATCCATCCATGAAGTGGAACAGCCTTACGAATTGGCTCTGCATATGATGCAGCATATTGGCAGTCCGGACCCGGTCCTGCGGGATGAACTGATCTATGTTACATTTGCGACCTGGATTGGGCAGGGTGTATTTTCGGAAGAACAGCTCGGGAAGCTGTTACAAATGGCGCTGGATGATCAGCACCTTTTTCATGGAATCGGAGAACGAGGCACGGACAGTGTGTTTACCCGAACCTTCTCTGTGCTGCTCCTGCCTCCAATTCTGAGTGTAGATCGTCAGCGGTCTTTTATGAAAAAGGAAGATATAGAGTTTATTCATCAGCGGTTGACTACGTATCTGGAGCGTGAAAAAGATGTTCGTGGCTATGCCGATGATAAGGGCTGGGCGCACGCTCCGGCACACGCGGCAGATGCGGTTGAAGACCTTGCGCAGTCGCCTTATATGGAGAAGGCCGCTTTGCGGGAACTTTTGCATGCGCTCGCAGTGAAAATTATCGAATCAAGTCTAGTTTACATCCATGATGAGGATCAGCGGATTGCCCGTGCAGTGGTCACCATCCTTCGGCGCAATCTGCTGGAGCAAAACGATATTTCGTCTTGGATCGATTCACTAAATCCAAACGAAATGACGGAGGGGAAATCTCTTCTGGAAATCAGCCAAATGAGCCTGAATGTGCGTGTCTTTTTGCAGACGCTCTATCTTGCGATACGGACGGAAGAAGCAGAGCCTTTTCCTGCTGTCCGTTCACTTATTTTGCAGACTTTGGAGAAACAATGATCAACGGATTATAAACTTGTGCACAAGGAGGGGATGGCATGACCGAAATGCCGTATTCATGGACTGAGGATTTGCTGTCTCCTCTGGGCGAAACAGGGGTTATCATCCGTTGTGGGGATGCCATATCTGAAGCGGTGCACCGGAGGGTGATGTCGGTATGTGCTTTACTGGAAAAGAGCCTTATACCGGGTGTCTTCGAATGGTTACCTTCGTTTGCCTCAGTCACGCTGTTTTATGATCCGTTGATCATTCCGTACCACGAGGTATGCAGGGTGCTGCTTCATCATTTGAATACAATGGAAGAAGCAGCAGAGGATTGCACCAGAACAGTTATTATTCCGGTATGTTATGGTGGTGAACTCGGTCCCGACCTGGAATACGTCGCTACTGAACATGGGCTTCCGCCAGATGAGGTCATAGCTATTCATACATCTGGCGATTACCTGGTTCACATGATTGGATTTGCACCGGGTTTTCCTTATCTGGGCGGATTATCGGAGAAGATTGCTACGCCCAGACGACCCACACCTCGACTTCGGGTTGAAGCAGGAACGGTGGGCATTGGTGGCAAACAAACCGGAGTTTATCCGGTATCGACTCCCGGCGGATGGCAATGTATTGGTCGAACGCCGCTGGCGCTGTTTCGTCCGACGGAAGATCCCCCGAGCCTGCTTGCAGCGGGTGATCGGGTTCGTTTTGTGTCAATATCACTTCAGGAATATCTGGAACAGAAGGAGGGCGAACGATGAGTATTGAGGTCATTCGCTCAGGTCTGTTATCCACCGTGCAGGATGAAGGAAGAACGGGATTTCGCCGGTATGGGATACATCCAGGTGGGGTTATGGATACCTTTGCAGCCAGAGCAGCGAATGTATTGGTTGGAAATTCACGTGGTGCAGCTGTGCTGGAGATGACAATGACCGGACCAGAGCTTCATTTCTATGAAAATCAGCTGATCTCTTTATGTGGGGCGGATCTGACGGCAGCGGTGGATGGCCTGCCTGTTCCCCTATGGCGTCCGACCGTGATTCTTGCTGGAAGCGTGCTGAGATTTGGTCGATGCCGCTCTGGCTTGCGGGCCTATATGGCGGTTGCTGGTGGAATCGCAGTACCTGAGGTCATGGGCAGCCGAAGCACGGATCTCAAAACAGGTATTGGTGGGCTGAAAGGGCGTGCCTTACAGGTGGGCGACAGGTTGCCAATGGGGGAAGCTTCTCGCGAAGCGCAAGCGACGTTGCATAATCTGAGCCTGCGCGCTGAAAAGAACAACCGACGGATGCATGCACCTGCCTGGTATTTGTCTAGCAGGGAATGGCCCGCCTACCAAGCTGATCCTGTCATTCGTGTCATGCCGGGCAAGGACAGTGCAGCGTTTAATAAAAATAGCCTTGAACGATTCCATCAAGAACGATATGTGATCTCTCCCCAATCAGATCGGATGGGTTATCGATTGGAAGGTGCAAAGCTGGAACTCGGTCAGCCAATGGATCGGTTGTCTGAAGCCGTAACCTATGGCACGGTACAGGTGCCAGCAGACGGTCAGCCTATTATATTGATGGCCGATCATCAGACCATCGGAGGATATCCTGTAATCGCACAGGTGGCCCGCGTGGATTTGCCCATATTGGCACAGGCACGGCCCGGGGCAAAAGTTGCTTTTAAGGAGATTACATATGAAGAAGCGCAGCAACTATTCCTGGAACAGGAGCTGAATTGGAAGCTGAACGATCAGCTGGTTCGCAGGAGATTGGCAGAAATGGGGGCCTTCAATGAACACGGTGGATATCAATTGTGACCTGGGTGAAAGTTTCGGGGTGTACCGAATGGAGTCGGATGTGGCGATTCTGCGGCTGATTACTTCAGCCAATATCGCTTGTGGATTTCATGCGGGTGACCCAGCAACGATGCGGGAAACAGTGCAGCAAGCATTGGAGCATCAGGTTGCGATCGGTGCCCATCCCGGTCTGCCGGATTTGCAAGGCTTTGGTAGGAGACGTATGGACATTACGCCACGGGAAGCCTATGACATGGTTGTATACCAAATTGGCGCGCTGGATGCTTTTGTCCGCTCAACCGGAGGACGCATGCATCATGTGAAACCTCATGGGGCTTTGTATAACATGGCTGCTGAAGATGATCGGCTCGCTGAGGGTATCGCCGAGGCCATTTATAGAGTACAACCGGATCTGTATCTATATGGCTTAGCCGGAAGTGCAATGATACAGGCAGCGGATCGCATTGGACTGCGCAGTGTGAGTGAAGTTTTTGCGGATCGGACCTACACACCTGATGGGACACTAACACCGCGCAGTCAGCCCGGGGCAATCATCGAGCAGACGGAAAAAGCCCTTGCTCAAGTGCTGCGCATGGTGAAAGAGGGAATCGTGCTGTCAACGGAGGGCACACTTGTCCCCATTAAAGCAGAGACGATTTGCATTCACGGTGACGGTGCGCATGCTCTTACATTTGCTCAAGAGATTCGTACGTTGCTTGAATCTGAGGGAGTTACGCTGTCTGCGCCTGGAGTTGCTAGATAATTGCTACAGTAACAGAGGGCTAGGTAGGGAGCGAACTATACGAATTTGTAAGGAGTGAAACTATAACATGAAACCGATACGTAATTCGGCGAAGGCCGTTATCGTACAGGATGGACGTCTGCTGGTGATCCGGTTGGAGGATCAATATGGTGCAGCTTTTGTTTTCCCCGGCGGAGGACAAGAGAAAGGCGAGGAGCTCAAAGATGCGGTTGCCCGTGAATGTCTGGAGGAGATTGGACAGGCGGTGACCGTGGGAGAACTGCTGCATATCCGGGAGTACATTGGGAAAAATCACGAATTTGCCGAGTGGGATGCCGATGTGCACCAGGTTGAATTTTATTTTGAATGCAAGTTAATAGATCCGAAAGCTACAATCTTTGAAGGCACCAGTCCAGACGACCATCAGGTAGCTGTAGAATGGATTGCTCTTGAAGAGCTGTCTCAGGTTCGTTTATATCCGAAAACAATTGGTGAGTTGTTGCAAAATAAGAATTCGTCACGCATTTACCTGGGAGATTTAAATTAAAACTGTCACGTTTATGAACGGGTTCATGGATTCACCATAGGTGAGGTGGGTACACTATAAGTACAGGCTTATTACACTTAACGTAAGCTGACTGTACTTATACACAGCAACGGAGTGGATAAAACCTAAAGAAGCGAAACCTGTAAAGTTGAGGCGTTGAAAGGTTTCTGTTTGAACTTTAGCTTACCCACTCCTCCATTTGGAAGAACTGTAGACGTAGTGGAGGGGACGGAATCGATTCTGAGGAAGCGAAGCGTTCGCCTTTGTCTCTGAATTATAACCATATAGAGATTCAATCAAGATAATCCAGAGACAACAGCGATCCAAAGAACGATCCGTACCCGTAACGGCCACCTACAGGAGTTCTTCAAATATCCCCCAAATCGAAAGGAGCAATCCCCATGAACCAGACTGAATTGGAACAAAACATTGTAAAAGCATTGGAAAACAACCCTTTTTGCAGTTTCTCCACGGTGGAGAACGGTAAACCGAAATCTCGCTATATGGCGCTTTTTAACGATGGAATGAACATTCATCTGGCGACAAACCGTCGTACGCACAAGGTAGAAGAGCTGGAGAACAATCCGAACGTCAGCCTTTTGCTAGGTTATGAAGCGGGTGGCTCCAAGGAAGTAGTCGAGATCGAAGGAACTTGTGAAGTGACGAAAAATGAAGGTTTGCGTGAACAGGTATGGAATGATGAATTAAAAGCATGGTTTGACGGCCCGAACGATCCCAATTATGTCATTTTGGACATTACCCCCAATCGGATTGAATACACTGGCAAAGATCATGAGCATCAGGTGTGGGAGCAGTAATTTAAATGTTGAAAATCACCTTTTCATAGTGGGGGGCAGTGCCACTACTTGGAAAAGACATAGCCAACCGTGAACGCCAGAAGGCTTCACGGTTTTTTGGTATGAACGGATTCAGCTAATATGGATATAGATGTAAGACACATGTAATATACGTTTTTAACAGAGTGTGTAAACTGTTTTCATCCAAAAACATGCAAAAAATGTCGAAATCACGCATGATAATGTAAACTAGGGTATGTATGTGCGGATAACGTAAAAAATAATGCTTTTCAATGGCTAAACATTACGTTATGATTTGGAATGTAAACGATACGCACAGATATGAATAGATGTTCATGTGAGATAAACTAACTTGAAATTCTGATGCATACGATCAGAAAATCAGTACGCACAACCCATGAGATCTTTCGCATTTCTGCGCTTATTCGTTTGCTCACTAATGCATGATTCAATGTTCATAACCGGGAGGGGTTATTTTGAGAAAGAGTAAAAAAGTATTATCGAGCCTGACTGCCGCTTTGGTTGCATTAAACGTGCTTGCGGTATTTCCGGTACCTGTATCGGCTGCGGACGCTACTAAGGTTAAATTGCGGATCATGGAAACAACAGACATTCACGACAACTTAGTTAACTATGACTACTATTCCGACAAAGAGACAGACCAGTATGGACTGGCGAAGACGGCTACACTGATCAAAAAAGCCCGTGATGAAGCAAAGAACAGCTTGCTGTTCGACAACGGTGACCTGATTCAGGGTAACCCGCTTGGCGATTATGTAGCGAAGATTGATCCACTCAAAAAGGGTGAGACTCACCCTGTATATAAAGCGATGAACCTGCTCGATTATGATGCAGGAAACATCGGTAACCATGAGTTTAACTATGGTTTGGACTTCCTTGACATGACGCTGGAAGGTGCGAACTTCCCTTACATCAATGCCAACGTATATGTAGATGACGGTGACGACGATGAGACGAATGACAAAAACTATTTCACTCCATACAAAATTTTAGACAAAAAAGTGACCGACGAGAGTGGCAAAGAGCACACCATCAAAGTGGGTGTTATCGGATTTGTACCGCCACAAGTTATGCAGTGGGACAGCGCTAATCTGGAAGGCAAAGTCATTGCCAAAGACATTATCGCAACTGCAAAAAAATTCATCCCTAAAATGAAGGCTGAAGGTGCCGACATTATTGTGGCTATTCCTCACTCCGGTTTTGAAGATATTCCGCAAACGGATCTGATGGAAAACTCGGTATTGTATTTGAGCCAGGTTGAAGGCATTAATGCCATTCTGTTCGGACATGCCCACAAAGTATTCCCGAGCGCGGATTTTGCCGGTAAAAAAGGTGTAGATCTTGAAAAAGGTACAATCAATGGTGTTCCTTCCGTTGAACCAGGCTTCTGGGGTGACCACCTCGGGATTATCGATCTGGACCTCGAACAGGTAGACGGCAAATGGAAAGTGGTAGACTCCGCGGTGGAAGCACGCCCTATCTATGACACAGCTAACAAAAAAGCTCTGGTAGATGCGGATCAAGAGATCGTTGATGCTGTTCATGACGAACATGAAGGTACGCTTGAGTATGTTCGTGGCCCAGTTGGCGAAACAACAGCTCCAATCAACAGCTTCTTTGCACTGGTTCAGGATGATCCATCCATTCAGATTGTAACGAATGCACAGAAATGGTATGTCGAAAAACATTTGCAAGGAACAGAATATGAAGATATCCCTGTATTGTCTGCAGGAGCTCCGTTCAAAGCAGGCGGACGTTCAGGTGCTTCGTATTACACGAATATCCCTAAAGGCACAATTGCTATCAAAAACGTAGCTGACCTGTACGTGTATCCAAATACGGTACATGCCGTTATGGTTAATGGTGCTGAGCTGAAAGAATGGTTGGAATGGTCTGCTGGTCAATTCAATCAGATCGATCCGGCTAAAGGCGGACAGCAACAGCTGGTCAATATGGACTTCCCAACGTATAACTTCGACGTTATCGATGGTGTCACGTACCAAATTGATGTGACTCAACCAGCCAAATACGATGGCAAAGCAACGATTGTCAATGCATCGGCTAACCGTATTAAAGATCTGAGCTTCAATGGCAAACCGGTTGATCCAGCTCAAAAATTCATCGTAGCAACGAATAACTATCGTGCTTCTTCGTCCAAACTGGCTAACCCGGACGGTAAACGAATCGTCTTGGCTGCACCGGATGAGAACCGTCAGGTTATCATTGATTACATCCGTGAGAACAAAACGATTAACCCAACGGCTGACGGCAACTGGTCGCTTGCACCAATTAAGCCTTCCGCAGGTGTAACGGCAGCAGCTCTTAACGACCTTGAAGTGGTATTTGCATCTTCCCCAGATGCCAAAGCATTGGTGGAAGCGAACCCGGCGATGTCCTTCATCGGGACGAACAAAGACGGTTTTGCTGAGTATGGCTTGAAATTGACAGGAGAAGCAGCAACGACTCCAGAAACAGGCACGGAGCCTACTCCAACGCCTACGAAGCCAGACCCAACTCCAACTAAACCTACAACTAAGCCACAACCTGAGAAACCAGCAGGCGGCAAAGTGGTATATGTAGTGAAAAAAGGAGATAATCTCTATCGCATTGGTTTGAAATATGGTGTGGACTGGCGCAAGCTTGTCTCTGCTAACAAAATTACAAATGTGCACAACCTGAAAGTTGGACAGAAAATCGTAATTCCCGCTTCTTAAGAGTAGTTAGCGGTAAAAGAAGACCGACAGTCTTAGACTGTCGGTCTTCTTCATGCTATGTTGAACTGTTGATGCATCAGTAACCATCATAGTTGGAGTCATCAAAACAGTAGAGATAAATTTGTAAACCCGTGCTATAATATTTACAAACTTTGGGTATATACTATTAATCATTAATGAGATAGAATCACAAACTGGCAAGGGGGTTCTACATGAATTGCAGTGGCTGCAGTCCAATTCATCCTATAGAGTATCAAGGTACCCTGTATATGCGTCCCATTTCCCCCGCTTTGCTGGAAGCACTGCAAATGCAGGAAAGACATGTTGAATATTCAGAAGAATTCATCTGGATGCATTTTTTGAACCTTGAATCTGTAGAGCGTTGTATTGAGGATATCCTGAAGATTGAAGCGACCCTGCCGGATACGTTAATGGTTCAGGTCACTCCACTGTATGGCCAGGCAAATGACGATAGCTGGATTAGTCTTTCCATGCAGGAAGCTCGCCTCAAGCATGCTGATCTGGTTTCCATTATCTTGGAACATCAATTTAGCAGTCATATGCAGCCGATCGTAGATGCATCGGAGCAGATTATCGGATTTGAATTTTTACTTCGTCCTGCTGAACGAGGTAGGTCCTTCAGTGCATATGAATTATTCGAAGTTGCACGGGATACCGGATTGCATTCTTTTCTGGATCGGACAGCACGTATTGCTGCCATTGAGACGAGTGCCGTTCTTTTACCGCATGGTGTCAAACGTTTCGTGAATTTCTTACCTTCCTCCATCTATAACCCCGAATATTGCCTGACGCACACGTTTGAGACGATTGAACGCCTTTCGCTAGATCCTAAGGATTTTGTGTTTGAAGTGGTGGAAACGGAACAGATTCAGCACATGTCCATCTTGCAGCGTATTTTTGAGGTATATCGTGCTCATGGAATGTCGGTTGCCTTGGATGACGTGGGGGCCGGATTCTCGACACTCGAAGTAATGAATCGGCTGGAGCCGGATTTTGTCAAAATAGATCGGAGTCTCATTGATCGTTGTGATCAGGATTTGACGAAACAGCAGCAAATTATCGATATAGTTGAAATGTCACGCCGTTTTGGCGGGCGGGTACTCGCGGAAGGGATCGAACGATTCGAGGAATTTGAATTTTGTCGATCCGTGGGTATCGACTTGGCCCAAGGGTATTACTTTGGTAAGCCAACAGCATACCCACCACAAGGTCCCTACGGAAAAACCTCTGCCTGAATGGAATAAATTATGGATGTACCCCCCAAGTCACTTCGCATCATCGGAGTGGCTTGTTTGGCATGCCCTGTACATTTCACAATCAAATAAATATGCTCATTCAGCCGATATATAGGATAGGCCTTCAGACTACAGCGGTCTCTATAGGACACCGTATTTAATCAGGTTGGAGAGGTCCTACATAAAAAGAAAAAGGGCAGATTTATATTTGGAGGGGGAGAAGCAAGATGAATAACATTCGGGGGAATGAACAAGAAAAGGCAGCAAGCAAGTCAGCCAAGCCAAAAGATAATAAACTGAAAAAGAAAAACAAAAAGAAAAAAGGCTTCGTCTGGAGCATAAGGAACAAATTATTGGTATCCTTTCTGGCGGTGCTGCTCTTGCCGAGTCTAACCATTGGAATGGTTACGCTCCTTATCGCGGATCATACGGTGGAAGACCAATTGATGGACAGTGCCAAACAAAGTGTAGACACAACGAATTCAATCATTGGCACACATGTGGATGCGAAGGTGTATGATATCAATTATTTTGCCAGCTTGATTAAGAAAGATATGATTAAAGGACAAACTGAAGGCTCTGAGCTTGAAATGAAGTTGAAACAGTATCTGGGTTTACATCCGGATGCTTTAAATATCTTTGTGGGAACCAAAGAGGGAGTCATGGTTCGTGGTAAGGAATCTGCGGGAAGCTCACAGGGGTCCGCTTATGATCCCCGGGAACGGGAATGGTACAAGCTTGCAATGGAGAAGCCAGGCACGCCAGTAGTTTCACCAGTATCCAAGAATACGGACGGCATTGCTGTTGTTTTTGTCTCCAAAACGCTTGATGATCAATCCGGTGTTGTTGGTTTGTCCATGGATCTGACAGAGCTGCGAGAACAGGCATCCATTAGGGTTGGCAAAGAAGGGTATGTCATCATCATGGATGCGGACAAAAATTATATCGTGTCTCCAGTCATGGAAGCTGGTACACAAGAACAAAGTACAGCGTTGGATCAGATGTATGAAAGCAAGGAAGGCGAGTTTAGTTATATCTATAATGATGATCCCAAAACGATGATTTTCTCTACTAATGAGGAAACCGGGTGGAAGATTGGCGGCACAATGTTCCAAAGTGAAGTATCCAATGCAAGTAAAGACATTCGGGTGGCTACTATAGTCGTTATCCTGTCTGCCACAATACTTACGCTGGTCTTCATTATTTGGCTTACGCGTTCTATGTTGCGTCCGATCAAGCGTCTGCAGGAATCCGCGAGAGCCGTAAGTAAAGGCGACCTGACGGTGAAATTGGAGACCAAACGCAAAGATGAAGTTGGCGAGCTGGCGAAGTATTTCGAACGGATGGTCGACAATCTGCGCATGATGATTCTTGGTGTACAGGAGACGGCAGAGCAGGTCTCTGCCTCCTCACAGGAATTATCCGCTAGTGCGGATCAAACGACCAAAGCTATTGAGCACTCAACGATGGCGATTCAGGAACTTGCCGAGGGTGCCGAGCAACAAGTGAAGAGTGTAACAGATGGATCAGGACAAATGAGCCAAATGGCGGAAGATGTTCGCATGATGTCCGAGCGTGTGCAATCCGTTACAACGAACATGCGGCATACATCCGGAGCTGCCTATTCAGGTAATGAAGCTGCAGGTGAGGCGGTGGAGCAGATGAATAGCATTCAGGAAACGGTGGAACAACTGGCGACGGTGATCCAATCACTGAATGCGCGATCCGTTGAGATTGGCAGCATGGTAGATGTGATTGCCACAATCTCAAAGCAGACCAACCTGCTAGCGCTGAACGCTTCCATTGAAGCGGCTAGAGCGGGTGACGCGGGTCGTGGTTTCGCTGTCGTAGCGGGAGAGGTACGCAAGCTTGCGGAAGAATCGGGAAGCTCGGCAGCACAAATTGGTGAATTGGTTCATAATATTCGTCGGGATATGGATGCTGCTCTGAGCGCTATGGAAGCAGCTCAGACACGGGTTGGAGACGGACTTCAAGCTGTGAACACGTCTGGACAATCCTTTGCTCAGATTCGGGAGGCTGTGGAGGATGCTGCTCATACGCTGGATGATTTGTCCGAAACGACAAAGCAACTGGAGAGCGGCGCTTCCAACGTTGCCAAAGCAATGAACGATATCTCCATCGTGACCCAAGAATCTGCTGCAAATACGGAATCGGTCTCGGCATCTTCTCAGGAACAGCTGGCATCTGTAGAGGAGATCGCTTCGTCTTCAGCACATCTGAACAGTATGGCGGAGCAATTACAAGGGTTGCTGGGTATGTTCAAAATGGTGGAGGACACAGCGAAAAATGGGGACAAGTCCTAACCGTTAGACGATATATTTCACCCAGTTTCTATAGAGATTAGAAGGAAATAAAGATAGACTTTTCTCCTGCAGCCCTGTATAACTATATCGTGGTTTACGCGTATGAATTGCGGTGTAATCATATCTGGCAGACCATTCACATATCATGCTCCAAACATGATGAATATAGCGGGCGCATAGTGGGCGCAGGAGGCTTTATGACATATGTTGCAATTCTTATTTTTGTCCTGACCATCACGCTGGTTATCTGGCAACCTCGTGGATTGGGCATCGGATGGTCCGCCATGGGCGGGGCTTTGCTAGCCTTAATATGTGGTGTTGTCAGTCTGAACGATGCATCTGATGTAGCTTCCATTGTATGGAATGCAACCCTGGCTTTTGTTGGTATCATCATGATCTCGCTAATACTCGATGAGACAGGTTTCTTCGAATGGGCTGCTCTTCATATGGCAAGGCTGGCAGGAGGAAATGGCCGCAGGCTGTTCATCTATTCCATTTTGCTCGGGGCGGCGGTGTCCGCTCTCTTCGCCAATGATGGTGCAGCGCTAATTCTTACCCCGATTGTGCTGGCGATGGTACGGGCATTGAAGTTCGATGAGCGTATGGTGCTCGCCTTTGTTATGGCTAGTGGATTTATCGCGGATACAACTTCGTTGCCGCTGGTTGTCAGCAATCTGGTCAATATCGTTTCTGCCGATTATTTCGGTATTACATTTGTGGAATATGCGGTGCGGATGGTTGTGCCGAATCTATTTTCCATCGTGGCGAGTACAGGGATGCTGTTCTTGTTTTATCGAAAAAGCATCCCGCTTCGCTACGATATCACATCAGCACGTGATCCACAGGAAGCCATTCGTGATCCGCGGATGTTCCGCATCGCCTGGTTCATGCTGGTGCTGTTGCTAGTTGCCTATGCATCCAGTGAGTTTTTGCCGATTCCGGTATCCGTTATCGTCGGTGCAGTGGCTCTTTTGTTCGCCATATTAGCCAGAAAGAGCGAAGCTGTGAACATGAAACGCGTAATCAAGGAGGCTCCATGGTCCATTGTGGTGTTCTCGGTGGGCATGTATATCGTGGTGTACGGACTGCGCAATGCCGGATTAACCGATTACCTGAGCCGCTGGCTTGATGCGATAGCAGACCATGGTCTGCTCATTGCTTCAATTGGCATGGGCATGATTGCAGCGGTGTTGTCATCCGTAATGAACAATCTGCCCACCGTGTTAATTAACCTATTAGCGATTCAGGGTGCACATACCGAAGGCATTGTGCGTGAGGCGCTGATCTATGCCAATGTTATTGGATCTGATCTAGGCCCCAAAATGACACCAATCGGCTCACTTGCCACATTACTGTGGCTCCATGTGTTATCCCGCAAAGGTGTGAAGATCACATGGGGATATTATTTCAAGGCAGGCATCATCTTAACCATTCCCACACTCTTAATTACCTTGGCCGGATTGGCGTTATGGTTATGGATTTTGGGTTAGTACAATCGTATTTTACATTAGCAATCATCCTGTGATCCAACTTGTTGTAAAAAGCTGCTCTCATGCGCTGGTGCTCCACACTGGCTATGAAGCAGTTTTTTTATTTCTTCTATAGAAGAAATAATTCTCTCTCTACATTAAAGGATGTACACAAAGGCCAGCATCTATATTGCTGGCCTTTTCTTTTTGCCATCCCCCAGGCTGAGGATTAAAATGCCTGGGACACAACCAGTGCTGATACAGCGCAGGGAACGAAACGATTGTGTAAAAGCGAAGCTTATTCTGTGTAAGGATTTTCCCTGTAAGAAAAGATCAAAATTATCTTTTGTTCTTGATAGGTAGATAAAACACCGAACGTAGTGGAGGGGACGGAATCGATTCTGAAGAAGCGGCAGCGTTCGCCTTTGTCTCCGAATTTTAACATTATGAATATCAGATCAAAAAAAATTGGAGACAACAGCGATCGGAAGAACGATCCGTAACCGGAACGGCCACCCGAAAATATTAGCGATTTATTCATTAAGTGATAAAAATCTGGACACAATACGGATTGAAGCAACGTCCGTTCCCGAAGCAACCACTTCAGCAAGCAATTTGTCTCAGATGTGTTTCAATCCACAGCAAACATTTTTAACACTGCGTTTACAAAACATTGATTTTGAGATGACATAACGAAACTACAATGAATAAAGAGTTGATGGTGAACAAAAATAAAAGCAAATCACCGTCACTAAATTGGGGGAGGAAAACAAAACATGTTTAAAAAGTTGCCGTTCATTTTGATGACCTTAACGTTCGTACTGGTACTCGCAGCATGCGGATCGAAAAATGACGCTGGTACAGAGGGAAGCAATAATTCCACAGGAGAAACTGCTACTGAACTTAGCGGAAACATTCTGGCTGTTGGATCAACAGCACTGCAACCTCTGGTAGAGCAAGCTGGACAAAAATTTATGGCAGTTGATGAATATAAGAGCGTAACGGTACAAGTGCAAGGTGGCGGTAGTGGTACTGGTTTGACACAAGTATCCGACGGACAAGCTACAATCGGTAACTCTGACGTATTTGCAGAAGAGAAGATCGATGACGCAGCAAAAGTAAGCGAACTGAAAGATCACCAAGTAGCTGTTGTAGCAATTGCACCAGTAAGCAACAAAGATGCAGGTGTACAAGATTTGACGAAGCAACAACTGATCGACATTTTCTCTGGTAAAATCACAAACTGGAAAGATGTTGGCGGTAAAGATCAAGCCATCGTTATCGTAAACCGTCCTAGCAGCTCCGGTACTCGTGCAACATTCGAGAACTTTGCACTGGGAACAAAAGTTGAAGATATCCAAGGTTCTATTCAGGAAGATTCCTCCGGTACAGTTAAAAAGCTCGTAGCTGAAACGCCAGGCGCAATCGGTTATCTGGCTCTGTCCTACCTGGATGACAGCCTGCAAGTTTTGAAATACGAAGGTGTAGAAGCAACAGTTGAGAACGTTGAAGCAGGAACTTATCCGGTATGGGCTTACGAGCACATGTACACAAAAGGTGACCCGGATGCAGCAACACAAGCATTCCTCGACTACATCCTGAGTGACGAAATTCAACAAAACGACGTGACGGAGCTTGGTTACATTCCAGTATCCGGCATGAAAGTAAAACGTGACGCAGCAGGTACTGTGACTCAATAATCTTTGAACTTGCGCATACAGCGAGAGAGGCGGACCCAGGTCCTGCCTCTTTGCGCGGTTTGCTCTGGAATTATCCCATATTTTGCATGAATTCTACTATAGAAGGATGGTTGTTATGGAACAGACCGAAGGGGGAACGGTAATGAACAACAAGTTGAAACCGCGCCGGCCCTTGAGAGAAAAGCATTATTGGGAAGAGTGGACGGGACGGATCTATACGTCGATTTGTGTCGTTTTCCTGATCGTTGTCATGTTTTCCATCGTTTATTTTGTAGCGTCCAAAGGCTTATCGACCTTTTTCCAGGATGGCGTAAGTTTGCGCGAATTTTTATCCGGCAAAACGTGGAATCCAACGGGGGAACCCGCTGCCTTTGGAGCTTTACCGTTCATTACGGGGTCATTCATAACAACATTGCTTGCTGCCCTGATCGCAAGTCCACTTAGCTTGTGTGCAGCGCTTTTCATGACCGAGATTGTACCGGGTAAAGGTAAAAAAATATTGCAACCTGCGATTGAACTGCTGTCCGGTATTCCTTCCGTTGTATACGGGTTTATCGGTCTCAGTGTTATCGTTCCTTTGTTGCGCAGCATGTTTGGCGGAGCCGGCGTCGGGATTGCAGCCGGATGTTTGGTTCTGTCCGTTATGATTTTGCCTACCGTAACAAGTATTATGGCAGATGCACTGTCTGCACTGCCAAAAGGTCTGCGTGAATCGTCCTATGCACTGGGTGCAACCCGCTGGCAAACGATCTATCGTGTCATTATCCCTACGGTTCTTCCAGCTTTGCTGACAGGTATTGTACTTGGTATGGCTCGCGCATTTGGTGAAGCTCTTGCTGTACAGATGGTTATCGGTAATGCACCGCATGTGCCGACATCCCTGCTCGAATCGGCTTCAACGTTAACGAGTGTAATCACACTGAGTATGGGTAACACCACGATGGGATCTGTTCATAATAATGCACTGTGGAGTATGGCGCTTGTCCTGCTGGTGATGACCTTTGTCTTCGTCATTCTGGTTCGCCTGCTTGAAAGGAGGAACCGGGTATGAAAATGAAGGCTAAAACGGTTGATAAAATAGCAACTTACATCATCGTTGTTCTGGCCCTGTTCATTGTTGTTCTCTTGCTCGGTTTGCTTGGCTTCATCTTGGTACGTGGAATTGGGCAGATTAACTGGCACTTCCTGACCAGTGCACCACAGCTGCTCAAAGGTGGAGGCGGGATTGGACCGCAATTATTCAACTCGATCTTCCTGCTTGTTCTGACCTTGATTATTACCATCCCCCTTGGCTGGGGCGGCGGTATTTATATGGCCGAGTACGCCAAGCCTGGCCGGATTACAAGCTTTATTCGATTGGTTGTGGAAGTGTTATCCTCATTCCCGTCTATCGTTATTGGTTTGTTCGGACTCTTGCTGATTGTTAATACATTTGGTCTCGGATTCTCCCTGTTATCGGGTGCCATGGCCTTGGCTATATTCAATCTTCCACTCATGGTACGGACAACGGAGCAAGCGTTCCGGGCCGTTCCGAAAGAGCAGAAGGAAGCGGGTCTTGCACTCGGATTGTCCAAATGGAAGATTATCACTTCCATTCTGCTGCCTGTTGCATTGCCCAGTTTAATCACGGGTACGATCCTGGCATCGGGCCGGATCTTCGGTGAAGCAGCAGCTCTGATGTTCACAGCGGGTATGAGTAGTCCACCGCTGGACTTCACGGACTGGAATCCAACGAGTCCAAGATCGCCGATCAATCCATTGCGTCCGGCAGAGACGCTGGCGGTGCACATCTGGAAAGTAAACAGTGAAGGCATTGGCCCAGACTCCAAAGAAGTAGCAGCTGGCGCTTCAGCCGTGCTTGTACTTCTCGTGCTGGCGTTCAATCTGAGTGCACGCTGGATCGGTCGGGTAGTCTACCGCCGAATGACAGCTTCGAAATAAGGAGGAACCAACATGGCCATACCTTTCGGTACGGAACAGTTAAGCATATATTATGGGCATTTTCAGGCTGTGAAGCAGATCAGCCTGACTTTCCCTGAAGCCAGTGTAACAGCCCTCATTGGCCCATCCGGCTGTGGTAAATCCACGTTCCTGCGGTCGTTGAACCGGATGAACGACGAGATTGCCGGTTCCCGTACGGAGGGACATATCTGGATGGACGGCAATGATCTGAATGAGCCGGGTACGGATGTGATCAAGCTTCGCCAAAAGATTGGCATGGTGTGGCAGAAGCCCAACCCGTTCCACAAGTCCATCTACAACAATATCGCGTTTGGCCCCCGCTACCGTGGTATCAAGAGTAAGAAGGCATTGGATGAAATTGTGGAAAAAAGCCTACGTCGCGCTGCGCTCTGGGACGAAGTGAAGGACAGACTGAATGAGTCTGCACTGGCCCTTTCAGGTGGACAACAGCAGCGGCTCTGTATCGCTCGCGCGTTGTCGGTTGATCCGCAGATTTTGCTGCTTGATGAGCCGGCATCTGCGCTTGACCCGGTATCTACGGGCAAGGTGGAGGAATTGATCTCGGAGCTCAAGAAAGAGCTGCGGATCGTGATCGTTACCCATAACATGCAGCAGGCGGCACGCATCTCGGATTATACGGCTTATTTTTATCTGGGAAGCATGATTGAGCACGGAGATACGGAGCATATTTTCACCAACCCGGACAACCGTCTGACGCAGGAATATATTATGGGACGTTTCGGTTAATTGTTATATTGGATGGAGTATGAGATAGAGATAGATCTATAGAGATAGAAGGAAGCATAACACCCGGGCGAGACAGTTCGGGGGTTATGCTTTTTTTATGTAATTCTACATATGGAATAGTTTGCCAAAATAAAAACAATCATGCTACGATATTTGTAAGCGCCACCTTTAATTTGATAAGAGAAGGAGATGTGGATCATAACTACCCATAAGATATCCCATGACATCATGGCAATTGAAATTATTTCGCTTTATTCTATAGAAAAGCCATCCGTTTCCTTTATCCGACATAATGAAAATCTAACGTACCAGGTGGTGGATGATGTAACCGGACAGAAGTTTTTATTGCGTATACATAAAGCCGCTTTTGCAAGCATGACGGGCATCCAGCATACAAGACCTGCTCTTGAAGCGGAGATGAATCTGCTTCATGAATTACGGGCTAACAGCCCATTGCGAGTGCAGACACCTGTACGCAATACATCGGGAGAGTGGGTCACTGCCTGGTTGGACGAAGCAGGAGAAGAGATCTGTTGTACTGTCCTGGAATGGATCGAGGGCAGGGATATCAAACAGGGAGAACGTCTGACGACAGCACAGATTCATAATTTGGGCGTACAGTTGCAGACGCTGCATCAATATGGACGAAGACCAGAGGAAGCTCCCAAGCCACAGGTGGGTTCACAGAAGTCTGAAGGCGGACTGCAGGTGAATGACCATGAACAGCACGCTGATAAGGCGATCATCCCAGAGGTCTATACCGATAGCCCCGCCTTGGATCCAACGGGAGTAAGGCCTGCCTACGGCTCGATCAAAGAGAATCTGGTCATGTTGGAGCAGCTGGAGGAGGGCGTTAGACGTGGCATCTTTACTCCTGAAGATTTCGATCTGATCCGTGAGACGTTTGAGAACATTAACAGGCAACTCGAAACGTATCCGCACACTGCCGAGACCTGGGGAGTGATTCACGCGGATATTACCCGCGGCAATCTGCTGGTGACGGATCAGGGCATATCCATGATTGATTTTTGTTTATACGGTTATGGCTACTATCTTTTTGATGCCGGCGGGGCAGCTACGATATTCAATCGGGAGGAACGGGATATCTTCCTATCAGGTTATACGGAGCAGACAGAACCACTGACGAACCGTGATATTCGGTTAATGGAAGGGTTCATGCTAATCTTTACGTTTGGCTATTTCGCATTTCAGATGGAGAATGAGTCAAGGTACGAATGGATGAAAGAGCGAATGCCTCTTATTTGCAGCAAATTTTGCAGACCCTATGTACACAATGAGAGTATCTTCTATGAGTTATAATTTGTGAATTCTGTTGGGTGGGAAGCGCTATGAATAACATTCATGAAAAAAGAGTTGCTTCGAAGAGTCCGTCTGGTGGCTGGAAGCATGCCGGATTGCTACTTGGCGGTGTGGGCATATCCAATTTGGGTGATTTCATATATATTGTGGCGATTAACCTGATGGTGTTGAATATGACACAGTCCCCGGCGGCAGTCGCAGGATTGTGGATTATCTCGCCGATTGCTTCGGTGTGCACGAAGTTATGGTCAGGCAGTCTGATTGATCGCTATGATCAGCGACAGTTGATGATTGGTGCTGATATTCTAAGGGCAGTGTTGGTGGCAACGCTCCCCCTGATGTCCAGCCTATGGATGATGTATACAGTGATGTTTCTGATCAGTATGTCTTCCTCCATATTCGTCCCTTCCTCTCAGGTGTACATTACCCGGCTGGTACCCGCTGAAAGGCGTAAGCGCTTCAACTCCTTGCAAGCCCTAATCAGCTCAGGTGCATTTATTACCGGTCCGGCAGTCGCGGGAGTGATGCTGATATATTTATCTCCGGCTGCAGCCATTTATGCCAATGCGGTTTCCTTTGCTGCTTCTGCTGTGATTCTATTGTTTCTTCCCAAATTGGGCTTTGGAGAACAGAATCAAGGGAAGGGAAACAGGCTGACACCTTGGTTGATTGCCCAGGATTGGAAGGCTGTACTGAGCTTTAGCCGGAAGTCGAGCTACGTGGTCGGTATATATGCCCTGTTTCAGATCATTCTGGTGGTCGGCATGTCGCTCGATGCGCAGGAAGTGGTGTTTATCCGTCAGGTGATGAACCTGCCTGAATCGCAGTACGGAGCTTTGATGAGTATCACGGGGATTGGTTATTTGGCAGGCTCCATGCTGGTTTGGCTGTTCGCCAAACATTTGCCGATCCGTCACATGATGGGTGGCGGTGTGCTTCTGGTCGCGCTAGGTTATTTCCTGTTCGCCCGTTCGTTCTCGTTTGAACTGGCGGCGTTTGCTTTTATTCTGCTTGGTCTGTGCTCGGCACTGGCGAATACGGGCCTGGTTACCTTTTATCAAAATAATATCCCTGTCGATCTGATGGGCCGTATGAGCAGTATACTTGGACTGGTGTTAAGCGTGCTGCAGGTGGTTTCCATTTTGGTTGCAGGCGTGGTGGCAGAGCAGTTGTCGCTTCGTATGGTATATACGGTTGTATCTGGTGTGATGGTGCTGGCAGCGTTGGGATTGTGGGTGACGAGCATGTTTCCTTCCCGAAGCAGGTATTACGATGAACCGGCGAAGCCCAAGGCGGTGGTGGGGTGACAGGCAGAAATACGGCAATTCTAGTACAGAATAATGGTTGCCTGAATACCCGAACCGTTCTGTGGATCTTAACATAGATAGTACTAATCACAGATATTGCTCATAGAAACAAACGAATGTATACGCTTTCTGAATGAAACGCATTAACACATTCATGTGATAAAAGTTTACAAATTGTTGATTTATTCTGTGTATGAAATGGAAAAAAGTAAATATTCACAAAGAAATCGTTAAGTTTGTTGACACTGATCTTCCGGTCGATTAATCTTAATGAGAAAGTAATAAAAACTTCAATTATCGTTCTGGTACACGATCAGAATGGTTCCATACAAGCGAATGATAGCGAGCGGGAGAGTCCTGGGCATGCCGAGTAAAAAGGCAGCTGTCGGGCACCGAAGGAGCAAGCTGCTACGCACCCGGCGCAGTGGTTAATCTCTCAGGTAAATGTACCATCGTTGGACGCAACTCTGGAGAGTGCGCGATCTGCGCCACCCAAGGGGTATATGGTCAAGCAGCACGGTGTGCAGGGGACATTACCTGTGAATACAGGGCATGCATCAATCCGCCGCGCTTCTTATCATGAAACTCTCAGGTATCGAGGACAGAGAGAGGGCCTTAAGGCCTTCTTCTGTCCTTTTCTTATGTCATCATTCAGTAATAAAGGAACATTATGGGTGTATGTCTGGATGAAAATGACGATTATAAATGGAGGGTTTGCGATGCGTTTTAAAGACGTTTTTTCAATTATTGGTCCGTCCATGACAGGTCCATCAAGTTCACATACGGCTGGAGCAGCAAGATTGGGTCGAATTGCCCGTCAGTGGTTGGGGTGCACGCCTGAACGTGCCCGTTTAACGCTGTATGGCTCCTTCGCCGATACGTATCAGGGGCATGGTACGGATCTCGCATTGATCGGTGGCTTGCTTGATTATGTAACCGATGATCCCCGTATACCGGATGCAGAGCAATATGCAGAGGAAGCGGGTATGGAGGTGGAGTTTTTTACAAGTGGTCTGCCTGCTCCTCATCCTAATACGGTCAAAATTGAGTTATGGCACGGAGACCGCGAATGTTCACTAATCGGTGCTTCCATTGGTGGTGGTAGTGTGTCGGTACATGCATTGAATGATTTTCGTGTACAGATCAGCGGAGAGTTTCCGACACTTGTGCTGCGCCATTCGGACAAAGCAGGGGTGCTCGCCTCCGTAACCTCCACAATCAGTTCGTCAGGTGTGAACATCGGGTACATGCAAGTGGATCGGAAAGCCCGGGATGGTGAAGCGCTGACAGCGATGGAGATGGATGGTGTGCCGAATCCTGAGATGTTAAACCGTCTGCGGTCGCTGGATCATATGCTGGACATTCGCGTGATTGATTTGAAGAGAGGGGTCGAGCCGGATGCGGTTTAAACATCTACATGAACTGAATACCATCTGTACAGCAGAGTCCAAAACCATTGCCGAGCTGATGATCGAAGAGCAGGTTCAGGAGACGAATATCCCGAAAGCGGATGTTGTGCGGCAGATGTCGGATTACTATCAGGTGATGAAGGAAGCTGTGCACAAAGGGCTGACAGAAGATACGACATCACGCAGCGGCTTGACTGGCGGAGACGGCAAAAAAATGGCCGAGTACATTCGTAAAGGCGAGACTTGCTCTGGAGATGCATCTGCACTAGCCATGGCGTATGCCCTTTGTGTATCGGAAGTGAACGCATCCATGGGCCGAATCGTAGCGACACCGACAGCCGGTTCCTGTGGTATCATTCCAGGTGTATTTATCAGCTCCCAGGAGCGTTTTGGCTGGAGTGACGAGCATCTGGTGAACGGTCTGTTCTGTGCGGGAGCGATCGGTTATGTCATTGCCAACAATTCATTTATTTCCGGTGCCGAGGGCGGCTGTCAGGCTGAAGTGGGTTCTGCCATCGGCATGGCCGCTGGAGCGATGGTGGAGCTGCGTGGAGGGACGCCGGAGCAAGTGGTTCATGCAGTAGGTCTTGCGTTAAAAAACACATTGGGCCTTATCTGCGATCCCGTCGCAGGCCTCGTGGAAATTCCGTGCATCATCCGTAACGGACTGGGTGCCGTAACCGCGTTGGCTGCGGCCGACATGGCGCTGGCCGGGGTACGAAGTGCCATTCCGTCTGACGAAGTCATTGATGTCATGCTTGAAGTAGGCAGTGCCATGCCAAGCAGGCACCGTGAAACGGCCCAAGGTGGGCTGGCTCAAACACCAACGGGACGGAAAATGATGGAGAAGCTCGCCAAACCGAAGGCAAAGCGTGCAGAGCCTGAAGTTGAAGCGGAGTCTGAGTCCCCTGCTGAAAACAAACCTGAACCTAAGGCATGACAACCATGAACGAACATGAACTGAATTAACTCGGAGTCTGGATCATAAACGTCGATGCTGCTCCCATCTTGATATGAAAGCCGATACGAATTCTTCCTGATGAAGAGGCGTATCGGCTTTTTTTTTTTTTGCTGTTCCAAAAAAAGAAAAATAAATGGGTATTGATGTTTATGTATCGATTAGATATATTAATAACTGACATATATCAATATGATATATAGAAAAGCTAAATAACGTAATACAACCTAAGGAGATGAATAAGATGAAACGTGTTTTTCAAACGAGTCTTCTGTTTATGAAAAATGGAGCTACGATTGTCGGGTTGATTACGGCCGTATTATTCCAGGTTTTTTTTAATACCATCTGGCTTAGTGGGTATGATCAGGTTAATGCACGGATGACTCAGCTTGCGGTGACCATTGTGAATGAAGATGGGGTTGAGGCTGAGCATGTAGCCAAGTCTCTTGCAGCAGGACTTGGCTTTGTGATCAAACCATCCGCATCGATGGAAGAAGCCAGACAGCTGTTAACCGACCGGGATGTATACATGATTATTGAGATTCCATCGGGTTTCATGCAGCAGGCGGGAGATTTATCGCAACCGGTGAAGGTGAAGTATGTGATGAATGAATCCAACGTAGCTACCGTGAAAAGTGTGATGCAGAACGTATCCGCACAAGTTACAGCGACGTTGAACCGTGAAGTACAGCAAAATGGCATTCGTGGAGTGCTGGATCAATCGGGTATGGCTTCCGATCAGGCAAATGCGCTGGCGCTGGGGTTATCTTCCCGGGTGGAGGCAGAAGTGGAACGGCTGAATCCAGTTCAAAACTTTGCCTTTTCGATGGTGCCGATGCTGATTGTGACGGCTACGTTTACAGGTGCGATGCTGCTTGGTATGAATCTGCAAAAAGTGTCTGGAGAACTAAGTAGCAAGGCGGGAAAATGGGAGCGTTTCTGGGCACGCAATATCATCAACCTGGGTGCTGCATTTATCGTATCGCTCGTTGGAGCCGGGATGATGCATGTTATGGGTGTATCATCAGCGGATGGATGGTGGATGTTATGGCTATTTCAGTTGTTGATTACCTTATCTTTTCTATTCGTCGCGCAATTGAGCTTGTTGCTGCTTGGAAATGCCGGGGCTTGGTTAAACAGTGCTTTGCTGCCTCTGCTGATGTTGTCATCGGGCGCAACCATTCCGCGTGATGTCATGTCTGATTTCTATCAACAGATCGGTCATTATCTACCGGCAACCTATGCAGTGGAGGGCATGATGAATCTGGTGCTTGGCGGCAGCGGGATTAGTCATGATGTTCTGCTTCTGGTGGTGATTGGAGCGGCGACGTTGGTTCTGGGTGTGGTGTGCACGTGGATCAAACGCTCGAGTCCTGCACAATCCGGCATTCCTTTAGAATCCAAAGCTGCTGCTGCTCCTGCCGCTCTGGCTGGGAACCTGACTTCGCCTGACCATGGATGACAAACATTTTTCATCCCTTGGGAACTCAATCGCAGATGCCTGCTGATGTTGAACGTATAAGGGAGGATGTGATACGTTAAGAGGAATTGGAAAGGAGCGGTACACCGATGAACACACAGCATGTCATCCTCGGAATACTGCACAATCAGCCATGTTCCGGATATGAGATCAAGCAGTACTTTGAACAATATTTTTCGTTTTTCTTCGATGCGAGCTTCGGCACCATTTATCCCACACTCGCGAAGATGGAAAAGTCAGGGTTATTGACCAAGGAATCCGTTAGACAAGAAGGAAAACCTGACAAAAATGTGTATACATTAACACCGGAAGGTTCTGCGGAGTTCAGTACCTATTTGATGAGTCCCCTGGAAGCCGAAGTGTTCCGTTCTGATTTTCTGATGCGTCTGTATTTCGGAGAGCTGGCAGATGAAGATACCGTCACAGGGTGGGTCCGGGCGGAGCTGAATCGTAAAGAATTGCTGTATGCCGAGCTGCAGCGCCAGATGAAGCAACTTGGGGAACAAATATCGCCTTCACAGCGTTTATGTATGCAAGTAGGGCTTGTGCAATATGAGGCCACGATTCAATTGCTCAAGCAGCAGTTATCCACGCCACAGTAAATTTCAGTCGTAATCGTGAAATGAATCGATCGGATCATCCATCCATAACGCAGAACAAGCGCTCTACAGAACCATCACAGGTCTGCGAGCGCTTATTTGCGTTGCTTTCAATGTAGCAAACTCCAAGGTCATAACAACATCAAGCTGCTACACGATATCTGTGCTGAGTACAGCATATCCATATGCGGGCAGCTCAACGGCCAGGATTCCCTTTTCCTTGGCTGTTCGATAATTCTCCCCAAATAACTCCGTCCAATCCCCGGCGCCCGCCTCCAGCTCGACGATAGCCGTTTCTTCCGAACGATTGAACAGGATCAGAATGCGTTCCTTATCATCCTGTCGTTCCATTAAAAGCTGACTTCCGCCCTCACGGGCTTGCAGGAAACGTATGCTGCCTTCCGCACGCAGGGCAGGATGGGCATGGCGAAGTGCAATCAGCTTCTGATAAAAGGTGAACAGCTCGCGATCCTGCTTTGCCTCATCCCACTCCATGCATTTCCGACAACCGGGATCATGATCGCCGTCCAGTCCAATCTCGTCCCCGTAATAGATGCACGGGGCACCCATATAACTGAATTGGAACAGCGCAGCCAGTTTCATCTTCCGCTGGTCGCCCTCACATAAGGTGAGCAGTCGTGGTGTATCATGACTGTCCAGCAGATTGAACGCCACTTCGCTGGCTTGCAGCGGATAGCGGGACAGCTGTCGACCGATGGAGTTCGCGAATTGGTCAGCGTGCATGTCACCTTTTACAAAAAAACGATTTACCGCTTCCGTAAACGGATAGTTCATCGAGGCATCGAACTGGTCGCCTTGCAGCCAGGAGGAGGACTCATTCCATACCTCACCCAAGATATAGGCATCCGGATTTGCAGCCTTGACCACCTTGCGGAAATCTTGCCAGAATGCATTATCCACTTCATCCGCGACATCCAGCCGCCAGCCATCCGTGCCTACTTCCTTGATCCAGTACTCGGCGACCTCCAGCAGATATGCCTTCACTTCAGGATTTTCCGTATTCAGCTTCGGCATATGAGCCTCGAAGCCAAATGTTTCATAGGTAGGAATGCCATCTTTCACATCCAACGGGAATTCATGCACATGGAACCAGTCCTTATATTTGGACTTCTCCCCGTACTTTTGCACATCGACAAACGGCGCAAACGTCTTCCCGGAATGATTGAACACCGCATCCAGCAACACACGGATTCCGCGTTTATGGCATAGTTCAACCAGCCGTTTGACTGTATCTGCATCGCCAAAATGCCGATCTACTCGCAGGTAATCTTCGGTATCGTATTTATGATTGGTCGTTGCCTCAAAGATGGGTGTGAAATAAATGGCGTTAATGCCCAACTCTTCAAGGTAATCGAGATGGTCGATGACGCCCTGAAGATCACCGCCAAAGAAGTTAAACGGGGTTGGCTCGCCACCCCAGGGTTCCACATGTTCAGGATCGAGATCCGGGTTGCCATTGGCAAAGCGTTCAGGGAAGATCTGATAGAAAATCGCATCCTTTACCCATGCAGGCGGTGTGAATACAGCTCCAGGATGGAGGTACGGAAACTGGAACATTTGACCGGGATCGTCGGGTTCATGCTCCTGGAAATCCGTTTCGGTCATCCAAATCTGTTCGGAACCATTTTTCAGCATAAAAGAATACTTCAGCCGATGATACGGAGGCTTTACTTCCCCCTCATAGTAATCGAACATGGAATCGGAGGTGAATTTGGTTAAAGGAATCAACTCTTTGGTACGTTCCCAAGCGTATTTGTCCCCGGTCAGGGCATGTACCTCGGTGAGATCATTCTTTTTGGCACGCAGACGCAGACGAATGGTATCCTTATCGTAGGCGTAGGCCCAATTCCGTTTCGGTTGATGATAGATGGCTTCCAGCAGCATTTGAATCTCCTCCCGTCGTATACACACGTAGTATGTGAGCAAGTCGCAGCATTCGATGCAGATCAATCCCGGGATGTATGCAACATGCTTATGTTGTTGAATCAACCTTTGGCCCCTTGCATGAATTATGCGAAGCGGTTGATTAAGGTATAATTTAAAATAAAAGGACATCCATAGTTGTATGGTGATCAACTCGTACATTTTATACAAACAATATGCTTGATTATGTTTCAAATATTATTAACCCAAAGGGTGCAGAAAGGAAACGAATACGCGCATGAAAACGAAGTTGTTATATATTGAAGACGATACCGAGATTGCCACATGGGTCAGGGATGACCTGGAGGAGCGAGGTTATGAAGTGGTATGGCTCGCAAGTGGCGAAGGCGCGGCTGAAGCAGCCGGAGGCTGCTCGTTGATTATTCTGGATGTCATGCTGCCGGGATTGGATGGATTTACGGTGGGACAGCGACTCAAAAAGGAACATCCTACCGTTCCCGTTGTGATGCTCTCGGCCAGAACGTCCATTGATGACAAGCTGCATGGGCTTGATTTTGCTGATGATTATGTAACCAAGCCGTTCCATCCGGATGAACTCGCCGCGCGGATTGAAGTCCAGCTTCGGAAGGCAGGGACTGCGATCTCAGCCGATACCGTGGTGAAGTTGGATCACCTGTCCATCTACGAGAAGGATAACCGAATCGTGAATGAGGAGACGGGGGAAGAAATTATTTTATCGGGGAAACAGTTTCATATCTTCGCTTATCTGCTCAGGCATATGGGCATGATTCGGACCAAAGAGCAGATCTATGAAGCCGTTTGGAATGAGCCTTACCTGGACGGGGACAAGACATTAATGGTACATATTCGTCATCTGCGCGAGAAGCTGGAGCGTGATCCGGCGAACCCTACGATCATCCAGACCGTTCGTGGTGTAGGGTACCGCGTGAAGAAACCATGATGAGGAAGTCCGGCATGCGAGGAACACAGGAGAAACGAAGAGGAAAGGAACGGCATTTCGCGGGCAAACGCAAGCTTCGTTTCGGTCGGTCCCTGATGTCCCGTTATATTATCCTCATTCTGTGTGCGGTTTTGTTTGTTCCGGTCGTCCTTCCGATTGTATCCGTGATTTATGTGGTGGTGGTGAACCAATCGAATACAGGCAATGCAGCACCTTATGGAGACTCCACTCATATTAGTAACCTCTGGTCACAGGCTGCGAAGAAGCTGGATGGGGCGACTCCGGCAGCAATAGATAAACGCATGGAGCAGCTGCACCATAAGTATCCTCTATCTTCCATGTACCGTGTGGATCAGAACGGGAAAACCGTCTTTATTTTGCCTGGCGAAGGGGTAGTTGTATCCGAGTCTTCATCTAATAATACGAAAATAACGACGTTAAAATGGACGTTGGACGATCTGAAAACAGAAAAGACGCAAATTCCTGCACAATGGAATGTGTCCCAGACGCTGCAATTTATGAAGGAGGCATTCTATCGCGATCCCCTGACGGTAGTTGCTTTTGTGGGAGGAAACAGCAAGGACAAGGGACAAGGTTTCATGGTCATTGAGGTGCCCCGTACGCTATTGCAGAAACCGCAGGATAACTGGCCTATGGAGCTTCTGTATTTGGGTGCATTGATGATGATCATCTTTTTGTTCTTCATCGTCATGTCGATCCTGTTCTTCGCGCGGATTCGCAAGCGGCTCATCCGGTTGCAGACCGCGATGATGACCCCGGGCAAGGAGGGCATTCCACTTCCGGTTGATATTCGCAGATTTGATGAGATCGGACAGCTGGAAGAATCATTCAACCAGATGGTGCATCAGCTAACGGACAGCCGTCACCGGGAACAGGAGGAAGAGCAGCTGCGCAAACGTCTCATTGCCGGGCTCTCTCATGATCTGCGTACACCCCTGACTGTCATTCGTGGACATATGCATGCTCTGCATAAAGAAGCGCTTAGTGACAAGGGCGTTAGTTCATTGGGACGCATGGAGGCAAAGATGGAAGACCTGGGTGGACTCATCGACAACATGTTATCGTACAATTTGCTTACTAGCGGGAAGTACACCTTGAATCTGGAAGAAAGGGATATACTCCGTATTGTCAGGGAAGCGGCAGCAGCGTGGTATCCCGTTTGGGAGAAAGAACAATTCGACATCGATATTGATTTGCCGGATGAACCTCTGATGTGGCAGGTAGATGAGCAGGGAATGCGTCGGATTCTCGATAATCTGTTCCAGAACGTGATCCGCTATGCGACGGAAGGAAGATACATTGGTATATCCACTGAGCAGATTCAGGGACGAACTGCTCTGGTCATCCGGGATCAGGGTCCGGGCATGCAGCATGAATCGGAAACGAAAGGAACAGGACTTGGCCTGTCGATTGTGGATCTGCTCGTTCGTGAGATGGGACTGCGCAAGAAGGTGGATAGTTCCGAGACAGGTGTGCGGGTGTATATCTATAATGGAACGGTAACGGGAAGTGAATTGAAATAACATTTTTTTAAACTAAACTTAAACTTCAGCCAACTTCAGCTTTAACCTTGGAAGGTTACGATGATATCCGAGGTGATTAACAGTGAGTGATAATATTATTCAAACCGCTAACTTATGGAAAACATACCGGGACCGTGCGGCGGTCCGTGAACTTGATCTGCATATTAAAAAGGGAGACATCTACGGCTTCCTTGGTCCCAACGGCGCTGGTAAAACAACAACCATTCGCATGCTCCTTGGCTTAATCAAGCCGACCAAAGGTGTCATCCGTATATTCGACAAGGATATCCGCAAGGATCGCATGGACATTCTGCGACGTGTAGGGTCATTGGTTGAATATCCGTCTTATTATGGACATCTGAACGCGGTGGAGAATCTGGAAACCTTGCGCCGGATATTGGATGTACCCAAATCGAGGATTGCCGAAGTGCTCTCCATCGTGGACTTGACCCGGGATGCCAAACGTTCCGTAAAAGGTTATTCGCTTGGCATGAAACAGCGCCTGGGTATTGCGAGTGCCCTGTTGGGCCAGCCGGATCTGCTGATTTTGGACGAGCCGACGAACGGACTCGATCCGGCAGGCATTCAGGAGATCCGGGAGTTAATCAAACGCATGCCGCTGGAACACGGCATCACCGTGCTGGTGTCCAGCCATTTGCTGAGTGAAGTGGAACAGATGGCGAGCCGGGTCGGCATTATCCGTGAGGGGAAGATGGTCCTTCAGGATACGATCGCTAATCTGCATAGCCAGACGGGCAGCTCCATTCGGCTGACGGTCTCCGAGCCGGAAGAGGCGATGAAACTGGCAAGAGAGCAGGGACAATTCGGTCAACGTGAAGGCGCGGCGCTCACGTTTCCGTATATGGATAATAGCGCGATTGCACTGCTGGTTCGTCGATTGGTTGAGCAGGACCATGCAGTCTATCGTGTGGAAGAGCACCGTCAATCCTTAGAGGACTTGTTCATGCGGGTCATCGGTGAGGGGGCAACGGTATGACGGGCCGTGCGTTATCGTCCGATTGGCTCAAAATTCGTGGCAAAGGCATTTGGTTTCTCGTTTTTCTGGCGCCTATTGGTCTCACGGTTATGCAGGCTCTGAACTTCGGATTGCGTTTGGACTACCTGAAAGAACTGTATGCAGGGAATCTGTGGGAGAGTTTGCTGGAGAATGTAGTTGTGTTTGTACCGCTTGCGTTGATGCTGGGGGCGACAATTCTCAGCTCAATGATCGCAAATGTTGAACATGAACAGGGCTCATGGAAGCAGCTGCTGGCGATACCGATCACCAGACCTGCGGTATACCTGGCCAAATTTCTGCTCGCTTGTATGCTTCTTATCATCTCCTGTTTGTTATTAACTACGGGAATTATTGGTCTGGGACTGGTGCTTGGATTCGATGCTGGAGCGATTCCCTGGTCCAAGGCAATCAAGCTGGGTTTGCTGCCACTGGCTGGTGCGCTTCCGGTGTTATCACTGGAGCTGTGGCTTACGATGGTGAACAAAAATCAGGCTCTTCCTGTCACGTTTGGTATTGTACTCGCTGTAATGGGCATGTTCGCACTTAGTATCTCACCGAACTTTCCGCTCGCTTGGGCACAGATGGCTTGGAGCAGCTCAAAGCCTTTCCTGTATGCAGGTATGGGTGTGGGTTCGGGTCTCCTGATCATGTTGCTGGGTATGATGCACTTTAGCCGGAAGGATGTGGCTTAAGATGAGTTTTGCGACGAGCTATTTCCGAATCCTGTCCTCTGAACGCCTCAAAATGGGCAAATCGCCTGTTTGGCTTCTAGTTCTGCTGAGTCCGTTAATTGCTTTGCTTATTGGGCTGCTGTCCACTCCTTCCGGTCAATGGAGTGTACTTATGGGCACGATGGTCTTTCTGCACGGATTGTTACTGCTGCCCATCCTGACCGGTGTATTTACCTCTTTCGTCTGTCGCTTCGAGCATGCGGGGGGAGGATGGAAGCAAATGCTGGTGCTGCCGCTTACCCGAACAGGTGTATATGCAGGCAAACTGACCATCGTGATTCTGCTTCTGGCAGGCACACAATTATTGTTGCTGGGGTCCATTCTGTTAGCGGGTACAATCCAGGGTGTGACGGATCCTATACCATGGGGATTCCTTACAGGCAAGCTGCTGCTGGGGCTATTTGCTTGTGTGCCACTCGCAGCTCTCCAGATGTTCGTTTCCTTGGTATGGAGCAGTTTTGCCGCTCCGCTTGCATTGAATTTTGCGTTGACCGTACCTAATATTCTGATCATCAACTCAAAGACCTTTGGCCCGTATTATCCATGGGCGCAGCCGATGATTTTAATGACACCGATCGAAGGCGGGGGATTCGGAGCATACAATGTTCCGCTTGGGACGATGCTGGCAGTGGTCGGAGGCAGTGCAGTTTTCTTTATTTTAATTGGAGTTTTATATTTTAGAAAAAAAGAAATTTGATCCACCTTTCTCAAGGCTGATCGTCGTTAAATAAAGATCCCCATCAACACCGTACGCGGAAAAAACCGTATGGCGTCGATGGGGATCTATTCATTTTAATTTTAAAATATCAAGTTTTTAAATGATTAGATTGTAAGCAAATTTGAACTGGAATCTGGTAAAATAAAAAAAGCTGTTTCTAGGGAGGCTTTCATGGTTATTCGAGGGTAGGCCCATTTCGCCGAAAATTATATTTTTTGGTTGTTAGATGAAGATATAGGCTGAGAAAAGAGGGGTAAGCCTTGGATATTAATAAAACGGAAACCCTAAAGCGCATTATTTCTGAGGGAAGTTCTTACCAATCATTGTTTTTTAATCACCCGGATGCCATATATGTGATGGACATCCATGGGAATTATATGGATGCCAATCCCTCGATTGAGAGGATTACGGGGTATACATTTGAAGAACTTCGTCGGTTGAATCGAGATGGGATTTGCCCTCCTGAGAGTGAGGAGTTACGTAGAGAATACATTCGTGAGGTGCTGGCTGGACATTCAGTCAGCAATTCGATCACATTTTATCATAAAGACGGTTCCCTGAAACAGGCCGAGATTACCTATGTCCCCATAACAGAGCAAGAAGAGATTGTGGGGATATACGGAATTGCCAGGGATGTAACTGAGAACTTAGAAGTGGAGCGTAAATTGCATGAAACGCAGGAGAAATACCAGATGTTGGCGGACCATGCCCAGGATCTGATCACCACAAGTTCGATGGACGGCAAGCTGCTGTATGTTTCTCCTTCCGTCTATTCGTTACTGGGATATCATCCGGAAGAAGTGACAGGAAAGTCCCTGAAGGATTACTGTTACCCTGGGGATTACCCTGAACTTTTGGAAATGTCGTCGAGCGGGAATAGCTGCAAGATGCGAGTGCTTCATAAGAAAGGGCATTACATCTGGATGGAAACGCTGGCGAAGCCTGTGGCTGGAGAAGAGGGCAAGAGTACGCAAATTGTCAGTGTCAGCCGGGATATTACCCAGCATAAAAATGCAGAAAGACGTCTGCGGGAGAGTCGTCAGCGTTACAAATCTCTGTTCGAACATAATCCGGCAGCGGTATATTCGCTGAATCTTGAAGGGCGATATACTGCAGTGAACCGCAATCTGGTCAAAATGCTGGATGTTCCTCGAAGTAAGCTGATCGGGCATTCTTTTCTCTCGCATCTGGATCCATGTGAAGTACACAGCGGACAGGCTTACTTCGAACTGGTGAAGCAGGGTAAGCCCCAACACTATGAGTCTCGGATCGTGAACTCCAGTGGCAGGAAGGTGGATGTATCCATCATTAATGTTCCCATCATTGTGGATCAGGAACTCGTGGGGGTTTACGGGATTCTGTCGGATATTACGGAGCGTAAGGACTATACGGAACAGATTCAGGAGCTTAGCAAACAGCACGCCCTGATCCTCAACTCGGTTACAGAGGGCATCTATGGATTGGACGCAGATGGCATCACCAGGTTTATGAATCCAGCTGCTGCTTCCATGTTCGGCTACGAAGCAGAAGAATTTGTCGGCAAAAGCTCGCATCCCATTATTCATCATTCACGTGCAGACGGTAGCTATTTTCCAAAAAAAGAATGTCCCATTCATATGACCGTGATGGACGGGAAGTGTCGTACAGTGAAGGAGGATGTGTTCTGGCGCAAAGACGGAACCAGCTTTCTGGTCGAATATCAGGTTACACCGATTATCGATGAGGGTCAGATTCGTGGTGCCGTTATCGTGTTCAATGATGTGACTGGAGATCGCGAAATTGTACGCGCCAAGGAAACGGCTGAACTCGCGGCTCAGGCGAAGTCGGAATTCCTGTCCATGGTCAGTCATGAAATTCGTACACCGATGAATGGAATTGTAGGCATGACTGAATTGCTGATCGGCACGGATTTATCGGACGAACAGCGGGAATACGCTGAGATCATTCGTGAGAGCGGCGATGCCCTATTAAATATTTTGAATGACATCCTTGATTTCAGTAAATTGGAGTCCGGGAAAATGGCTCTGGCCTACGAACCGTTCTCGCTGCGCATCATGCTGGAACAGGTTGCGGAGCTTTTCTCCCCTAGAGCGAAAGAGAAGCAGCTGAAGATCCGATATCGACTTAATCCCGATATTCCTGAATATATGGTCGGGGATGCGATGCGTATTCAGCAAATACTCGTTAATCTGGTGAGTAATGCCTTGAAGTTTACGGATCATGGGAGCATCGATGTTACGGTGGATATTATTCGCGGCAATAGACCGGAAGCGAGTGTACTGGATTTTGCGGTGAAGGATACGGGAATCGGCATTCCGGAAGATAAACTGGATCAGCTGTTCCAGTCCTTCTCTCAACTGCATCCTGTGATTAACCGCAAATATGGCGGGACAGGCCTTGGATTGGTGATTTCGAAGCGGCTTGTGGAGATTATGGGAGGCAGTATCAGTGTGGAGAGTAAAGATGGAGAGGGATCAACCTTCCGCTTCGCTGTGCCTGCCACAAGTGTAGATGCGACCGCAGAGGCAGAGCAATCTGCACGTCAATTTAGTCATGACCGCACACGCCAGGGAGATAAAGTGGCGATGCGTATTCTGGTTGCCGAGGATCATCCAGTAAATCGAAAGATTTTAACAGAGTATCTGGAGAAGCTCGGCTATCAGGCGGATGTATGCGCAAATGGAGTCGAGGCTATTGAAGCTATATCGCAAAATACCTATGATATTGTCCTGATGGATCTTCAGATGCCTGTCATGGATGGACTGAAAGCGACAGACCTTGTACACCGCTTAATCCCGCAGGAGCGGATTCCGGCTATTATAGCGGTAACCGGAAATGCCAAACGGGAAGACAAGGAAGCTTGCCTGGAGTTGGGCATGCGTGACTTTATAAGCAAACCGATCATGCTGAGCGAACTAAAGCGGGTATTGCAGCAATGGGGGCCGGCAGATGAACCTCAGCTTGCACCAAGCTGAGCCGTCGTCTGATCCAATGAACGACGAACACAAAATACGCCAATAACCTCCTATCCTATCAAGGAGCGTCATTGGCGTATTTATATTGTATGGTTACCTGGTTATAAACGTCTTCGAATGAAGGGAAGGGTTAGACCAGGGTAAGGCGATTGATGCTGCCTGACAAAACCTCACAGGATCGCTCGAATTTCTCACGTTCAGATGCATCCAGATTCAATTCAATAATCTCTTGAATCCCATCCCCGCCAATAATGGCCGGGACACCTGCACAGACGTTGCGCTGTCCATACTCTCCCTCAAGGATTGCGGAGACTGCAATGATTTTGTGTTCATCATTGAGGATCGAACGGGTAATATGCGCGAGGGCGTTACCGATTCCGAATTGGGTGGACCCTTTGCGAGTGAAAATTTCCCATCCGGCATCTTTCGTTTTGCGGGCGATATCCTCCAGATCGAGATGTTTGAAGCGTTCTTTGTGCTGTTCCATAATGTGCATGATCGGTTTGCCTCCAATGGTGACATGCGACCATGCCACGAACTGGGATTCCCCATGCTCTCCGAGAGCATATCCGTGCACGCTGCGTGGATCGATAGAGAAGACCTCTGACAGCAGTGTTTTGAGGCGGGATGAATCAATAGATGTACCTGTACCGATCACTCGTTCACGCGGGAGGCCAGACAACTTCCATACCATATAAGTTACTATGTCAACCGGATTGGCCGCGATGACAAAAATCCCACGGAATCCACTGTCCATAATGGGAACAACGATATCTTTGGCAATGGACTCCGCTTCCTCCAGAATGTCCAGACGAGTCTGTCCTGGCTTCGGATTCGCTCCGGCAGTCAGCACAATGACGTCCATGCTGCCGCAATCTGCATAAGTACCAGCATATACCTTCGTGCGATTATGTGTGAAGTCCATGCAATGGGAAAAATCCAGCGCCTGTGCAACAGCACGGTCATACGTCCGGTCAACCATCATAATTTCTCTGCATATCGATTGATTAATCATGGAATACGCACAACTTGAACCAACAAGTCCCGCCCCGATCACCGCTACTTTACCTGATTTGCCTAACACTGCCGTTCAGCCCCCGTTTACATTTGATTTATCCGTTCTTCATGATACTTATGTTAAGTATAGTCCTTTATTTTATGCCAACAATGCTTCTACGTTACATAAGATAACACATGGAAAAGCTGCGCAGCAATGATTTCCTCTGTCGCGGGAGCGTATTGGAGTGACGGAGTTAACAAAATTGACATGAATATTTCCATTTTATAAAAATGACGGCGTTTGCACCAACGAATTTCGACATGACAGCATTCGTGATCCTTGTCGGATGAAGGGTTATTTTTAAGAATGAGCCATCTGACAAAAGTTCTTATGAATCCGCAGAAACAGAAGAAAAGCGTCAAAGGGATCCGCAAGGAGGCCGACGAATACATACGGACAAGCAAATGAAACATGCGTACTTGATCCATGAGACAGGTTGACCCGATCCGATGACAGTTCCAGAAGGGAACGCTGAAGCCACTACCTTGTATTCAAAAAGACTTCATTCCGGGAGGGAATAATAATGATTGAAGAAGCAGGAGCAACGACGGAAACGGCCAAGAGCCTGGGCATTGGTGCCAGTACTCTTCGTAAATATGCGGCAGCACTTGAGGAACAGGGATACCGATTCGAACGTTCCGCCAACAAATCGAGGTTGTTCAAATCAGACGATATTGAGTGCATCGAACGCCTGATGACAGAACTTAGGGAGCATAATCTGCCACTTGCAGACGCAGTGGTGACCGTATTGACTCCAAACGTGCCTGTGATGGCAATGGAGGATGCTTCGGGGGCGGAATGTGCGGCAACAGTGATGCCTGCAATATTTCCTGAGGGACCTGAACCAACAGGTACTCTGAGATCCTATGAAGGTTTGGGACGGCTGGTGAGTGAAGTGACGTTCGGCGCTGTAGAACAGCAGGATGACCAGGTCCAGCTGCTGCAGCACCGGGTAGACGAGCTGGAGTTAACGCTGCAGCATCTGGCGGACACCCATCTTGCTCTCCAGGAGCAGATGGAGAAGCAGCGCCTGTGGATGAATGAGAAGCTGGAAGAGGAGCGGGACCGTGAACTGGTCACCAATCTGCGCAGCTTCCAGGGAAGAAAACGCAAACCCAAAGGAACGTCGCTCCGAATGTTGTTCGGGCTGCTGCCGAAAAAGCATAAAGAAGCTTAAGGACAAGGTCCAACCTCGTCGTGATTTTGCGCAGATCGCTTGATATAATGAGCCCATACAACAACGAAAAGACTGGCTGCTGATTTGCTCTGCACAACCGGAGAACAGGGAGAAATCAGATGGCTGGCGTGGGAGGATCTGTGGAACTGCGACGAAGCTGGCAAAGACTGCTCGGCCTATGGACTGATCGTCCCCGGCGGGAAGGTACGGAGATCGCCGGGCGATATACGATAAATGGATTGCTCGGCATGGGAAGCTATGGACTGACATATCTGTGTACAGATGAACATACTGGTAAGGATGTGGCTTTAAAAGAATCCAAACCCAGCAAGGGCAGACTCGCTGCACGCCTGCTGGACAGGGAGGCGGATGTGATGAATCGGATGGATCATCCAGCCATCCCTGAGTTGCTGGATGTGTTCACATACCGGGCCCGCAGTTACATCGTCACCGAGTATATCCTTGGGGAGACACTAGAACAGTGCATATTCGATCAAGGTCTCAAATATACGGAATGGCAATGCCTGGAGCTGGCAAGACAACTGCTGGCTCCCATTGTGCATGTTCATGAGCAGGGATTTATTCATGGGGATGTGCGTATTCCGAACGTCATTTTACGTAACGGGCAGGTGCATTTGATTGATTTTGGCCTGGCGCGGCGCATGGGGGAGCCGTTGTTGCCTGAGCTGAAACGCCGGATGCGTGAATTGCCCGAGCCAGAGGATGAACTGGCTGCACCTGACCAGGATTTGCAGGATCTCGGTCATTTTCTTTTGTTCATGCTGTATTCATCTTATGAGCCGGAGAAAGGTCGAAAACCAGCCAGTTGGCAGGAAGAACTCAGGCTCACGCCAGAAGTTCACGATATGCTGGAACGACTTCTTGGACTCCGTCCAGGATACGAAGGCGGGGCGCCGGAATTACAGGCGGGTATTGAGCGTGTGCTGATGAAATTGCGATGATCAATCCAAAAATAAGGGGTGATCTGCTAACCGTGAGGACGGTTGCAGATCACCCCTTTCAATACATATACGGATTAAGCGCCAGTCTAGGCTGGTATGAACTTCTGGTTCAAAAAATGAATACCCACTTAGCTGGAGCTATGTTTTCTGCTTTTATAATAACCGGAGCCGTGGCGGCTATCCCGGTGTTTTGCATCTGAAGATGAATATCGTCTGTAGTTGCGTTTGCCGGAGGAACTGCTATATCGCTTACGGTGCGAAGAAGATTTGGAATCCAAAAGTTTGCCTAACATTTTCCTGAGCATGAGGTTTCCCTCCTTTCGACTTCAGCCGTTTTAAGCATATACGGGGCTCCGTCGAAGCGGGTTTCGAATTTTTTAAAGGGGAATAGTATTCATTGGACAGGGGCTTGGCGTATAATAGGATGTTGAGGATTACACGGAATTTTTTATTTGGAGCATTTCGCGTTACAATAGAAGACAGGATAAGATTTTAACGGACAAGGAGAATCTGTAATGATTACGTTGAAGACTAAAGAACAAATAGAATATATGAAGAAGGCCGGAGAAATCCTTGCCGCATGCCATAGAGAAATCGCAGGAATGATCCGTCCAGGGATCACAACACAGGAAATCGATCAGTTTGCAGAAGCTTTTATGAAGAAAAATGGCGCTACGCCGGAACAAAAAGGATACAACGGGTACCAATATGCGACATGTGCGTCAGTTAATGATGTGATCTGTCACGGGTTCCCGGGAAAATATGTACTGAAGGATGGCGACATCGTTACGATTGATATGGTCGTGAATCTGAACGGCTGGTTGGCCGATTCCGCGTGGTCGTACGCGGTGGGTCAAGTGACTCCGGAAGCACAGCACCTGCTGGATGTCACCAAAACATCCCTTTACAAAGGGATTGAACTGGCAGTGGTTGGCAACCGGATCGGGGATATCTCCAATGCGATTCAGACATATGCGGAAGGTGAAGGTCTATCTGTCGTCCGTGAATTTATCGGTCACGGTATCGGTGAGAAGATGCATGAGGAACCGCAGGTGCCTCACTACGGCCCACCACACCGTGGTCCACGCCTCAAAGAAGGTATGGTTATTACGATTGAGCCCATGCTGAACATTGGTACGTACCGCAGCAAGCTGGACTCGGATGGCTGGACAGCGCGTACTCAGGATGGAAGTCTGTCAGCCCAATATGAGCATACGATTGCGATTACAGCAGATGGTCCTGTCATTCTGACTGCCCAATAATGGCTCCCGATGTCTTCAATAGGATGATATTTGCATATTTCAAGGCGGCCCACGTTTGTGATCCGCCTGTTTCGGTTTAAACTAATAAGAAGCGTTACACATAGAGCCGGTGGTGAAAGAGATCAGCTGACAGAGGGTTAACCCTGGTCCACTGGCAAGAAGGAGGTCATTTTGGTGTCTGAAAATAAACAGATCGTACTTGCATCGCGTCCCGAAGGTGCCCCATCCAAAGAAAACTTCCAATTCATTAATGCACCGCTTCCTGAGCCGGAGGCAGGACAAGTTCTGGTACGTACACTATATTTGTCTGTAGACCCGTATATGCGGGGCCGCATGAAAGATACGAAATCTTATGCTCCACCCTATGCTTTGAACGAAGTGATCAAGGGTGGGACGATTGGGCAGGTTGTAGAGTCTTCGGAGCCCAATCTGCGCAAAGGGGATTTGGTATCCGGAATGTGGGGCTGGCAGCAGTATGCAGCCGTAAATACGGGAGACATTTCCCTGATTGATACAGGAGAGGCTCCACTTACAGCTTACCTGGGTGCGCTTGGCATGACCGGGTTGACCGCTTATTTTGGCATGGAAGATATCGGCAAGCCAAAGGACGGCGAAACGGTGGTGGTATCGGGAGCAGCCGGAGCGGTAGGTATGATTGCAGGTCAGATCGGCAAAATTGTAGGTGCACGTGTGGTCGGAATCGCTGGTTCTGACGAAAAATGTACTTACTTGAAAGAAAAACTGGGATTCGACGTTGTGTTGAATTATAAACATGAGCAGGATATGTCCGCTGCCATAGAACGGGCTTGTCCGGCTGGCGTAGACGTGTATTTCGACAATGTTGGCGGTGAAATCTCTGATGCGGTATTGCGCCATATTAATCGGAATGCGCGTATTCCAATTTGTGGACAGATTTCGTCATATAATTTGGAGAAGCCGGACATCGGTATGCGCCCGCAGACGGTGCTGTTAACCAATACAGCACTGATGAAAGGCTTTTTGGTGGGCGACTATGCCAAATCCTTCAAGGAAGGCCGGGCCAAATTAGCGAAATGGGTTAAGGAAGGCCATATTCAATACGAAGAGAACATCGTGGAAGGTTTTGACCAGACACCGGAAGCATTTATGGGCCTCTTCTCTGGAGATAACCTGGGCAAGCAGCTCGTAAAGGTTGCAGAACCTGAATAGATATAGATTCCCTTGAATATATGCCCGAACGGAAAAGACACGTTCCGCACGATGATGTGCACTGAACGTGTCTTTTTGGTTATTTGGATGTTGCGATGTTGCTAGGATTCGGCAGCAACAACTTCCTTATAGTGCTTGTACATATATACCCGCCAGCGCACGATCATGCCGAAGGCCAGAAGGAAGAACAATCCACCCGTTTGAGGAATGCTCACATAACGCTGAATGACTTCATGCAGGATTAGACGTATAGCCAGCAATCCAAGCAGAATGAAAGCAAAGCTCCGTGAACGTGTGGCAAAAATTTCTTCGTTAACTCGTTCAAACCGTGTACTGCGAATGAGAGGATACGAGAAGATAAACCAGCCCACCAACAGCGCAATAAGTGCCCATAGCAGCGGAACATGAGTCTCCGGTACAACAAACATGAGGAAACCTGTGCTCATCCCCAGAGGAGGAATAAGTATTTTGCGAATGGTTACTGGACGATGACTGGCTTTCATTCGAATAAAAATGGCAAGCAGGGCCATGATGAGCATACCCAGGGTTGCACCGATCTGAAGGTAAAACGGACTGATTTGAGCCACGTAAAACGCCCTCTCTCTGGAATAATATGTTATCCGGACATCCGGAACATGCTACGAATTACCGGAATTTTCTGTTCCTATTATATCACAAACGAAGAAAGCCGATAGAATGCTTAGTGTATCTTTTAACCGGATTGTATATACAGGGTTCATTTGAAAAATTTGTATTATTGTGCCCCGTGTGAAGTGGTTTATTCGAGTAAGGAGAAATCAGGAAATGAACTTACGAAACGCAGCGGGATCAAGGACATCGGCGGATCAAAGATGGATATGCAGGTATCAGGTCGAATCCGGCCTGTTATGCGGCTATACAAACACATGAAACAGATGAAAGAGCGTGGACGTATTATATACATCCCGATCCGATCTATTGTATCAAAGTACCAGAGGCATGGAGTCAGCTGTGAAGTCGTGTGCTTGTTGAATGAATAGGATCGGTTCTGGCGTTTGGAGCAATATTTCTGCGGATCCCGGAGATGTGGTTACAAGTGGTGAAGTATGGGATGAAGAAGGACCATAAGAGCGAAAAGGGGTAATATGCCGATCATAGAAATACCTTGGAACAGAGCAAGGAGGAGTACGCTTCATGAATAGAAATCACAGGCCGCTCACGGTATGGGCATTGGCTTCCCTCACCGTGGTGTCAGTGGTCCTGGTTATCCCGTGGATTTTGTGGCAGTCACAGGCTCCGATACCGCTTAATATCATGATTGTCGACAAAGGTAAACCGGACTTCACCTATGTGGGGCATAAGGGGCTGGTATGGATTCTGAATCAGCAAAAGATTGTCCAACAAACAGGGGAGCATTATCGGTATGAAGAAGACTACTACGGATATCAGATACAGGATGGGATCTCTCGTAGTGAGCGGACATTACCGGATGAGGTAACCGACACGGACCTGATTTACCTGACGGCGAATCAAAATATTTCATCGACAGATCCGAATGAACGTATACAAGGCAAAGCATATGAGGGCCTCACGATATACGATGCGCAAAAAATTAACGAAGCTGCAACCAAAGGTGTAACGGTTGTGGTCGAATATAGCGCCTTGTCGAACGCTGCTTCAAACATGACAAGAGAGCAATTGTATCCGATTCTGGGAATGAGAAGCAGCGGCTGGCAGGGGAAATCCGTATTGGATCTACAAAGCGCGGATGAAGTGCCCCGGAAGGTACGGATGAACTATGAGCTTCGGGAGAAGAAGAATTGGTTGTTTCAAGGTGCGGGCATTGTACTGATTCATGAGGACGGACGGGTGATTGTACTGAAGCAAGGCCGGGATGTAAAGACGGGTAATATAAAACTTGCTTTCACCCAGGAAGGGAAGGAATGGAGTGGGATTACCAGGGACATCCATTACAGCGAATGGTTCGACATCGTCGTGCCTGAACAACAGGCTTCGGTACTGGCATGGTATAAGACCGATCTGACGGAGAATGGTCAGCAAAAACTAATGGACGCAGGTATCCCGGCGGAATTCGCTGCTCTTATTCGGAATGAGGGCTATAACCGGACTTATTATATGGCAGGGACCTTCGGAGAGCTGGAGCATTACTCATTCTGGCGCCGTATCAAGGGATGGGATGTCGTGAAAACGAAGCTTACCCCCGATCAAAAGGGCGTTCCGGATCGATTTTATTGGAAAGTATACGTTCCAGTAATGAAGAAGATTTTGCAGGAAGTCCAAACAGGACGAGCACCCTGGCAATAGAAAAACCGTTCCTTCGGTAGCGGGACGGTAGGATACATAAGGAGGGCTGCAGATGATCTGCAGTCCTCTTCCATTTGGCATAGAAATAGTTCAGGTTTTATGAAGATGTTGCAACCCTTTCAGGAAAGCGGTCAAGGTCAGCTGTAGGCTCTCATCTGGGTCGAAGCTCATGCCGAAGCCGCCCTTCTCACCCATGGAGGCGAAGCCATGGCAAAGACTTCGTAAACCGCGAACGGCATGCAGCGCTTCCGCTTCACTTAGCGGATAGGGCTGCAACAGACGCAGCAGCAGATCCAGGGCAGCCGTGCTGGCGACAACGAGCTGCGGTTCCTTACGGTCCGGCGCATGGAAGAAGGCTTCGTACAGCCCTGGATGCTTGCGGACGAAGCCGATATATGCGGCAGCGACCTCCTGAATGGCTTCATCGCCCGAACGGCCAGCGGAAGCCTCGGTTAACGCACGGCTGAGCTGCTGGGCGGACATCAACGCCAATTCCTGGCGAAGCCCGGGGAGACCGTTGATGTGGTTGTAGAGCGACGGGGAGCGCACATCCAGCCGCTGGGCCAGAGCGGCCAGTGTCAGCGAGTGAAATCCGTCGCTGTCGGCAAGCTGGGCGGCGGCGCTTAACAGAGCGCCGCGATCCAGCCCTTGGCGGGGGCTCACAGGCGCCCCCCGGCAGGGCGCAGCCGCTGCTCCGCGTCTGCCGTAGCTGCCCGCATGGCCGCGGCGGGCTGACGCAGCATTCGTCCGTGCCCCACAGCGAGCACGGACGGTTCCAGCTCAGCCAGGCGCTTGGCGCTGGCAAGAGCAAGTTCTCGGTTCCACGTCGCCAGCGCGGGGAACGGAAAGAGCGGGCGCAGGCGGCCGGATACGGCGAGGCCGCCGTGCAGCTGGTACGCGTCGCCAGCGATAATCACGCGGCTGCGCGTATCCATGAAGGCCATATGGCCCGGCGTATGGCCTGGGGTAGCAATAGCGACCAGGGAGCCGATCCGGTCGCCGTCATCGAGCAAGTGATCCGGCCGGGTGCGGATCGCTTTGGGCACACTGCCGCGTACCGGAGTCTGTGGCTCGCCGGGAAGCAGGGAAGCATCCCCGGCCAGCAGCGGGGCGTCTCTTCTGGAGATACAGACCTCGGCTTTAGGCAGCGCATCCTTAAGACCATCCAGTGCACCAACATGGTCGCCATGGGCGTGAGTCAGAATGATTCTGGTAATCGGCTTGCCTAGGGATTGTGCGGTAGCCAGAATCCCCTTGAGACTGAATGGCATTCCGGCATCGATAAGGGTAAACCCGTCTTCTTCTTCAACGAGATATACGTTCACAGGGAAAAGACGTGGAAGGAATGAAACTTGGACAACATCATGCTCACGTGTAATTCGCATCATTGAATCCTCCTTAAAACTAATGTTGTTAGTAATATAACTAATGTCATTAGTTTTTGCAATACCCATGTTAATTTGCTTAAAAAATAGGATATTTTCAGAACCGAAGCCACTTTACAAAAAAAGCGTTTTCAAAATAGGAATAACCGATTATAATAATCTCGTAAGCCCTTTCATATGTCTATCTTATTGGAGCCTTTCGCGAAGCGATCGGCTCACTTTTTTTGTTCTGTCGCCCTAAAACACGTATAGAACTCAACCATTTCATTTAACCTATGAAAGGCCTGTAATACTGGAATGACAGGGGAATTCAGGCTTTCCAACCCCTTGGCTGAGAGTATTGACAAACATAACTGTTATTCCTATAATGACAGTTATACTTACCTTGGATTGAATTTTCATCGGTTAATGATATGCCGGGAAGGGAGTAAGTAATGAACAGTGAATTTACCATTGCTGTGCACTGTCTGGTCTTTTTGTCCATGAAGGATGAGTGTATGGCCAATAGTGAAGATTTGTCCCAAAGTGTTGGTACGCACCCAGCCAGGGTACGCAAGGTACTTAGTGTTCTGCGGAAGCACGGATACCTGACAACCAAGGAAGGTGCCCATGGTGGATATCTGCTCAGCCGTCCGAGTGAAGAAATCAAGCTTGGAGACTTGTACAGGCTGGTAGCAGGTGGATCACTTGGACCCAGCTGGTGTTCGGGAGAATCCGGCTCCACATGCGTCGTTTCTTCCAATATGCAGGATGTGATGGGAAGCATCTACGATGGAGGAGAAGTAGCGCTAAGCGCTTATTTTGACCGCATATCTATTGAGGATGTGAAGCATCGTATCGGTAATGGGAAAGAATGTTCCTTGTCCATGGAACCCTTGTCAATGAAGGATAGATCATGACAGATTTGATCATTACCAGCTCTTCATGATCTAGACCTGCACGGATGTTACCAAACATTTTGGAGAGGCTATATAAGGGCGTTTGCTCCGGTTGTAAGATCCGAAGATGTTTCAGGCGATTCCGGGCATAACGTGAACACAGATGGAAGCGATCGTCTGCGCTGATGTTATTTTCGGAAGGTGAGTACTCGGTAGAGTTTGCCCTTGCGAACGTAAAAAAATAAAAAAAGAACTTGGGGAGTGGAACGCATGTCCAGCATTGAAAACAATGAAACACTTCGCGTGATTAATGAACGTCACGCTGTCAAAAAATACGAAAGTGGTTTTGTTATGCCTGAAGCAGATCTGAATGCTATCCTGACTGCTGCTTCCGAAGCACCATCATCATGGAACCTGCAACACTGGAAATTCCTCGTGATCGAATCCGAAGCGGACAAGGCCAAGCTGCTGCCAATCGCTTACGGTCAAAGTCAAGTCACAGACAGCTCCGTTACTATTGCTGTACTCGGAGATCTGGAAGCGAACCGCAACGCCGTGATTTATGATCAGGCTGTTGAAGCAGGTGCGATCCCGGCTGAAGTTCGTGACGCATTGGTTGGACAGATCAACGGTGCTTACCAAAATCCGCAAATCGCCCGTGACGAAGCGATTCGCAATGCATCTTTTGCTTCACAGAACATTATGCTTGCTGCACGTTCCCTGGGTTATGATACTTGTCCAATGGGTGGTTACAACCCGCAACAATTGATCGAAACATTCAACATCCCTGCGCGTTATTTGCCAACGTTGTTGATCACTGTAGGTAAAGCTGCAGTACCAGCTCGTCCGGCAGGTCGTTTCCCGCTGTCCGAAGTTGTTGTAAAAGGTTCTTTCTAAGACTGATCTTGGATCAGTTGTCGTTATAGATATAACGGAACCAGCCGCATGTCTCCTTTAGAGGGAACGTGCGGCTGTTTTTTTGCATTGAAATGGTTTGGTATGTGGGTTGTGTCTTATTAGATTGAACGGTTAGCTAGTTAGATTAGTAACGTTCCCTAATGGTTATTTCTCTGGTGTTTCCGGGATTTTCGGTGCATTGAAATCTTCCATATACTTAATCGCGTTATACATCATAACCGCAGCTTCGGCGCGGGTAATCGTTTCCTTTGGATTAAAGTTGCCGTCTGCATCAAGGGTGTTAATCTTCAAGACAAGGGAGCGTTGGACAGCGCCTTGATATTCTGGAGTAAGCTCTTTTTCGTCCGTGATATCTACAGGCTTGATGTTAATCATCGGCATGCCGCCTTTGGTTTCAATGCCCTGCATCAAGAAAAGGGTATATTGTTCACGGGTCAACGCTTTGGAAGGATCGATATCGTTTGACATTTGAATGCCATTGAACTGGGCACGGATAAAGGCATCACTATACCATACGCCATCCTTTACGTTGGAGAAGTAGTCACTTGGCAGTGGCTGCTTAACAAAACGAATCGTGTCCAAATTCAGATTAAGGCCATCTGCAATGAGTTGTATACCCTGAGCCGTGTTTAGTTCCTGTTCCGGTTTGAACAAGCTGTCACTCAAGCCTTTGATTAATCCATCCTGATGCAGGGACTCAATCTTGTCTGCCCCCGTAATCCCTTGAATATCCGTGAATTTCGCTTGAGCAGCGTGAATTGGACCCGCGCTAAGAGAAAGTGTAAGTAAAGCTCCGGCGGTTAACGTAGCCAACATATTTTTTTTCATATCAGGTTCGCCTCACTTTTCCGGGATTATCCCTTTGTATAAAAGTTATTTGCCCCTATAGACGACCCTATTCGTCAAAAGGTTGCTGCAATTTTCCATTGAATTTTCAATATGAAATGGATCGTTACTACTCTGTTCAACCGTCTCTGCGGTAATGAATCAGGCAATACATTGAGTTTTTGCATACTTGATTTCGTTGGAACATTCGCCATGCGATTGAACTCTTGTAAGGTTTCATACTTTGTATTATGGTGAGAGAGGATACCCACTGAAGCAAGGCGACGTGAATTGGGTAAGTACATAAGAGCAGAATCAAACATACGGTTTACAGCTTCGTGTAACGGCATGTGATTATAGAGTATAGCCAACCATTTGAATAAATAAGGAGAGAATGAAATGATGGAAACGACAGCAACCAATGAAGTTTTGTTCTATACAGGTACTTATGCATCAGCGGATCAACCGGGCATTTTTCTATGTGCGTTGAATAAGGATACAGGCGAGATGCGGATTGTACATCATATGGACGGGGTGGACAATCCATCCTATCTTGCTTTATGCCCGGATGGGACTTGTCTATATGTTGCAAGCGAAACGGACGAGGGAGAGGTGCTCGTCTATCGTCGGGATGCTGCAACGAGTGAGCTGCACTTGATGGATCGCAAGTTGACGAAGGGCGCTTCCCCTTGTTACGTGTCTGTGACGCAGGACGGCAAGTGGGTGTTGGCATCGAACTACAGCAGCGGCAGTGTGAATGTATTCCCGGTGGGGGATCAAGGTACGCTTGGGGAGATGAGCGCGCTGGTTGAACATACGGGAAGAGGGCAGAATGATGACCGTCAGGAAGCGCCGCACGCCCACTCCATTCAACCAGATCCTTCAGGACAGTATGCTATTGTATGTGATCTTGGTCTGGATCAGATCATTGTGTACCGTAACGAAGAAGGCCGTCTGGTTACACACCGGGAGATGAATCAGCCTCCTGGCTCCGGACCGAGACATCTGGTCTTCCACCCAAACTCAAAATGGGCATATGTGATCAATGAATTGAGCAATACGGTTACAGCATTCATGTATGATGAGCGCAGAGGAGAGTTCACTACGCTGCAGCATATCTCCACGCTGCCTGAAGGGCATAGTGGAGAAGGTACGTCGGCGGACATCCGCGTATCCCCTTGTGGCCGATTCCTGTATGCTTCTAACCGTGGGGATGACAGTATTGTGCTGTATCACATTGACCAGGAATCCGGTGAACTGAAGGCTATAGAATGGACGTCCACCATTGGTCAGACTCCGCGCAACTTCAACCTGCTGCCTGGCGGTATTCTACTGGTGGCCAATCAGGACAGCAACAACCTTGTTGCTTTTCAGATCAATAGTGAAGATGGACGTCTGACACATAATGGATTCAAGCTGGAGATGTCCCGCCCAGTATGTATCGTACCTGTAGTTTAAGATGAGATGAAGCATACATTATTCTTTGTTGTTTCAGGTTGTTGTTTCAGGTTGAAATCAAGCATGAGCTAAAGAGGAATTCAAGATTCAAGTCGGAAGAGTCATCTTTCGGCTTTTTTCCTTTTTTCTATACATAAAATTACTAAGTTAGACCTATAGATGGAATTATATGTTTAATTTAAAATAGTCATATTAAAGCGCTTACACAAGAGATGGCGCTATGAAGGCATCGGGCTTACCAATTCGATTGGGGAGGCAATGGCTTTATGGGAAAACGATCGTTATGGAAGCGCACATTGCGGACTGCGGGGGTATCCCTGCTGAGTTCTGCGTTGCTGGTTACTACGCTCGGCCTTGGGAACACGCCGGTCACTCATGCTGCAGGTGCGCGTCAGATGGAATTTCTGGACCGTGGTGTGGTTGCAGTGAAGACAGGCACAGGTGTATTTGTCAGTTGGCGGCTTCTGGGTACGGAAGGGTCGAATGTGTCGTTTAATGTCTATCGGGATGGAACCAAGGTAAACGCATCGCCCATAACGAACAGCACCAACCTCCAGGATGCAAGTGGGACAAGCAGTTCCAAATATACGGTCCGAGCCGTAGTGGGCGGAACGGAACAGGCGGCTTCAGCCGCAGCGAGCGTTTGGGGAAATAATTATCTGTCCGTACCTCTCAGTGTGCCGGCAGGCGGTACAACACCGGATGGTGTTGCCTATACGTACAGTGCCAATGATGCGAGTGCAGGGGATGTGGATGGGGACGGCGAGTATGAATTGATCGTGAAATGGGACCCGTCCAACTCCAAGGATAACTCCCAAAGCGGCTACACAGGTGAAGTGTTTATCGATGCCTACAAATTGAATGGAACACGCCTATGGCGCATTAGTTTGGGCAAAAACATCCGTGCAGGGGCCCATTACACTCAGTTTATGGTGTACGATCTGGATGGAGACGGCAAGGCCGAGGTTGCGATGAAAACGGCTGATGGTACCAAGGATGGTACCGGTACAGTTATTGGCGATGCCGGCAAGGATTACCGCAATTCAAGCGGGTATGTTCTATCAGGACCGGAGTTTCTTACGATCTTCCATGGGCAGACGGGTAAAGCACTCTCCACAGTAAACTATGAACCGGCGCGTAGCAATGTATCGGATTGGGGAGACAACTATGGCAACCGGGTGGATCGATTCCTTGCGGCGATTGCGTATCTGGATGGGGAACGTCCAAGTCTGGTGATGGCACGCGGGTATTACACGCGGACAGTGCTTGTAGCGTACAACTGGAGGGATGGACAACTAACCAAGCAGTGGACGTTTGACTCCAACACGTCAGGTAATTCAGGTTATGCAGGACAGGGCAACCATAATCTGAGCGTGGCAGATGTGGATGGCGATGGAAAAGACGAAATCGTTTACGGAGCGATGGCGGTGGATGATAACGGTAAGGGTCTCTACACGACAGGGCTTCACCATGGGGATGCGATGCATCTAAGTGATCTGGACCCGGATCGTGCGGGACTTGAAGTATTCCAGGTTCATGAGACAGCGTCCAATGCCGGAGTGGAATTCCGTGATGCGCGTACAGGTCAGTTGATCTGGGGTATACCTACAACGAAGGATATTGGGCGCGGCATGGCCGCCGATATCGATCCGCGTTATAAGGGTGCAGAAGTTTGGGCAGACGGCGGATTGTACACAGCCAAAGGACAGAAAATAGGGACAACCCTGCCTTCCTCCACGAACTTTGGCATCTGGTGGGATGGTGACTTGCTTCGTGAGCTGCTGGACAGCAACCGAATTGATAAGTGGGATTACGCGAATAGCAAAACGGTTAATCTGCTGACCGCTTCCGGTGTTTCTTCCAATAATGGAACGAAATCCACACCGAATTTGCAGGCCGACCTGTTTGGAGACTGGAGAGAAGAAGTGGTATGGCGGACCAATGATAGTTCTGCGCTTCGTATCTACACGACAACAGCGGTAACGGACAAACGGATCTATACCCTGATGCATGATCCGGTATACCGTCTTGGCGTAGCTTGGCAAAATGTAGCCTACAACCAACCGCCACACACTGGCTTTTATTTGGGAGATGGCATGAGTACGCCTCCAGTGCCGAATATCCGGTATGCGGGCAAATAAAGATTGTGAACTGGCATGAATTCATGCCAGCTCAAGTAAATGATTTTACAGCGAATAAAGCATCCTGCTGACCAGAGAGCAGCGGACTTGGGTCCGTTGTTCTTTTTTCTGCCATTTACACAGATATTCGGTAGAAATCGGAAAAAAACGTTTGACAGCCCTATGTGCTGCCCTTATGATACGTATATAACTTACTAAACAGGTAGGAATAATAAAAATGACTTCGCTTGAATTGCGGAAGCAGTCATTGACAGTCACATGAGAGATCGTAACGTGAACAGAATAACGTTCTCACCGTATAGACGGAGGAACACCGCAGCACATCATTTCTGGATGAAGCATACACGGCCTTGGGTCGGCATGACTTTATGAGGGAGAAGTGCGCGGGGGTTCCTCCGTTTTCTGTTTTTTTTCGGTGCGTTCCATGCTGTTTAGCCTGTTGAGGTAATCTTGCAGATCCATTCGGGGGGAGTGTTATCTATGAAAAAGAGAATTCATAAGGGTATTCTGGTTGGTCTGGCATTGGTATTAACAGGGGTACTGGCGGCATGCGGATCGGATAGTGGTGGCACGAATGCGGCGGGAACATCGGAGGGAGCGGAAGGCAGCAAAGAAGGAGCAAAAGCGATCGAGCTGCTGAATGTATCCTATGATCCGACACGTGAACTCTACGAGCAATATAACAAGGCGTTTGCGGCATATTGGCTGAAAGAAAAAGGCCAGGAAGTAACGGTTAAGCAATCTCATGGCGGTTCAGGTAAACAAAGTCGCTCCGTTATTGATGGACTGGATGCAGATGTGGTTACGCTGGCATTGGGTTACGATATTGATGCCATCGAAGATAAAGGTTTGATCAATGCGGGCTGGCAGGATAAATACGAGCATAACAGCTCCCCGTATACATCAACGATTGTGTTTTTGGTACGCAAAGGCAACCCGAAAGGTATCAAGGACTGGGATGATCTCATCAAGGGAGATACGCAGGTCATAACTCCGAATCCCAAAACGTCCGGCGGGGCACGTTGGAACTATCTGGCGGCATGGGGATATGCACTCAAGCATAACAACAATGACGAAGAGAAGGCCAAGGCATTCGTTGCAGAATTGTTCAAACATGCGCCTGTTCTTGACTCTGGAGCGCGTGGAGCGACAACTACGTTTGTAGAGCGCGGTATTGGTGATGTGCTGCTTGCCTGGGAGAACGAGGCTTTCTTATCGGTAAAAGAGCTGGGTCCGGACAAATTTGATATTGTTGTGCCTTCGGTCAGCATTCTGGCTGAACCACCTGTAGCGATTGTGGATAAAAATGCAGACAAAAAGGGCAGCCGCGAAGTGGCGGACGCCTATCTGAAATATTTGTACAGCGAAGAGGGGCAAACCATTGCTGCCGAGAACTATTACCGTCCAACACTGGACAGTGTGAAGGAAAAGTTCAAGGATCAGTTCCCGCAGCTTGAGCTGTTCACGTTAAGTGATGTATTTGGCACATGGCGGGATACACAGGCCAAGCATTTCAATGACGGCGGTATCTTTGACCAGATTTATGTTCCGGGCAGCTAATGCTTCTGACATCGATGTTGTTGCGTGATCATGTAAGCGGCCAACCAGTCCGACCGACTGAAGGCAGAGAGGATGAACGTGCATGAGCAAGGTGATGGTGGCCCGGAGTCGCACACTGCCGGGATTCGGATTAACGATGGGTTACAGTGTGCTGTACCTGAGCCTGGTTGTACTTATTCCACTGGCAGCGCTCTTGTTTAACTCCACAGGACTGACCTGGTCCACGATGATTGAGGTGGCGACGAATCCCCGGGTACTGGCTTCCTTCCGGGTGAGCTTTCTGACCGCAGGCGCAGCGGCCCTGATCGATCTGGTTCTCGGGCTGCTCCTGGCATGGGTGCTGGTCCGGTATGAATTTCCGGGAAAGCGGCTGTTTGATGCCGTTATTGATCTTCCCTTTGCTTTGCCGACGGCGGTAGCGGGGGTTGCTCTAACGGCGTTGTATGCCGGGAATGGCTGGATTGGGCAGTTCGTGGAGCCTCTGGGTATCAAGCTGGCATATTCACAGGCTGGTATTACACTGGCGCTGATGTTTATCGGCATTCCGTTCGTGGTGCGTACGGTGCAGCCGGTTTTGCAGGAGCTGGAGGCTGAGGTGGAGGAAGCAGCGGCTACGCTGGGAGCGGGGAGATGGCGGATATTCCGGAAGATCCTGCTTCCGGACCTAATCCCGCCGCTGCTGACCGGCTTTGCCCTGGCCTTTGCCCGAGGCATTGGCGAATATGGCTCAGTGGTGTTTATTTCAGGCAATATGCCGATGAAAACGGAAATTGCACCCTTGCTGATCATGGCGAAGCTGGAGCAGTTTGATTATGCGGGAGCTACGGCGGTAGCCCTGCTGCTGCTGCTGGTCTCTTTTATCCTATTGCTGATCATTAATTCATTGCAGCGCTGGAGCCGGAAGGCAGGCAGAGCCTGACCGGAGAATGTAACGTGATGGGATTAGGGCGCAAGCGGATGTCACTTACCCAAACCGAAGGAGGTGCCGCGTATGGCGGGTTCTGTTCCACTGAGCCCTGTTCCACCTGTACGAACTGGCCCCGGAACGAACCGTGCAACGACGGAAGCTCCATGGGTCAAATGGTTGTTGATTGGATTGGCAAGCCTCGTGCTGCTCTGGCTGCTTATCTTGCCGCTGGTGATCGTGCTGATGGAGGCATTGAAGCAGGGCTGGGGTGTCTACATCGCGGCGCTTACCGAACCGGATGCGATGTCGGCACTGAAACTTACGCTGCTGGTTGCCGGGATTACTGTGCCGCTCAATACGATATTCGGCGTGGCAGCCGCTTGGGTCATTACCAAGTTCCAGTTCAGGGGAAAAGGGCTCATGATCACCCTGATTGATCTTCCTTTTTCGATCTCGCCGGTGGTGGGCGGGCTGATCTTTGTGCTCGTCTTTGGTTCGAATGGATGGTTTGGACCGTGGCTGGCGGAGCATGATATCAAAATTATTTTTGCCCTGCCTGGCATTGTCATCGCAACGTTGTTCATTACGTTTCCCTTCGTCGCCAGAGAACTTATTCCACTAATGGAGGATCAGGGCACGAGGGAAGAGGAAGCAGCAGTTACGTTGGGTGCTTCCGGGTGGCGGATTTTCTGGAACGTGACACTGCCCAACATCAAGTGGGGCCTGCTGTATGGCATTATTCTGTGTAATGCGCGGGCAATGGGCGAGTTCGGAGCCGTGTCTGTTGTATCGGGACATATTCGCGGGGAGACCAACACGCTACCGCTGCATGTCGAAATTTTATATAACGAGTATCAATTCTCTGCTTCGTTTGCCGTCGCCTCCTTGCTGCTCATATTAGCTCTGGCAACGTTGCTGCTCAAGAGCTGGCTGGGTCATAAAACGATTTCCGAAAAGTGACTAACGCTCCGAAATCGATGCCGAACTTCTTGGTATTGAAGAGGGTTTCGAATGAAAAAGGCGGTTGTCTCCGATTCGTGAAAATTCCGTGAAAATTCGGATTGACAGCTACTGGAAGCCCTGCTAATGTATAAACCAAGTATATAGGTTGGATAAGAATGAATTATAAGTCAGGTTGGATGACAGCACTGAGGAATAAAGCGGGCAGTAGCCCGAGAAGAGGAGGCGGCTCTATGGCTAAGCCGTTAAAAGTGGATGAGGTATGGATGGATCGAATTGCCGGACAACTGAATGACATGGAGTTTGGCTCGCTGCACATCGTTGTACATGAAGGGCAGATCGTGCAGATGGAGCGAACCGAACGCAAGCGTTTTGAAAATACGCCCTCCGGCAACGCCGCCTCCAAATCCGGCAACACTGCACGAAGCAGCTCACCCCGTTCATTACGCGGATCGAATACAAGCGCGAAGGGGTAGACTTCATGAATCCACGATTGAATTTATGATGAAATAAGTAGAAATCAAAAAAAGAGAAGCCGACGATTTTGCGGGCTTCTCTTTTTTGGTGTAGAGGTTCACTTTTCAGAAATGGCTCCGGATGTGCGTGGTTTATAGAGGTTTATCTCCATGTTCAGGTTCTCACCCTCATGTGCTTCTGTACTGCTATCCAATTCCTTATTCGAATCGGTGTGTCCCGCGTAGGGGCGATCACTGCGAGAAGGCGTTCCTGTCAAGCTGAATCCTGAGATGAACAGGATGAGTTGTAATCCCAATGCGTAGGGAGCAGCAGCAAGTCCAATCAGATGAAGAAGAGAGCACAGGGCAATTAGGGTGACGAGTGATTTGGTTACTGTGCCCGATGAACCCTGTCTTGGGCTGGACCAGAGCAGATAACCATAGAACACTGTGATAATCAGGGAAATGAAACGTATCCATGGCAGTGCATTGAACCAGGAGTGCCAGAAAGGATACATCAGACCTTGTTGACGGAACACAAAATCAGCGATCAGGTACAGTACAGCAGCCACAGCGGCGGGCTCGGCAGCTGGACGAATGACATTCCAGACGGCTCTTCCCCAATGGTCTGAATGGGCATATCGATTCAATTCATCGGATAATGCTGCACTCTCTCGTTCCAGAGCCCTGTGCATCAATGCGAGACGAGCGGGATCAACATCGATGATACAGCTGCGGATTTGATCCTGAAGCTGAGGAGATAGATGGACTGCGGTTCTGCACGACAGCATGGCGGTTAACAATTCATGATGCTCATGTTCCGTAAGAGCAACATTCCGATGTTCTTTTACGGTGAGTTGTCCCAACAGGGTTGTGCTTATGTATAATGTATCTCGTATCGCTTGCATTCGCCTGTCACGACTTCGTCTGACTTCAGTAGCAGACCATAGGTATAGTCCAAGCAGCACAGCGATCATTCCGAGTAGTAACGCCCCGAAGCCCGGATAGGAGACCAGAGCAGGTATCCAGCGTTGAAGCACAAATAGTTCCTCCTTTGCAAAAACTGTAGTGTAGCATGAAACACGGTTCACTTAAGCTTTCTCTCACTATTACACAGGAATTGCCTGAATTCAAGCAGGAACAGTAGGAATTTACTGTCATAGGGAGGATCCAGTGACCTGAGTAAAGAAGATGGAGTCTCCATGAATGATATAATGTGCACGTATATCTAAGTTGGATACGAAAGGAGCATGATCCATGGACCACATCAACATTGAACATACACCGCCCTCAGCAGCCGAGTATCTTGCGCTACGAAAGAGCGCGGGTCTCAGTGCGATGAGCCAGGAGGGAGCCGAAATCGGGCTGCCGAATAGTCTTTTTGCCGTTTGTCTGCGTGAAGAAAATGAAATTGTAGGCATGGGTCGGGTCATCGGAGATGGTGGTTGTTTCTTTCAGGTGGTGGATATCGCCGTGCGACCGGACCAGCAGGGAAAAGGGTATGGCAAACTGATCATGAGCGAGATCATGAATTATTTGCGTGAGCATGTGCCCGCTCGAGGCCTGGTTAGCCTGCTGGCTGATGTTCCTGCTGACCGTCTCTACGCCCAATTTGGCTTCGCCTACACCAGTCCGAAATCCGAAGGCATGTGGTGGAGACAAGGGGAATAGGTGATAAGAAATCTGGGTCAAGCCTATTTAAATAAAGCAAGTCTTGGGTATGTGAAATAGCGCGATCACTATCCAGCTGTTAGAAATACGCTTCAAACCTTTGGTGATACAAAGGTTTTTTTGCTTTACATCCATTTATTTACAAGTATAATGGGTTGTAAATACAATTTACGATTTACAAATTACGATAATTAAAGGATGAGCAGAATGGAGGAGATACATTTGGACCAAGACCAGCGGACTCAATTTAATCGAATGGTGGAGCGATCTATCGATCAGGCGAGCAAAAATCTTTCGGGAACCAAGGGGGTTGTCTCTGTAAGATTAAGTCAGGAAGAGATCGATATTATTGATCAGCTTGTATTCCTCGAACTGGCCAAAAACCGTTCGGATGCAACGGCGATGTTAATCAGGGAAGGGATCCGGACTCACCAATCGTTATTGGACGAGATCCAGGAGTATACGGCAGAACTGGAGAGGGTAAAGGCCAAAATGCAACAGTCCATTCGCAATTCAGGTTTGTTGACACGGCTGCAAAGTGAAACTGGAAGCGAGATTAAGGGGAAAGGAGAGGGAATGGATGAAACAGACGAAAAATGAAATCCATAACGACAGTTACGGATCCGTTCTGCGCATTCCATCCTTTTGTGTACTTCTTGTAGGCAGACTGATATCCGGTGCGGGCCAGATTTTATTTTCCATGGCTACGATGTGGTATATTCTCCAGCTGACCGAGTCTGCACTCGCAGCAGCGCTGATTCCTATGCTGCCTTACTTTATTTATGCTTTCCTGGGTATACCTCTCGCTACGATCAGTGATCGGCTGCCCAAGAAGCAGCTCCTGATCTGGACAGATATATTGAGGGCGGGTGTGGCTTGCATATTGGCGCTTTTGTTCATGAGTGGTCAGATGGTGCCTTGGCATATCTATGCTGCCAATTTGCTTATTGCAATTCTTGGATTTTTGTTCAATCCGGCAGCCCAGACCGTCATCCCCGCCATTCTGCCCGACCCTTCGAAACAACTGGCGCCAGCCAATGCACTTCTTAACTCATCTTCCAAAACGATTGAATTGCTGGGATATGCTGTAGGCGGCATACTGGTAGCGTTCATCTCTGTTCAGTCCATCCTGTTCATCTATGCCCTCACCTTTCTTCTCTCTGCTTTCTCCATCGTCTTTATTCAAATTCCGGTGACCAAAGTGGTGAAACAAAAAGGGATCTCCGGCTTTGTGAAGGACAGTTTGCAAGGGATTACCTTTTTGTTCTCGCGTAAAATTCTGGCCTGCTGCATCATTTTTGGTGCCATTATCAACTTTGCTGGCGCGCCTCTGCATATCTTTACTCCGATCTTTGCCAACATGGTGCTTCATGCCGGACCGCAAGGGTACGGTCTTCTTCAATCCGCTTTTGCCGCCGGAAGCATTGCAGGCTCTCTGCTCAGTGGGAAATATGCCAAACGGCTTTCGCTTGCCCGATGGTTTCTGATCAGTTATCTGATCTCGGGAGCAAGTCTGTTACTCATGCCCATGTTTCCTAATCTGTATATCGCCATCGCCTGCTCGTTCCTGTTAATGCTGGGGCTTGCCCTCGTAAATGTACCTTTGGTTACCTCGATTCTTCTATCCACACCGGAGGAAAAGAGGGGCCGTGTCATGAACAGTATGGGGGTCTTGATGAGTGGCATCAGCAATCCGCTCGGTTTATTGCTCGGAGGCTGGTTCATTGAAACGTATAATCCATCCTGGGTGTACATGGGGATTGGTGTATTTGTTATTGTGATGGGAGTGGTGAGCATGTTTGTCCGGCCTTTCCGACAGGAACAGGGGCAACGTTCCAGACAACAAACGGCATCCATGTAATAATCATAAGCAACATGTTATATTTCCTTCTTTTTTTAAGCAGTAATTCCGATAGGATTAACTAATACGTGTTAACTAATTGGGTTATGTAAATAAATATTGTAAAATAATTCAAATAAAAAGAAGGAATATCAAATTTTATGTAGAATTTGGTTATCAAGAGGGGGAGACAAATGGGAGGTAATTTATCATGGAAAACAAGGAAATTTTATCTGTACAGGACTTGATGGCATTAGAGGTTGAAGAGGATAACTACATGTTTGAGGAAACAAGCCTGTGTACCGTGTGCAGTTGGACAAGTTCACAGACGATCGTAGTTGAGAACTAGGAGTATCTTCATTACGCACTCTATTCGGTAACTTTAAGGATAAGTCTTTGATTTTCGCATTACTAAAATAATTGTACCTCCCCCTCTAACTTTAACCAACAGGAGTGATTCTCATTGAAATTCGCCAATGTATCCGTTAAGAAGGACGCCTTTGAGAACGCTTTGGAACATATAATACGGGAACTTCCCCAATCCATCCAATGGTCGAATGACGGCCATTGGATTTGTTTTAGACCAGAGGATTTGAAGCTTCCTTCACAGGGCTGGAAAATACATCTATCTGTCGTTCCTGTGGAGGGAGTTGAACTGCTGCAACGCATTGTACCTATTTTGACGGAGCACCGTGTGCAGTGGAAGGTTGTGAGCAGTGGGCTGAAGTTGATTGAAACGTCCAATGGATCGATGCCTCTGCCTCAAACGGGTAAATGTGTCACAATCTATGCGGCCAACGAGAAACAGTTTCTGGACCTGCTTGAGGATATGTATGCATGTACCATCGGATTCGAAGGCCCGGCTATTCCTACAGATCGGTCATACCGCGGCAGTGGATGCGTATTTTATCGTTATGGTGCGTTCACAGAACGATTCTATTATGACCGTTACTCGGGAGCGAAAGTGCATGCGATCCAGAATACCGACGGTAATATGGAGGAGGATCGCCGTACACCTGGCAGGTACAAGCCCGAATGGGTCAACGAGCCGGAAGAGCTGCTTCACATCCAAGCGATCCAGATGGACCCATCTCCCTCCGAAGTGTCCAGTTCCAATAACAATGAGTTCAGAATACGGAATATACGCGTGAAGCGTGTACTTAAGAAGTCAGGCAAGGGAGGGGTATTTCTCATTTCCAGTGCTCGGCATGCGCAAGCCGTTATGAAAGAAGCGGTACATCGAATGCGTGTGGATGGTGCCGGACGCTCTGCCCATGACTATTTAGAAAATGAATATCATGTACTTGAATTGTTGAAGGAGACGGGATATACCCCCCAGCCACTGGATCTGTTCAGTTATGAGAAGAATCGGTATTTGATTCTGGAATATTTTGATAGCATCAGCCTGCGGGAATATATCCATCGCAGACATGTCGCCGCGGATTATCACTGGACGGACATGGTTCGGATCTGCCAGGCTGTTCTGGATATGGTGCAGGCCTGTCATGATAAAGGGATCATTATTAATGATCTGACGCCTAACAATATTGTTGTGCTGCCAGATGGAAATGTACGTCTGATTGACCTCGAATTGGCTTACGTCCGAAGTAGCGATAGGGAAGCGAAGCCATTGACCGGGCATACGCCTGGATATGTGCCTCGTAGCCGGGAACACAGTCAGAGATCAAGCGTTCAGGATGATATCTATTCCATCGGGGCTGTTTTCTATTATATGGCATCCTCTGTGGACCCTTACTTCAAATACCAGACGGACTACTTGAAATGTAGTCAGGTTCTGCTAGATGGGCTTGGCAACACGCAGCAGTTGCACGCTTTGGGCAATTTCGCTATACGGATCATGTCCGGCACGTATGAGCAGTTGGCTGATGTTCGCCAGAATTTGACGGCGATTTCGAAAGACCCGATGACCGAATGGCAAGGAGCTTCCTTGTCATTGAACAGTCAGAAGCTGGGATTAACCGCTGCCGAGGTATTACATCAGACGCAAAGGATGGCTGATTGGCTCTATGGAGCGCTTGATTTTGATAATAAGCATGTATTATATCCGGAAAACAGCATGAGCCGGATGTTTCACCCGGCAAATTTTAACTTTGGATGGACAGGTATGGTCTACGGTTTTAACCAGCTTGGTCAGATTACAAGCCGTATTCAGTATCATCAATATGCCCGTGAAGTTATGGAATGGATCATGGCTCACCATCCATACATTCCGGACGAGACACCGACCGGACTATACTTTGGATATGGGGCTGTTCCGTGGAGATTGGCTGAGACCGCAGAGGCGCTGAATGATTCTTCGTTGCTTAATCTCGCGGAGAATCTGGCATTGCAGTTAACTCAGAATGAACCGACCCAAACCAATATCAGTCATGGTGCTGCAGGTCTGGGATTAATGTTGTTGGAGCTTCATCGCACCGGAGGCCGTGCGGAACTGCTTGAACGAGCCGAGGCATTGGCTGCTTATATTTTAACTCAAGAAGAGCGGCACGAAGATGGACTGAGTATGTGGAAAGTGAAAGAGCAGCCGAGCAAGAAAGATGGCGGCCATTATTCGTTGGGATTCTCACATGGCATCGCGGGGATCGGTTATTTCCTGCTCGCGATGGCAGATCGAACCCATAAGGAAGCCTATGTATCGGCAGTGAAACGAATTGTCCATACACTGGATCATACCAGCCATACCGGGCAGAATGGCCTGAAGACGTGGCCTGCATCGCCGGCAAAAGCGGATGCGCTCTGGGTACACTGGTGTAATGGATCAGCTGGAATAGGGCGTTTTCTACTGGCGGCTGCCGATGTACTGGATGATCCGGTATCTGCAAAGCTCGGCAAAGAAGCGGCGGATGCGGTGGCACAGACGACGATCTTTGCTTCCTTCGGGCAATGTCATGGGTTAGCTGGCAATGGGGATTTCCTTCTCTTGGCGGAACGCTGCCATCCTGGCAGGTATAAGACCAGACTGGAACAATATGCACAAATGCTGCTGGAGATGAGAAGTGATAAACACGACTTGTGGATGTGGCCGCTGGAAGATATGGAATCGTTCTCCCCGGATTACATGACTGGATATATGGGCATTTACTCGTTTCTGCTTCGTCTTTTCTATCCTTCAATGAGTGCAGAACCGTTGGTTTATTCAGGATTCAACCCTGGCAAGGAGGCGATGGACCATGATATTAACATCCATATCTGATGTTCTTCCGCAATTACGACATGAAGAGGGCGAGTGCGGGGATCGATACTATGCAGCAGCGCCAGAGTACCTTGAAACCGGGTCATCATTCATGATCATTGATCATGGGCAGCGGCAGTATACACTCGATTTATGGAGCGGGGCAGGTGCGATGACGTATTGGGAAAATCGGGTTCAGCCGCTGCTTGGATCACTTGAATGGGATGCTTTATATGCGACAGTTCCTGCTTCATTTCGGTGGGAGAAGCTTGGATTCCGGGTGGATATTGTTGCACGTAGACATCGATTTAACGGCAGATTGAGAGATATCCCTCCTGTGGTTATCCCAGATGATGCAGCAACCTGGATTTCTGCCCAGGGGCAGGAGGAGGAGATAGCGCAGATCCTGTTGCAAAGCGATCCCACCTGCCCTGGTTTGGAAGCCGCGCGTCAGGCCGTCAAAGACATCTATGGCGGAGCGTATGGACCTGTGCTGAGGGGTTCCGGATTGGTTGAATTGGAGGGTCAAAGGATGGGAGGCTGCCTGTTAAGTGATGAGTTCGGTTCGGTACTGATTGCTCACATATGCACCATACCCACTGCGAAACGTAAGGGCTGGGCCCGCTGGCTTGCTGCTTATGGCCTTCAACAATGTGTGGCAGAACAATATGAAATGGTAAAAGCTTCGCTCGACATGAACAATATCAGCAGCTATCGATTAATGGCTTCACTGAATTTGCAGCGGGTTCCCGAAATTGCACATGTATGCCGGGTTACGAAAGAGCGTGATCGCTCATGAACCCCGTTTTACTGGAAAGTACGCAATATGGTGATCTGCGAAGCAATTGGCTTCGTTCCAGTCATGAGCCCGGGCTGTATGTTGCCCAGGGGGAGCCAGACGCCGTGAAGCACGAGGTTCAAAAGCTGCACACCCACTGGCAGGATCAGGCTGTTGGGATATCCGTCGATCATCCGTATTACTCTCTGCCCATAATCTATCAGCTAAACCCGGTGCTGCCTTCCAGCGATCTGGTGGCCTGCAAAAACGCCTTGTTGAGATTTAGAACAGCGGGCTGGGCTCCAGGGCACAAGAAATGGGTACTGGTGGAGGTTGCTTCACATTTACATGCATCTGATCTTGGGGCCATCCACCATATCCTGTATCGTCAGAAACTACGAGGCGTCAGTGTGCTTCTCTTTTTCCACCGATATTCTACCAGAATGCCCACTCCTAGTGAAGTGCATCAGCTTCCAATCTCCCTTGTCAGAGAAACACCAGAACATACTCGAAGTTCATTGGAGCAGCATTTTGCCGACGCAAGAAAGAAGGGGGGGCAAGAGAAAACATTGGCGCTTTACAACAGGCTGGCCTGGATTTTGCTGTCCAAGTCGGATGATCCGGTCCGGTATAGGGCTTGTTTGCATTTTTTTAAACATAATACGTTATTTCAACGTTTGACAGCGGCCCAGCAAGCGGTTCTATGGTTCGAACTCGCGCAGTTGCTTACTAAGAAGGGTCTGGATTATACAGCAGCACGATACTGTTACTCAGAGGCCCGAAAGATGCTCTCCCATAAGGAATTAACGGAGGTGTACCGTATTGGAAAATGCTGTGCGCTGGATAATGGCGAAGCCTTGATTGAAATGCAGGAGGGTAACTCTGGGCGTGCAATTGAACTGGAGCGGCAGGCGAGTCGGCGGATTCAGCAGCTTCCTGACGGACCTGATCGGCGTACTTTTCAGATTCAGACTGGGCTCAATATGGCGGGACTGCAGCTCAGATCGGGCCAATGGGCCGAGGCTGATACAGCTCTGCTGGCTGCGGAGAAACTATGCACCGACCAGTATGTTGATTGGCTCGGTCCCATACTCGAATTAAGGATGGAAATTCATCGGCAGCGTGGTAAAGAAGAGAAGGAATATCAACTGCTGATTCGTTTGCTTCGATTGAGAACGGTATCCATCCATGCCAAACGGCTCCGTCGTGCGGTGGAGATCGCTGGAGAACAAGTACGACGAGGGTCAAACGACCGGGCTGCCGAAGTATATCGTCTATTAATCATGTCCCTTCCTGCTGTTAATCTGCCGCAGATTGAGAAGATTCGGCAAGCTATAAGCAATCTTGAAACAGATATTTCATCCGATACTGCCATGCTGGATCAATACATCGCCAAATTGCGGAACCAGTTGGACGAATGGGAGCAGCTGAAGCGTTGGAATGAGGGGAGGGAGGCCAGTTGCATCGTACATTCCTGACACGAATGAGTATTAATCGGGAGCGCACAGGAATGCTGTTGTCCTATGATAATGGTCATACCGAATGGTGCATGATTGATGAGACAGGTCAGATCACAGACAGGCATTGGTTGCATGAACATACGGCAGATCCGGTTGATCAAACCCAGCATACTCAGTTTATTGCACCGGATCAGGTTCTGATCATCACCCGGGGCACGAGCGGAAAACGGCTGCATCTGTATGAACTGCAAGCTCAGGTGAGGCTTGTTCATACCCAGGCGTTGCAATTGCCCTTTGCTGTTCTGCAGGCGGCATGGCAAGGAGAGAAGTTACAGTTGCTTTTTGCCATCCGAAATAAAAAGGGCCCCGTCCGATTGGGGCTGTACGACCCGAAGCAGGATGAGGCTAGATGGATTACACCTGAGCTGAATCATCCGCAATTGGCTTTCTGGTCTGCATCGGAACAGGAAATCGGATTGAATGTGGATGGGCAGGGGAGAGTGTATGCATACAAGGACCAGGGGGTTCAAAGTACGGAATGGGTACATACGTCATATCCCTATCCAGTCATGGACAAGCAGGGGGATCTCATTGCGGTGTCCATACCTTCAGAGCAGGGATTTACAGCGGGGTGGTTAAAACAGGGCGAGAATCTTGTACATGAATTGCCCCCTGTTGGTGAAGGGTTCTCTGAACTGGTTCGCGTTCAGATGGATACGGATGCACAGAAAATCCTCTGTGAAGGCATAACCTGTGGCAAATGGCATTATGTGCAGTATGCATTACAGGAGAAGAAAGAAGTATTACAGCTTCGAGACTATCCAGGGACGCTGACACAGGCTGTGCTTAGCAGGGACAAGCAGGGACTGATGGGCAAATACGAGTCTATCGCGATCGACCCGGTACCCGCTCTGTTTCGTTTCCAAGATCAAACCTGTGCCATCATTCGGATTCAAGGGGATGAGCAGGAAGCTGTAAATAGCTTCCGCAATATTGGGGATTCAGAGATGAAATATGGAGAAACGTACTATAGATCTGAGATCATACCTTATTTGGACATGCATCCGAAGGGCGCGGAACAAGCCGTTATTTATCTGCATGGAGGGCCGCATAACTGCCTGTTCGACAGCTATAGTCCGGTAATGAAACGGTTATCCGAGGCTGGCATACGGGTGATTGGTATCAACTATCCGGGCAGCTCCGGCTTCGATTCCAAATACCGGAGTCGCAATGAGAACGACTGGGGCGGCGTGGATGCAGAGGTGGTCCGGTTTATCCGGGAAGAGGTGTTATCCGCTTATTCAGACGTAGCTCTGTATGGAGTCAGTTATGGAGCTTATCTTGCATTGCTTGCTGCGGGCAGAGACCCGGTGCTGTGGAGTGCCGTGGTGGCCTGTGCTCCTTTTACGGATTTGGGCAAGCTGTATGAAGGGGGAGGGGCAAAGCTCAGGTCTTTTTTGCAAAAAGAGATTGGTGAACTGCTTGGGAATGAACCCGCCTTGAGGAGCCGCAGCCCGATCACATACGCTTCTGCGCTAAGCGGAATCGATGTCCTGTTCATTCACGGCCAGGCAGATCAGCTCTGTCCGGTGGAACAGACGGAACAGTTATATCAGGAAATACGGGAATACAAGCTGTCGTTGGACGAACCATCAGGCAGACTGGAACTTCATATCATTGATGATTTAGAGCATGAAATGTATTCGGAACGGTTCTGGGCACAGAAAGCGGTCGAATTTGTGACCTTTGCCAAGGTGGGTCAGGCAAAATAGAAGTAAGCTGCCAAAGCCGCGTACGCGGCTTTTTTGGATGGTTCGCGTTTCTTTTACTGAACGGAAAACGGAGTTGTAATTACTTATTTGAATACAGCATGTATAGGGGAATGGGCAGTTGAGCCAGACTCATGGTTTACAAGTGAGTGAAGACGGTTTAAGATGGCGTGAGCCGTTTAAGGTATATAACAATGGGATTAAGTATTAAAATAACGGTATGTTGACAAGAGGATATCTACTGAAAAGAGGGATTTAATATGAAAGTTGCCATTTTTGGAGCAACCGGAGCGATTGGAAAGACGATATTGTGGGAATTGATGGACCGAGGACATGAAGTAACGGCGATTGTTCGTGAGCCTTCGAAGGTGGAGATGGAGCATGAGCGTTTGCGTGTGGTACAGGGGGATTTGCTTAACCCGGATCAGGTTGCCGATTTTTCAGCTGGTCAGGAGGCCGTTGTGAGTGCCTATGGACCGAAGTTTGGCGCGGAAGAAGAGATGCTGGAAGTTACACGTTCACTAATCGAGGGCGTTCGTCGTTCGAAAGCGGGACGGTTGGTTGTGGTTGGCGGAGCGGGAAGCTTGATTACGGATTCTGGAGAAATGCTGATGGACACACCTGGATTCCCGGAGGAAGTAAAGCCGCTGGCGAAGGCTCATGCAGATGCGTATGACCTAATTGAGGCATCGGATATTCATTGGACCTACATGAGTCCGGCAGCTACGATCACAACGGGAAGACGGACAGGCCTGTTCCGGGTTGGCATGAATCGTGTGATTACAGATGATCTTGGTGAGAGCTCTATTTCTGTTGGCGATTTTGCAGCGGCTTTGGTGGATGAACTGGATGATCCGCAATTTATTCAATCCCGGTTTACGGTAGGTTATTAAGTCCTGCAGGTAAAGGGACGGGAAAAGTGACGAGAACATAAATGAAGCGAAAGCAGCAGCTTGGGAAAACTTAAGAGCCATCAAGAGATATAACGTATTCGAAGCTGCAAATATCCGAGAATTTCACGGGGAGGGATGAACATTGTTTATCGTAACCGCTGAACAGATGAGGGCTGTGGATGAGCATACAATTCACAAGCTTGGCATTCCGGCTGCCAGTCTGATGGAGAACGCAGGCAGAGCCATCGCCGAGGAGGTTATCCGGCTGTGCCGTGAATGCCGGGAAGAGCATGTTGGTCACAGTTCAGAGCAGCAGGGCCGCTGGAACGATGGTAACGGGAAGCGGGCACACACCGGGCCCGGTGATCGGCAAGGTCATGGTGGCGACATCATCGCCGATCCGGCGCTCGTGATGGAGCAACCCGGTGATCAGCAGTGGTATATGCTGATCGGCAAGGGCAATAATGGCGGCGATGGGCTGGTTGCGGCGCGCCATTTGGTTGAGGCGGGGCTTGGCGTGACGTTGGTCTACGCCGATGCGCCTGCTGCGTTGCGAGGCGAAGCCGCAGTGCAACGGGATGCCGCGGCACAGCTCGGCATCCCTGCCCTTGTCCACGGGCGCGAAGCCGTGGACTTCAGCCGGTGCACAGGCATCGTGGATGCGCTGCTGGGCACCGGCTCGCGAGGGGCGCCGCGCGGAGCCTACGCGGCGCTGATTGCGGCGGCGAACGACAGCGGCAAGCCGATCGTGTCCGCCGATGTCCCGAGTGGGCTGAATGCCGACACAGGTGAGGGATATGAGCCCTGCATTCAAGCCCGGGTGACGGTATGCCTCGCGCTGCTCAAGCGCGGGCTAGTGCAGTACCCGGGCGCATCTGCTGCGGGGCGCATCGTGGTGCGCTCCATCGGCATTCCCGCGCGGCTTGCGCCGGAGCATGGCCCCTCCGTCCGTCTGCTGACGGAAGAGGTGCTGCGCAGTGCGCTGCGCGTGGACACGGGCCGACTCCGGGCACCGGACGGCCACAAGGGCACTTACGGCCACGTGCTGCTGGCCGCAGGTAGTCTGCCGATGAGCGGCGCTGGCCTGCTCTCGGCCAAGGCCGCGCTGCGCGCTGGCTGCGGGCTCGCCACATGGGCGCTGCCCGCGGCACTGCTGCCGCATGTCATCGGCACCGTGCCCGAGCTCATGCTCGCTGCCGCCGCCGATGGCGACAGCGGCGAATGGAACGCGGCTTCCGCCGACGCCGTGCTGCGTCTCGCGGAGAGCCGCGACGTGCTCGCGACCGGCCCTGGCCTCGGCCGCTTCAAGGGCGACACAGACTGGCTGCGCCGTCTGTGGCAGCACACGGATCGCCCGCTCGTCATCGACGCGGACGCCCTCAACATGCTTGCAGACGCCGGCCCACATGGGCCCAGCGACTGGGGCAAACGAAGTGCGGCGACCATCCTGACGCCGCACCCTGGGGAGATGGGCCGACTGCTGGGCATGTCGACCCCCGAAGTGCAGCGTGACCGAATCGGACACGCTGCACGATACGCCCGCGAGCAGGGCGTGACCCTTGTGCTCAAGGGAGCACGAACGGTCATCGCAACGCCTTCCGGCGAGGCGTACATCAACACCACGGGGCACGCCGGCATGGCAACCGGCGGTGCGGGAGACGTATTGACCGGCATCATCGCCGGTCTGCTCGCCCAAGGCCTTGGCGCCGATCAGGCTGCCGCCTTTGGCGTGTTCCTGCACGGCCAGGCAGCAGAGAGAGCTGCGTTGCTGCGCGGTGATCCGGCATCCCTGCTCGCCGGGGATATCATGGATGCCCTGTAAACCAGGGGCAAGCTTGTTGCTGCACTCTGGGTACATTCGTTATTTCATAAGCTAAATTACGTTGCTTTGGGTTTGTGTGATAGGTGCAGTTAGAGAGTACATGTCCTTCATGTGCTGCATGCCTCTGCACACAACAATGATATAAATCATTCATAACATAAAGAAAGGGATGTCCCATAGTCATCAACATGACGTGGACATCCCCTTTTGGTGTGAATACCGTTTAACGAACCGAGCACACGCTATGAGCTGCTTTCCATTGATCTGCGCTTTAAGGAATCACAGCGGCGTTATTTTCGCTGCTCGGCAGGTTCTGGCCCAAGTTTGTATCCGTATAACGAGCATAGCGTGCCTGGAATTCGTTAATCTGTGCATTCGACTCAAATCCTCCAATTAAGGTGTGGTCGATTCGTTAGAATTGATTAGCGCTCCGACCGGAGAAGGGAAGTCCCTTCCAGCTTCCGTCACGTCACAGCCTCTTCTGTTTTTACGACTCCACTACAATCGGAACCGTAATAGCTCCTGGTGCATCTCTGCACTTATATCCCGCAAAGACTTCACCTTGTTGCTTGCTTCATTGAACGAACGCTGCTGCTCAGCCGTTGAAGCGGTAATTTCCTCGCTGCTTGCAGCTGATTGCTCCGTAATGGCACTGATGTTTTCAATCGCCTGCTGAACCTGTGCGCTAAGTTCACTGGACTGCTTCATGTCTTCCGCAAGCTGGTTAATGCTTGTACTGATCCGCTCCACACTGTGACGGATTCCGGAAAAGGATTCGCCCGTTTTTCCAGTAGCCTTCTCCTGTTCCGCAAAGAGCTGAATGCTCTGTGTCACCGAATTTTTCACTTTGCCCATAGCCGATGTAATTTCACCAACAGCCGCAAAGATATGCTGTACCGATTGCTCTGATTGCTCGGCCAGTTTCTTCACTTCCCCCGCGACGACAGCAAAGCCGCGTCCGGCTTCCCCTGCACGTGCCGCTTCGATGGAAGCATTCAGAGACAGAAGGGTGGTTTGCGTAGCGATGCCCGACACATAGGCAGTCATAGTGGCGATCCGGGAGGCGCTCTCCTCCAGTTCCTGGACCGTCTGCTCTACCTCAGACATGGCAATCCGGTTGACTTCAGCCAGTCGAAGCTGTTCCTGTACGGCAATATGTCCCTCCTTCACGGAACTCAGAACCTCGTTGCCATAGATAACCGATTGTGAAGTCGCCTGAAGATTGCTTTCGAACGTATGCTGCATCTTGTCTACGACCATGACCGTTTCACTTAAATCCTCAGCAATTTTCTGACTGCCAATCGACAGCTCTTCGGTTGTTCTGGATACTTGCTGCACGATGGCTTGCACGGTATCATTGCCGCGATCAATGTCCTGCGCCATCCCATCAACACGGTTTCCTGCTGCACCGATGGATTGGATGATATTGCGAATATTACCCGTCATGAGGCGGAAGGAGCGGTTTAAGTCATCCAGCTCATCTTTGCCTCGCGTCTCCGGGAGCTGCTGGGTAAGATCGCCGTTCGCGATTTGTCCTGCCGCTTCCTTCAAGGTGCGGATACGTCTCGCCAATTTTTGTGAAGTATACATGTTGAACAGCAGGACAGCAACAAGCAGGACGATGGCTCCAACGAGAGCAATTTGCCAGGTCCGCTGAATGTCCTGTTCCAGATTTACTGTATATTGGTCATATCGATCCCGGGTCACCTCATCCAGCATATAGATATCATTTTGTATGCCTTTGACCCGTGAACTGAAACGTTTGGCGTCCGAACTGTTCATGGCTGTGATGGCTTCGGTGGCGCCCGTGTCCAGAGCGGTCAATTTCGTTTGGATCGATTGGATCAGGCGAAGCTGTTCATCCGTTTCCAGCAAGCCTTCTGTGAGCTGTTTCACCATCGTTTTACCTTCGTCCAGCAATCGGGCTACGTTATCCTGATTACCAGCTGTCATGGAGAACGAATATACATCGAGCGCCTGCTCGGTCTGTATCTGGTTTGCGTTCAGCTCAGTAACCTTTAGCATGGCAGGTACCAGGTTTTGGTTTTTGGCATTCATGCTCAATAATTGAATAATGATATAAGCGACCAGCGCGAGGCATAACAGTAACGAAACTATGGCGTTCAATATCAGCTTTCCCTGCAATTTCATAAGCGTGCCTCCATTTTAGCAATTGGTTTATTGATCTAAGGTAATCTTGGTTTTGCCGGAAGCAATCTGTGCTTTCAAATCATCAAAAGTTTGCTCTTGTTCCTTCGTAAGGGTGATGTTATGTAGAGCGGTTAGACCTACGCCATTTTCGGCCAGACCGAAGAGCATTTCTTTTTGCGGGAATGAATGCTGGTTCTGAATGAATGTATTGATGGCGTTATGAAGAGAGATATCTACATTTTTGAGCATGGACGTGAGTACGGCTTTTTCTGCTAAAAAAAACTGATCCTGGTCCACGCCAATGGCGTATTTCCCTAATTTTTGAATCTCTGAAAGTGAGCCTATGCCCGTAAGTCCGGCAGCGACGTAAATGACATCAACACGCTGTTCCTGAATCATCTGTGCTGCGAGCTGTCCTCCAAGATCAGGATTGCCGAAATCTCCGGCGTACACGACATGGACTGTGGCATTCGGATTAGCAGCCTGGACACCTTGCTCAAAGCCTTGCTGAAAATTGTGGAGTACGGGGATATCCATTCCACCCAAAAAGCCTACATGGTCTTCGGTTGTTGCAAAGCCGGCAATAATGCCCGCAAGATAGCTGCCTTCTTCTGCTTTGAAGGACATGGAGGTCACATTGGGGAGATCGGAATGCCCGTCAATGATGAGGAAGTGTTGATCGGGATATTTCTGAGCAACCTTCTCCAGATCGGCTTTTACCGTGTCGCTCAGACCAATGATCAAATCGACTTTATCCTCCGCAAATTGCTCAAAGGCTGCCTCGGATGTCAAATCCTTTCCCGGTTCCTTGTAATCAAAAACAATACTGTTCTCGTTTCTGGCCTGTACCAAACCCTCAAATGCTGCATCACTGAAAGAATGATCACCCAGGCCGACATCGGTAAGAACGATCCCGACTTTGGTTCGCTGATCTGCGGGGGAGGCCTTATCGGTTGTCGAACACGCTCCCAGCACCAGGACAACCAGAATCATCATCATGGTGAACCCGAGTTTGTATTTCCACTGTGTTTTCATGTGCTTTATGACCTCTTTTCTATAAGATGGAGATGATGTATGAGGTGAGCAATTCCCCTATATTTATATCGGATGGGAGCTGAGTCTCCGTAATGGGGAATGATGAAAATTTACGAAAATTCAATGAAAAGTTAATGGATTTTCAATGAAAACCATGAATTATACATTGAATTTGCATTAGAAGAGGCATGCATTCTCGACAGAACCTGTGCGTCTTGCGGGTCAACGAGAAAAAGATAGACAAAACAAAGGCAAAGAAGAGACCGATTTGATCTCATCTTTGCCTTTGTTTCAAACATATGTCTTATGAATGAACAACACGATCGTATGAATATTACATTTATCCGCATTCTGCATAATTCGATTGATTTCATATATATGAATGGTTTTCCCGGTTCACCCAGCATAAGCAATGCTCCAAGCTTTCCAGCTATAAGTTAAGCTGTACGGTGCAGTACGTGCAACGGATTACCACGTTGCTACTGAGCCATCAGCCCGGCTTTCCGTGCCACCGCATAATACACCGCTGTCCGGATCTCGCCATATAATCTGACCGCGTCCGAACATTGACGGGTCGAGGGCGATCTGTATATCATGCCCCTTGCGGGCGAGTGCCTGTGCAATATGCTGAGGGAATCCGGGCTCAACCAGGATCGTTTTGCCTTTGGTCCACTGCCAGCGAGGAGAGTCGAGTGCTGCCTGTGGATTGAGGTGGAAGTCCACCGTATTCATGACGACCTGCACATGACCTTGGGGCTGCATGAAACCGCCCATGATCCCGAATGGACCGACCGCTTCATCGCCGCATGTGAGGAAACCCGGAATAATCGTATGATACGTTCGTTTTCCGGGCTCCAGCGCGTTGGCATGATCCGGATCAAGCGAGAAATTATGCCCCCTGTTTTGCAGGGCAATGCCTGTTCCCGGCACAACCAGCCCGGAGCCGAAGCCCATATAGTTGCTCTGAATGAAAGAAACCATATTGCCTTCACCGTCCGCTGCAGCCAGATAGACCGTTCCGCTTGCCCGCGGATCACCTGCTTCAGGCGGAAGTGCCATATTGCCAATGAGCTTGCGCCGTTCGTCTGCATACGCTTCGGACAATAGCTCCTGTACGGTTACGCCCATCTTGCGTTCCTCGGTAATGTATTTCTCCCCATCGGCAAATGCCAGCTTCATGGCTTCCAGCTGCCTGTGGTATGCCAGAACGGATTCCTTTTCGTCAAAATCAAAACCCTTCAACAGATTGAGCGCTGCCAAAGCAACCAGCCCCTGACCGTTCGGTGGGATCTCCCACACGTCGTATCCGCGATAAGAAACGGAGATCGGATCAACCCATTCAGGCTGGAATGCGGCCAGATCTTCTTTCGTCAAGTAACCGCCGTGCTCTGCCATAAAAGAATGAATACGCTCCGCGAGTTCACCTTCGTAGAAGTCTCGCGCTCCGCTCTCGCCAATCCGGCGCAGCGTAGCCGCATGATCCGGCGAACGCCACATCTCGCCCACGGCCGGAACACGCCCGCCTGGGGCAAATGTCTCAAACCATGCACGCCCGGCTTCCGCATCGCCTTGGCGTGCATATATGTCGGCTGCCCTTGCCCAATGGCGGGCCAGCCCCGGCGCAAGCGGGTAACCTTCTTCCGCGTAGCGGACAGCCGGTTCCAGCGCTTCCGCCAGCGTGAGCCGTCCGAATCGGCGGCTCAGCTCAGCCCAACCCGCCGGTGCGCCAGGCACCGTCACCGGGATGACCCCAAGCTTCGGCATCTCCGTATGGCCTTCCGCTTTGAGCGCCTCAATCGATATGCTCTGAGGCGCAGGCCCACTGGCATTCAGGCCATGCAGCTTGCCCTCGGTCCAGACGAGGGCAAAGGCATCGCCTCCAATGCCATTAGACGTTGGCTCCAGCACCGTTAGTGCAGCAGCAGTTGCGATAGCGGCATCGATAGCATTGCCGCCCTTCTTTAACACATCCAGACCCGCTTGCGCAGCCAAAGGCTGCGAAGTGGCGACCATACCTTGTTTGGCATAAACGGGCACACGGTAAGACGGATACGGTTGGTAGAGTGGATCGTAGTTCATCAGGTTGTTCAGCTCCTTGTCGCAAGATGTCAGGTTCCGGCTTGCCGGATCAATTACTCCTAACCCTCTTCGCAGCGAGGCTGCCGTTCTCCTGCTGACTGTACGAAATCCAACCTGACATGACCGATACACAGAGGTGTTACTGCCACCTTCATATCAGAACCATTTTCGTTTTTTTAAAGATTTGAGGTATTCTCCAGGTGATTAGGTTGTTACCATATCGCCGCCATTGACATGAATACACTCACCGGTGACGTAGGAGGAATCGCGGGAAGCCAGATAGACGTAAGCTGCAGCAAGTTCATATGGCTGGCCTGCCCGACCCATCGGTGTCTCGGTTCCAAATACCTGCACATCTTCAGCGGAAAAGCTGGAAGGAATAAGCGGCGTCCAGATCGGTCCGGGCGCGACGGAATTGACCCGAATGCCTTGAGCGGCGAGTGATTTGGCGAGTACACGAGTCAGTGAGACTACAGCCCCTTTGGTGGAGGAGTAATCGATCAGCTGCACTTCACCTTTGTAGGCCGTAATGGAAGCCGTATTGATGATGGATGCTCCTTTGCACAGATGCGGGAGAGCAGCCTGAATCAGAAAAAAGTAGGCAAAAACATTCGTCTGGAACGTATGGTACAACTGCTCTTCCGTAATATCGACGATGCTTGGCTGTACGTATTGCACGCCATGATTGTTAACCAGAACGTCGATCTTTCCGAACGTCTCCATGGTTGTACGGATGACTGCCTCGCAGTTTTTCTTCAAGCGGAGATCAATCTCGATCAACAGACACCGTTGACCCAGCTCTTCAATGCGATCACGTGTCCTTTCGGCGTCCGTCCGTTCATATAGATAAGCGATGGTGATATCTGCACCTTCCTTGGCAAAAGCTATGGCTGCCGCTCTGCCGATACCACTGTCACCACCGGTGATAATCGCCACCTTGCCTTCCAGCTTGCGGCTGCCGATATAGGCAGGATCTTCACTGATGGGTTCAGGCACCATCAGGGTTTCCAGACCAGGCTGCTGATCCTGATGCTGGGGTGGGAACGCCAGCTTTTGTTCCTTGCACACCGTCTTCTCACCGTAAAAAGGATAGACAGGATTCATTTGTTTTACATCCTCCTCGCGCACGTTCGTTCATACGCCTAAACTATGCATTCGCCCAGAAGAAGGTGCGACAGGAGGAAGAAGGGCATTTGTTTTTCGGGCAAAATATACCATAATAAGGATGTAGCTATTGCAACAGGTCATTAAAATGTGGAGGTGTCAGAAGCCAAATGAATATTCAGGGAATTAATCATCTGTGCTTTTCCGTATCCAATCTGGATCGGTCCATTACCTTTTATGAGCAGGCTCTCGGTGCCCGTATTCAAGTGAAAGGCCGGAAGCTGGCGTATTTCGAACTTGCCGGTCTGTGGATCGCTTTAAATCAGGAAGACGATGTCATTCGCAACTATACGGAACGAACGTATACACATATTGCATTTACCGTAAAAGAAGAGGAATTCGATGAGTCCGTGCAGCAGCTGCGAGCAGCCGGGGCTGACATTCTTCCCGGAAGACCACGTGATCCCAAGGATGCATTATCCGTTTATTTTACCGATCCGGATGGTCATCTGTTCGAGCTGCATACCGGAAATATGAAGCAAAGGCTGGATTATTATAGGGAGGAAAAACCTCACATGACCTTTTATACGTAATCGAAGAAAGATCTAAATTGGAAAAAAATATGCCATATCTATTGTACAAACAATGGATGTACATATAATATGGACAAATATACCCTTAATTTACCACTGTTTGATACTTCATTCATACTTAAGGAGGTTTGTCATGATTCAGTTTCCCAAACCGGATGTAGAACAGTATTTCCAGACGTATCGCATTTCCCATTTTGCCGTGTCGGCCGACGAGAAACGTTTGTTTTTTGACAGCAATCTGAATGGCCAGCCCAATATATGGGCTATGGATTTGCCGGGTGGCTACCCGTATCCTTTGACGTATTTGAATCAGAGCAGCCAGTTTATCAAACCAGACCCGGAAGGACGTCATATTCTCACCGCGTTTGATCGGGATGGTGATGAGAATTATCATCTGTATGCACTTCAACCAGAAGGTGGAGTTCCATTTCCTATTGTTCCGGCAGAGCCCAATGATCGTTGTTATTTCTCTCATCTGTCCGAGGATGGACAGCGTCTTTATTATATGACCAGCAAGGATAACCCGAACTATCTCAATTCACGCCGGATTAACCTGGGAACAGGAGAGGATGAGCTTCTGCATCAGGGGAAAGAGGTCACAAGCAATCTGGCTGCTGTGAGTTCGGATGAAGAAGCCTACGTAATTTTGAATGTATACTCCAATACCTACCAGACAGCATACGTGTATCGGAACGGTGAGTCAGAATCCATTATTCCGGTCTCCGAGCGGCAGAGTCAGGTCCCATATGTCCTGTTTGCAGACAATAATCGGCTTCTGATGATTACGAATGATAACGAACCGTACTCCTATGTGGCTGAATACAGACTGGACACTCATGAATTTCGTCCTTTGTGCAAAATGGAAGGCGAGGACGTGGAGATCATCCGCTGGCACAAGGATTCAGAGACGTTATACTTCTGGACGTTTACAGGTCCTGAGAATCGGATGTACGCGCTGGACAAAGATTCGGAGCAGCCGCGGCGTGTGGACATGCCACTGGATACCGTAGAACATGTAACGGTTACCAAGGCTGGCAATGTGTATATTTCGGGGCGTGGAGCCGTCCAGCCGCATAACATTTATCGGTTAATGGCAGGCAGTGAGTCATGGGAGCCATTGACTGCCAATCGGGTAACAGGGCTTGATCCGAGCGATCTCGTCTACCCGGATGTTATTCGATATAACTCCTACGACGGACTGGAGATCGAAGCACTCTTCTTCAAGGCGAAGCCGGAGCAGGCTAATGGCTACACGGTATTTTGGCCGCATGGGGGGCCACAGGCATCGGAAGCGAAGTTCTTCCGTCCGATGTTCCAATTGATGCTGGCGCAGGGCTATCACATTTTTGCACCCAATTTCCGGGGAAGCACAGGATATGGCGCCGAATTTGTCAAAATGGTTGAGAGAGATTGGGGCGAGGGCCCAAGGCTGGACTGCGTTGCCGGCATAAACTGGCTGTTTGCCGAGGGTATCTCGTCACCGGATCGTCTGTTCGTGGTGGGAGGCAGTTACGGCGGGTATATGACCTTGCTTCTGGCAGGACGACACCCCGAATTATTCCGGGCTGCGGTCGATATTTTTGGACCAAGCAACCTGTTTACCTTCCTGGAATCCGTGCCCGAAGACTGGAAGCCAATGATGGACAACTGGCTGGGTGATCCGGCCCGTGACCGCGAACGCTTAACGAAGGATTCGCCGATTACGTATTTGGACCAAATGGTGAACCCGATGCTGGTCATTCAGGGGGCTAATGATCCAAGGGTTGTAAAGGCCGAATCGGATCAGATCGTAGCAGCGTTACAGGGGAAAGGGGTGGACGTGGAATACATCGTTCTGGATGATGAAGGTCATGGCTTCTCCAGAAAAACGAATGAGATTCTCGTTTACCGGCGGATGCTGGAGTTTTTGCAGAAACATCAGGAAGCACCGGTCGCACAACCGTAACATATGGGCGTATTATCTATTTAAATATAGATTCATAATTTAGAAAACCGCCAGAAGGAGAGATAACTTCATCCTTTCTGGCGGTTTTTTTGATGTGCTAATCCAGCAAAGCAACAACCGAATCTATATACTGCTCCGCCCAATGTGCAAAAGTCAGATCCGCTGCCCAGGTTACTCGGCCAGTTGCTTTGCATTCACCCCACAACAAAATGCGCTGATAGAGCAGATGCACCCTGAGCCGTGCAGCGAAGCGTTGGTATCGCTCTGAATCCGCTGTGCAGACAAGTTCCCGGTACCCTTGAAGGAATCGTTTGGCAAGCTCGGGTTGGCCTTCACGGATATACATGGCTGTCATTTTGGTTAGGTCAGCTGTACCGTCTCCAAAATAGGCGGTCGTAAAATCAAACAGACCACTAATCTGCCATTCCGATCCAAGATCCTCTCGTTTGTGAATCAGGAAGTTCTCCACTTTAAAATCTCCCATCACAAATCCGGGAACAGGCATCGATTGGAATGCAGATTCAGCATTGTTTAATTGCTCGTCCACCCACTGTATATCTCCATCTGTAATCGCAGAGTATTTTGCAGCATCCTGCAGCCAGTGATGGATAGTTCCATACAACCAGTCCAGATATTTGCCCGCAAAGGGAACGATTTGCTTCGCTACAGGATCATACTCTCCGGCGTCAGGGACCTTCCAACGGTGCAATTCTGCTAAGGAATGGGCAAGCATCGTAGCGATATTCGTTTGATCCTCATGTGACAGGGAGGCCTGTAATATCGGGTCATGCAGGTGTATTCCGGGTAATCGGGGCATGATGGCATAACTCCAGCCCAGCATGTCGGTATCTTCATGCAGCAAATATGGATTAGGTACAGGAATGTTGGTGTGCTTGATGAGCTGTTCTACGAAAAATTGCTCTTCCTGGAGTTGTCCTGCATATAATGGGTTGCCTTTCAGAATATATTCTCCCTCTGAAGAGCGAATAAGAAGTGTTTGACCCATCACCCCCTCATCGGTTCGCTTATAATCTAGAAGCGTTCCCAGATTGAAATCAAGAAGCGCCTTTTGCAACGATGCTTCCTCAATCTCACCAAGTTTATTGGAGCCAAAATAAATACGGGTTGTCATAAGCCCCTCCTGCAATTTCAGTCTTCGTCCTCTTCACCTGACAGATCAAATGTATCTGCATCAACCAGTCCGCGAATAAAAGCTTCAAAATTAGGTGCCAGATATGTAATCTCATAATCGTCTTCCTGATCCACATGAACCACAGCAGGTTCGCCTTCTGGGCCACAGAATCGATAATCCAGCATCACCACATCGTGTCCTGCAGAAGGGCAATCACAGATAACGATACCGAGATCAGGGTATCCCCAATCTTCGATCATGAAGCGACTTCCAAATTCTCCGGCCAGTGAATTCGATTTGTCCCGCCCAATGCCCATTATCCCCGTAATGGCGATGTGATCCTCAGCCCATGAAGTAGCTTCAATGGTTGGGAAAACGGTGTGTGCAGGGATTCCGCCGTTCTGTGTGTTCATTAACTGGATATAGGAGGCAGGTAATTGATAGCCTAGCTCCTGTTCAATGGTTTGGATCAACTCTTCGTCAAAAGGTGGAGATACATAACTTTCTAACGCATATTCACTCTGTTCCCAGAAGGAAGCTGGATCGTAGGACCCGGAAGCGGCTCTAAGGTGATTTAGCCTGCCACTCTGCTCTAATTCTAACAATATCTCTTGGTGGCGCAGTCGGTCCTGCTGCATTTTTTCAGCTTTGGGCCGTGTCCATTCGAGAAATTCGCTGGTTGATTCGTCATGGGGTAAGAGCTCGTTAGCCATCTCAAACGCATGGAGCGCCTGTTCATACATGGCTATATGATAATAAGCGTAACCCAAACGGTACTGCCAGAGAGGGTCGCTTGTTCCTTGCTCATTTACGGCTATTAACTGTTGGGCAGCCTCACGGTATCGTCCTTCATTGTTATACGCCCTGGCTAGTTGACCAATGAGCTCATAATCCCGGTCCACTTCAGGAATATCCTGAATACGTTCAATAATAAGACCGAACTCGTCCTGTTCATGCCACTTGTTCAGTTGTTCCAGCAGTTCGTTTTCCATCACTATGCCTCATTTCAACAGGGGAATGTGAACCTTTTTCCATTATATCTTACAAGCTAGCGGGATGGATGGTTTTAGTATCTAGGCGTATAGAAAAAACACTCCCACAAGCAGAAAGCCATTAAGCATTCCAAGAAGGGGAGTGTTGAGTATTTATTTTAGGTTGTGTTCACTGATCCATCAGCTTACAGATCGTCAAATCCGTTATCGTCGCCGACTTTGCCGTAGTTACGGGACTTGGCTTCGAAGAAGTCTGTTTTCGTAGCATTCAGCGCTTCATCGGAGAAAGGTTTGATCCAAGGCATGCAGTTCACATCCACGCCTTCGTATGCTTTTTCCATACCCATCAGGCGCAAACGTTTGTTAGCGATGTACTTGATGTAGTCCTCCAGCTCGTTCAGGTCAATCCCGCGTACGTTGCTGAGGGTGTAATGTGCCCAGTTGGTTTCGAGTTCAACGGCACGGTTGATCGTTTTGTATACATAGTCCATGTTCTCTGGCGTGTTCAGCTCAGGGAAATCGACCAGCAGCTGTTTGTATACTTCAGCGAAGAAGTAGCAGTGTTGATTCTCATCGCGCTGAATATAAGAAATCATTTGGCTGGTTGCCATCATTTTCTGGTCACGGGCCAGGTTATAGAAGAAGGCAAATGTACTATAGAAGAAGATGCCTTCAAGTACCAGATCGGCTACCATAGCCTGGAAGAACGTCTGTGGAGTCGGGTTATCCCGGAACGTTTGGTAGATGTCGGCGATAAACCGGTTACGGTCAAGCAGCACCGGATCATGTTTCCAGTATTCAAAAATTTCCTTTTGCTCCCGATCAGATACGATGGAGGACAGGACGTAGGAGTACGATTGGTTGTGTACAACTTCCTGTTGTCCGATGATTGCCGAGATCGCTTCAAGCGATGAATCAGTGAAATAGCGTTTCACGTCACCTACAAACATCGTTTGCATGGAGTCCAGTACAGCGAGCAGGGAGATGTTTACTTTAAATGTACGCTGTTCTTCCGGGTCCAATTGGGCAAATTGGGAAGCGTCCTTGGACATCGGAATTTCATCCGCGATCCAGTGATTGAGCAGCAGTACTTTGTACAGCTTGTACATATGAGGCATACGAATATCGTTCCAGTTCAGAATGCCTGAGCATTCCCCTTCAATAATACGGGTAGACTGGTTAGGCGCTTCGGTATTGAAAATTTTCTGCAATTGCATAATCCGTTCACTCCTTGAATGAATTTACACTGTAATATTATTTCAACTTATATATTAGGGGGTGTAATGTGGCATCTATATCAACATCTCATGATGTTGTGATCATGGTTTTGGGCAAAAAAGTACCAGGGCAACGCCATTTTGTAATCAAAACAGGATGCCCTGGTGGTCATCGTGGAACTCGTTAATCTTCTATATTACGGATTCAACGTAGCTTACGAAAAAATCAAGATTCTTCAATCGTCAGTGCACGACTGCGCACATAATAGGTTGATTTCATACCGGCTCTCCAGGCGTGCAGATGCAGTTCCAGGAATTCCGTGGCTTTGATATCCGGTCGAACGTAGAAGTTAAAGCTTTGTCCCTGATCGACGTGGCGCTGACGGGCAGCCGCCATATTAATGGAAGCATGCTGATCCACCATGAACGCCGTTTGGTAATAAGGGCTTGTTTTTTCAGACAGATCCGGAGCCGGGTTGGCAATTTTATAAGTTGTTTTCTCCTCATAAGACAACAGCTCATAGAGCGGATCAATACTAGCCGTTGAACCAGCAATAATAGACGTGGAACCGTTAGGTGCGATGGCGAACAACCAGGCATTACGTACACCATTTTGCTTAACTTCAGCTTGCAGTTCTTTCCACTGCTCCGTTGTTACGAATTCGCCAACACGCTCACCTGACGTGTACTCGCGCTGATCGAAGTAGTGACCACTTTCCCAATCGGAACCTTTGAATTTCGGATAGTGTCCTTTTTCCTTGGACAATTCCATGCTGGATTTCACGAGCAGGTAGTTAATTTTTTCATATAGATTATCGTTATACGTTACTGCTTCATTGGACTCCCAGTGAATGCCTTCAAGGGCAAGCAGGTGATGGAGTCCGAATGTTCCCAGACCTACCGCACGATATTGGCTATTGGTATATTGGGCTTGCAGTACCTCGATATTATTAATGTCGATGACGTTGTCCAGCATACGCACCTGAATCGGTACGAGACGCTCCAGTACATTATGTGGCACGGCACGTGCCAAGTGGATCGAGTTCAGGTTGCAGACAACAAAGTCGCCAGGCACCTTGGAGATCACGATACGAGTTTGTCCATCCTTGGTTACGAGCTCTTCCTTTTCAATCACCGTAGCAGACTGGTTCTGCATGATTTCGGTACACAGGTTGGAGGAGTATACCATACCGTGTGCACGATTAGGATTCGAGCGGTTAACCGTATCCCGGTAGAACATGTACGGCGTACCTGTTTCCAGTTGGGATTTCAATACACGTTTCATGATGTCGATCGCCTGTACTGTGATCCGGGACAGTAAGGGGTGATTCACAGCTTCTTCGTATTTATCACGGAACGCTCCTGCACCTGCGGACTCATCGTAGAAATCTTCCAGCCCGAGCGCACGGCCGTTTTCGTCTTTCCAGCCCATCACTTTCTTCGTTTCATGCGGGCAGAACAGGCTCCATTCGCCGCGGGTGGATACCCGCTCCATGAACAAGTCAGGCAGACAGATGCCGTGGAATACGTCATGCGCACGCATCCGCTCGTCGCCGTTGTTCAGCTTCAGATCGAGGAAGGCCAGAATGTCTTTGTGGAAAACATCCAGATATACAGCAATGGCACCTTTACGAGTACCGAGTTGGTCAACGCTCACGGCTGTATTATTCAGTTGACGAATCCAAGGGATAACGCCTGAACTTGTATTTTGATGACCACGAATATCCGAACCACGGGCTCTGACTTTACCGAGGTATACGCCGATGCCGCCGCCCATTTTACTCAGACGGGCTACATCCGTATTGGAATCGAAGATTCCTTCGAGTGAGTCATCCACCGTATCAATGAAGCAGCTGGAGAGTTGTCCGGCCACTTTCTTGCCCGCATTGGACATCGTAGGTGTAGCTGCTGTCATATACATGTTGCTCATTGCCCAGTAGGCTTCTTTAACCAGATCCATACGTCTCTCGGCAGGTTCTTGATGCATCAGGAACATTGCGATGACCATATAGCGCTCTTGCGGTAATTCCATTACTTTCCCATCAAAATCATGCGCGAGGTAACGTTCTGCCAAGGTAAGCAAGCCGATGTAATCAAAGAGAAGATCGTTGCGGTAGTCAATGCACTCTGCAAGTTCGTCGATCTGCTCTTTGGTGTAACATTCCAGCAGTTCTTCGCGGTAGATACCTTTCTTCACAAGATCCACAAGAAGCGGGTGGAAAGCGCCGTAAGGCTCTTCCGGGTAAGATTTGTATCTGCGGTTGGTGGCCGCTTTCTTGTAAAGGGAAGTCAGCAGGGAGCGTGCCGCTGCAAATTTCCAGTTAGGCTCTTCCTTCGTTACCAGTTCCAGTGCGCTCATCATAAAAGCGTTGCTGATCTCGTCTCCGGTAACTTCGTCACGACGGAGCTTGCTGTTTACCCCGCGTACCAGACGTTCCTTGTCCAGCATGTCCAGTCCTTCCAGAATACGATCTGCATATACCGAGATGCGCATATCATCAAAGGCAAGCTGGCGGTTGTTCGGCTTGGTCACAACTTGTGGCATGAATATTCCTCGCTTTCGCATGTTTAAGAGATAAATTGGAGAAATTCTTTATATAAAGAATTGAGTGTCTTCTTACGGTGAGATAAAAATGTAAGCTGCATATTGCGGACTGAGCGGCGGTAATAGGACGTCTTGCTTCATCTTGCGACATAGGAGCAGCACGCAGAACATGGTCACATAAAAAGCATTCCCTCTGCCTATTGGCTGAAAATGCCCTTAGATGCCCTGAGTTCCTTGCTGTCTTTAATGATCTGAAAAAGACAAAAAAGGGTGCTTATGTAATCTTTTGTCTATCGCTGACGCGCCTTTAATTTGAGGATACCGGTGCAGTCCAAATAGCCCCGTTAACCTCCGAGTCAAGTCTGTTTCGAGAAAGCGATTTACACCTACAGGGACGTGCCTTTGGAGGTGATTTCATCCTGTTTTTCGCGAGATTTCAGAAGATGACTAATAGAAGTGGGGTAATTCAATTTTACTACATTTTGTTGCTGTTATCATACTGTAACCCAACATATAGTGTTTGTAAACAGGGTTAACACAGTGAAACGTAATTCCGAGTATACCATTTAAGCCGAGATTCCGCAAAGGAAAAGGACTGGAAGATTTGAAGATTTATCAAAAAAAATTTTTAGTCAAATCGGATGACGTTATCACGTCAGTTTGAATTGTGGCTCCTTCAACTGGTAGAATAAAAACAGGCAGAAATCGACTAAAAATGAGTGGCACCGGTAACTTACGGGGTCCAGAGGAGGCGGAGTAAAATGGCAATAGCAGAGGTGACCGTAATTCCAATTGGCACCGGGACGACCAGCTTGAGCAGTTATGTGGCGGACATGCAGAAAGTATTGGAAAATCAGCGGGGCATTACATATCAGTTGACCTCCATGAGTACCATTATCGAAGGTCCGCTCAATGAGGTCTTTACAGCGATTGCGGCTTTGCACGAAGCTCCGTTCCTATCGGGAGCTCAGCGTGTCTCCACCTCCGTCAAGATTGACGATCGTCGTGACAAACCCGATGCCTCCAGTGTGCAGAAGCTGCAATCGGTTCAGGACAAACTCGCATCCCGTCAGGCACGGCCGAACTGACGGAAGTCAGCAGCGTAAGGGAAATGGTCTTATACAATGTACTGCAAGTCTCTGTCTGGGGCTTGCAGTTTTTTTTGCATTCCTTTGACTCAGAGAAAAAGACAGCAATCAGTCTTCAGAATAAACCTGCCCAATTTTAATCATAGCCCTGTCTATTGTTTGACTTGTGCATATAGTGAACTGTACCTCAAATCAAAGGAGGGTTTTCAATGAGTGGAGTTGTTGGAGGAGTAGGCTACGGTGTTGGTGGCGCATGGACATCGACTGGTGCCATTTTGGTTCTCTTCATTTTGTTGGTTATCATTTCTAAAGCATTCCTGATCTAATAGACTTTTTGGATCCTAATACTTTAGTAAAGGAGGGTTCCCTATGAGCGAAGTCGGAGGCGTAGGATGTGGATACGGCGGCTGGACATCGACTGGTGCCATCTTGGTTCTGTTCATTCTTCTCGTTATCATCACTAAATCTTTCTGGGTATAATATGTTTGAACTCCGCCAGGTAACTGGCGGGGTTTTTTTTACTTGAGGACAAGCCTACATGAATAGTAGTAACGCCCATTTTGTCAAAGTAGGGCCATAGCCCGGTCCAGAGGTAGGGCGAATACATAGCTTAGGGGTGTAGGCAAATGTTAAGGAGGAATGAACAATGAGCGAAGTAAAACCGAATTCACCGAACGGACAGGGACACGTATACGGGTACATGGGAGGCTATGAGCACATGCAAGGTTACATGGGGCATGAAATGCATGGATACGGGTATGGTTACGGAACAATGCCAATGGGATATGGCTACGGATACGCTCATAATGCTAATCATGCTCCAATGCTGCATGGGTGTCATCAAGGTTGTGGAACCTCTTATGGGCATGCCGGGGGAAGCTGGGGATCCATGGGTACCATTCTCGTACTGTTCATCCTGCTGGTCATTATCTCCAAAACGATGTTTATCTAAATCGTGCAACAGCAACATAATCAGGGAGTTGATCCATACAACTCCGAGGAAAGGCGCCGAGATTGTATCGGCGCCTTTTGCCTGTTCAGGCCATTTTTATCAAAAATGGACATGGAAAAACACCCGGAACCCAATTCCGGGTGCTTTGTGTATGTTTTCAATCTTCTCAAGAATAAGTGACATCCAAAACAACAAAAGCCCTACCTCTCTTTTGTCCTTGCGGCTCCGATGACCGCGCCAGTGTGAATGGGAACATCTTGTGAAACTCTGTAATACCGGGTTATTGTGATTCAGGTTCTTCAATCTTCATAGGTTAATGTGCATGTTCGCTGCGGTCGCAGCATGAAGAAAATATTCCGGGGTTTAAAGAAGACAGAAAATCATATGAGGTTGTTTAATTACCAACTCTAATAGTATACCACAGGCTGTAATTTTTTGCAATAAAAAGGAAGGTTGAAGCTTTTTTTGAAAACAAATGCGAAAACATTTCAGATTTTTTCTTCAATAAGGTAATCCTCTTCAAATGATTCTACGTAGGTTATAATAGGAGGGATGACACGGAAAGGGGCCCTCGCATGACTGAATCTATAGAGGACAGCAGGTTAATGCGGCAGATTGCGGAACGAGATGCTTCCGCACTGGAGCTTTTATATGACCGCTATGAGCGGGCGGTGTATTCTTTTGCCTATCGGATCGTTGGTGATCCAATGACCGCAGAAGAGACCGTCCAGGAATTATTCCTGCGCGTCTGGAACAATGCTGAACGATATGAGGCCTCACAGGGGAAGCTGACCACGTGGATGTTTGCTATTACGCGCAACATTGCAGTGGACATGCTGAGGCGAAAATCCAAAAGCGCAGCTACGACCTCGGTGGAGAACGAAACACTGGCGGCATTTGCCGATGAACATACAAATACAGAAGAAGAAATAGAGCGTAAATGGGAAGGTGTCCGAATCAAGGAGGCCTTGTCCCAGTTGAATGGTGACCAGCAACAGGTCATTGAATCGATTTATTATGCGGGCTTAACACAACAGGAAGTGTCCAGCAGATTCGGGATTCCGCTGGGTACAGTAAAGAGCCGTGTCAGGCTTGCGATGCGACAGCTTCAGAAGCTGCTCGCCGATGCTGAAATGCATTCGGACGCGGGAAGGGAGGGCATACATCCATGATAGAAAGACATGAGGAATGGTCTGATCTGGCACCGATGTATGTGCTGGGAGGACTCGAAGCGGAGGAAGTGGCAGCATTTGAAGCGCATTTGGCCCAATGCGAGTCTTGTCGCCAGGAGGTGAGGGAATTGCAGGAAGTAACTGGCTTCCTGCCACTCGCGGCGGAACCTGTTGCCCCGCCGCCTGGCATGCGAGCACGTGTGCTTGGCAACGTGCTCGGACACGCGCAGGTGAGCGCCGGAACGAAGCCGGCGGCTGCTCCTGCGGAGCCTGAAGCACCCGTGGTGCTTCAGGTGGATCTTGCGCCGCAGCATGAAGCGGCGCAGCCCGGGCAAGGCTTGCCGCCGGAGACGGCGGTGCCTGCAGCCCGGGTGGAAGAGGCTGCACAGGCACAGCCGTGGCAGCCTCAAGGGCGCGCGCGTGCGCGCAGCAGCCGCGCCTGGCGCATAGCGAGCGCAGCCCTTGCGGCAGCGGCGCTCGTGCTTGGCATCTACGCCGGGCAGCTGCAAGGCCAGATCGATTCGCTGAAGCAGCAAGCTTCAGGCTCATCGGCCGTGCAGGAGCAGCTTGCACAGGCACAGGCACAGAATGCGCAGCTGCAAGAGCAGCTTGCTTCATCTCTGCAGCCTGCGCAAGGAATGCAGACAGGCGAAGCCGTCAAGCTTAGCCCGGCGACACAGGACATTGTGGCCCAAGGCCTGGCTACCATCGTCATTGACAGCAAAGGTACCCACCTGGTCGTCCAGGCAGAGAACTTGCCTACTCTGGAAGGGAACGAGGCGTTTCAGGTTTGGCTGATCAAGGGCGACACTCCTCAGAATGCAGGGACCTTCCTTAGCCATAATGGAACGGGAGCGGTATATTATACTCTAGACTCAGCCAACGACTACGACACGGTCGCGATTACGCTTGAACCGGATGCGATGGGTGATGAGCCGCGTGGTACAATGATTCTGGCTGCCAAAATTAAAGGATAAAAAATGTTTTGCTATTTCAGGCTGTTCCCTACGGGGAGCAGTCTTTTTTATGTGGTTGCATGAGTATATATAAAGTACCTAAACGTTTTATATTTCATTCAATACGGAGGTTTTCCATTCGCGAAATGAATTAATTTTTTCTGTCCGAGTAACCGATAACAAATAGGAGACTGTACCCTTAAATCTCCCTCTGACATCATCAATGGGGAGAACGGGTTACACCTAGAGAGTGAGGGGTTGGGGTGAAAGTATACCGTTCATTTATCTTTCGTCTGATGCGAAATTACCTTATCGGTTCAATGGGGGCTGTTTTTGTAGTAGGTACAGTGGTTATGGTGTCTACCTTACAAATACCGAATATTCAATTTGTACGCCTCATGATCATTGTGTTGATTTCATTGTTGTTTATGCTTGTTGCTGAACTAATTACACTATGGGCACAACTTGGCCCTATCCGGCAATTCTTTGCCGCCGAGCATCATGAAAAGGCTGAATTGACAAAGATGTATGAGAGCATTCATCGTTTTCCGGGACAAACCATCTATCGTATTTTGGGTCCGCATATGCTTGGATTTTCACTCCCGGCTGCCGGATTGACGTTATGGATGATCTCCACAGGGGGGCTGGAGTTTCCATACGGATATGTCGCAGTTGCAGCTGCATGTGCCTTTTTAATCGCCGTGATGCATGCCCTGATTGAATATTTTCTGACCGTTCGGACGGTGAGACCGCTGCTGCTGGAAGTTCGCCGCAGAGGCAAAGAGCAGCATGGGATGGAGCCATCTCTCGGAGGACGCGTTCTGGTGTCCATTCAGCGTAAATTTCAGCTGAGTACAGCGTTGATCGGTTTATTTCCATTATTTCTGTTCTTACTGGCTACATCGATCCGTCTTCAGTATATGGATAGCGAGTTTGCGAAAGAGTATATTCTGTGGGCAGTTCTTATCGTAGTGCTGGGCGGGGGCTTTGCCCTTGTAGGTAGCTGGCTGCTGATTCGGGATGTTCGCGGTCCGGTTGCGGAGCTAACAGAGGAGATGAATCGGATTCAGGAGGGAGACCTCGGCAGGAGAACCCCTGATCTGTACGCGGATGAATTTTCTACGCTCATCTCCGGATTCAATATGATGATTAATCGGCTTGAGATGAGACAGGAACGCAATCGGCAGTTGTTGCAAAGTTATTTTTCTACCTTGGCGGCTGCGTTGGACGCAAGGGATAAATATACGGCTGGTCATTCCATGCGGGTGGCAGAGTATTCCATTATGATCGGCAAGCTGAGCGGCATGAATGAAGAACAAGCAGATCTGTTGTACAAATCAGCGCTGCTGCATGATATTGGGAAAATCGGAATACCCGATGAAGTGTTATTGAAAGATGGGAAACTCACCGATGAGGAATTCGCCATCATTCGCACACATCCCGTTCTTGGAGAGAGTATTTTGTTACAGATTGAACCGATTGATGCCATGGCAGACTTTCTGCCGGGTGTAAGGTCTCATCATGAAAGATATGATGGCAAAGGGTATCCTGATGGTATTGCAGGTCAAGAGATTCCGCTGTTTGGCCGTATTATTGCTGTGGCTGATGCTTTTGACGCCATGACGTCTGATCGTCCATACCGGAATGGAATGAGCCATGAGAAAGCGCTATCTATTTTGGAAGAAGGAAAAGGGACCCAGTGGGATCCCTATTTTACAAGTTTGTTTATTGATGAGTGGAGGCGGCAGCAGCATCTCCAGAAATCGTCGGAGCGAGGGGTCAGCTGATCCCCTCTGTCCACTTCGATTCTTTTCTGCGACGACGGTGCAGTGAAAGCCCGGTAATAATTGTGAAAATGCATTCGCCCAGAACGACCGCACCCAAGGCATCATATATTACATGTTGTTTGATCATTAAGGTGGACAATATAATCAGAGCTGCCCCGGCAACAACAAACGCTTTAACCTGTTTGCGGATGCTTTGAACGGATAGAACAGCACGCATAACCAGATAAGAATGAAGAGCATGAATGCTGGGAAAACAATTATATGGACGATCCTGGCTGTAGAGCCATCCAAGAACAGATGCACCGAGACCTGCACCTGTTAACTCGGGACGCGGCACCATGGTCTGGAAATTAAAATAGATCAGGTAACAGATCCAGACACAGATATTCATGGATAACAGGACGCGATAATAAGTGAGCCGATCCTTGGCGCATAAATAAGCCAACACACCAAAGACAAACGGATACCAACCCAGATAGGGTATAGACATGGAAGGTACATAAGGGATGATCCGGTCCAACGGGGAATCAAGCACAGAGAACCCGCGTTCCGGACTATTCAGAATATCATAGAACATCCCCATGACAGCCAAGGAAAGCATCAAGCTTAACGACAGCCAGTAGGATTTACTTTTTAACACGTGCACAACACCGTTTCTCCTTTCATCCATGTTCGCAAGGAACAGGATCACAGCAAATAAAATCGAACAACAATATATTCTACTACGTTCAGCGCACAAATTGAATCCTGATTTGTGTATTTTTGTGCATTTTTTTGACGATGAAGGAATGTCGAAGGTTAAACGGGCATGATATGATAGATATACATACGGACTACAGGTTTTCTGTCGATGAATACACAACAACAGGAGTGAGTGAATGCAATTTTCAAAAATGTTCGTATTAAATATGGGGATGCTTATTACCATTGCTTACCTTGCTAGTGTGTTCTATAAATACATCGTAATACGTGCTTCATCACGGGTGAAACAGATCAGTTCGCTGTTTGTGCTTATTTTTGCAGGCTGGATCAGCACGGTATTTGGATTTCAGCTTAATGAAGAAGTGGTCTTCGACCTTCGTTTCGTTCCTTTAATTGTTGCCGTTTTGACGTATAGACAACCCTATAGCGTTATTATCGTAGGGGTTGGGATTGGGCTGACCCGGTTAACCTTTGGTATCAATGATGCTACGGTGGCTGCACTTATTAATATGTCGATTCTGGGCGTGGTGTGTGCAGGGCTGAATATATGGATGAGACGAAGTGACTACAGGCTGATCGTTAAAGGTGTCATCGTCATATTGATTGTAAATGTGGTCAATAGTGTGAACATTGCTATCGTCGGCGTTATCCCGGCTGCATATTTTTTCTCTCATATTATGCCGTATACCCTTCCTGTTGGTATTTTGCTTAGTCTTATTTTTGCTTTTATATTGCGCGATTTCCAGAATGAGCAGAACCGGATTTTGCTCATTCAGAGCACGAACCGATTATTGTCTGTACAGAAAGAAGAACTGCAAAAGGCCCAGATTGTACTGGAAGACCGTGCCAAGCAGTTGATGATTGCTTCGCAGTACAAATCGGAATTTTTGGCAAATATGTCGCATGAACTGCGAACACCGCTGAACAGTGTCATTAACTTCGCCCAGATGATCAGCGAGAACGGTGATACGATGGAGCAAGAGGATATCGCACGTTTTGCCGCAATGATTGAAGATTCTGGTCAGGAATTACTCACGTTAATCAATGACATTCTCGATCTGTCCAAAGTGGAAGCGGGCAGACTGGATATCGTTTTGGAGGATATCAGTGTTGCACAACTCACGGAAGATGTCATGAATCACTTCCAGTTGGTTGCCGAGAAAAAAGGAGTAGAGCTGCGACTGGACAAGAAGCCAGGGCTGCCCGAGACCATCTGGTCTGATCCCCAACGGGTCCAGCAGATTTTGCGTAATCTGTTGTCCAATGCCATCAAGTTTACACATCAGGGGAAGGTCACACTGACCGTAAGCACCAAGCAAATCAAGAAGTCAGGCATTCTGAGTCATTGGATTGTTTTCTCGGTGCAAGATACGGGAATTGGAATTGCTGAAGATAAACATCAATCCATTTTTGAGGCATTCCAACAGGCTGACGGGTCCATTAGCCGCAAATTTGGGGGAACAGGACTCGGCCTGTCCATCAGTCGAGATTTGGCCAGATTGCTGGACGGATCGATCGAGCTGGAAAGCGCTGAGGGCAAGGGTAGTACCTTCTATCTCTATCTCCCGTTGAACCGTGAAAAAATGAGTTGACAACACTCGCGCTGTGAGTAGAATTTGGGGTGACAACTAGCATCGACCGGCACTTGAAACCCGGTCTAAGGAGTGTATCCCCATACAGAAGACGGTCAACGTTAACCCTCCTCCGTTTGCAGGCAAACCACGGCGCAAGGGTTCGACACAACGCACAAATTTATCTATTGCAACATGGGAGGGTGTACCGGCAATTATTTTGCAGACGTTGCTGGGAGGCCCATTTTTAACCGGATTTCTGCTGTACCTTGGGGCCGGGTCAAGACATATTGGCTTTGTGCTCGCCATCACGACTTTTGTTAATATCGCCCAGATTGGAGCGGCTTACTGGATGCAGCGTATTCGGAGCCGCAAACGTATGCTTATATTGTTTGTGGGGATACATCGCATCCTGTGGAGTTCGACGGGACTGATCCCCTTCCTGTTTCCCAAGGAATGGTGGGTAGGCATTTATATTGGTGTGTATACGGTTGCATTCATAGCCAATACGATTGGCGGTATGATCTGGACCTCGTTGATTGGCGACATCGTTCCTGCCAAGGTAAGAGGGCGCTATTTCGGAATTCGAAACACGATTCTGAATGCACTTGGAAGCGTATGCTTATTTGCGGGAGGCATCGTTCTGGACCGTTTTCCCGGAGAAATGGGCTTCTTACTCTTGTTTATTCCTGTGTGGATTTGCGCTATCGCCAATACGGTAATTTATTTCTTTTATCCGGATGTGCCATTTGAACGTTCAACTGAAAAGGTTTTCTGGCGCATGTTCAAGAAGCCGTTTCAGGATCCTTCCTTTCTGAAGGCTGCACTGTTCCTCGCGGCCTGGTTACTGATCCAGACGTTGATCGTTCCGCTATTTTCCTACGTGATGCTTGACCTGCTTAATATTAATTATCAAACGGTATCCATCATCACTGTGGTCCAGACGCTTGTAATGATGGCCGGATTCTATATCTGGGGCAATCTGAACGCGAGATTCAGCAACAAAACCTTATTATTTTGGACATTACCGATCATTGCACTCTCCTGTCTGTCCTGGGGATTGATGTCGTTTATGCCTGTTTTGATAGCGCTTTTTTTATCTCATATCTTTCTCGGCATTGGTGTTGGAGGGTTCAACCAGCTTGCCTTCAACTTTACAATCGGAGATACACCGAAAAGCGAAAGACCAATGTTTGTTGCCGTTTATTCGGCTCTAACCGGAGTAACCTCGTTTCTTGGACCGCTGATTAGCGGCTGGTTGTATGAGAGAATGGAAACCTTGCCGGACGCGTTGACCTGGGTTTCCGCCTATGGCTTCCAAGTGGGTGTTGGTGCAGCGATGCTGGTCCTGACGTTTACACTTGGACGTCGTGTGCTTCTGAAATAGAGATATGTGGAGGGATGCACTTGGAAAATCACGAACGCCAAGCCCTTGTGATTGGAGCCACTGGGCTTGTGGGTGGGCTGCTCGTACGCAGCTTGCTTCAGAATCCGGCTTATGGCCGGATATGTGTATTGGTCAGACGCCCGCTCGAATGGGAACATCCAAAGCTGGAGCAGCATGTCGTGGACTGGGAACGACTTGAGGACCAAAAAAATCTATTTCGCGATGTTGATGACTTATATTGTTGCTTGGGCACAACGATTAAAAAAGCCGGCAGTCAGGAAAACTTCCGCCAAGTGGATTTACACTATCCCGTAAAAGCTGCCAAACTTGCCAAAGAGCACGGTGTATCCCAGATGCTCGTCATTTCTTCCATGGGAGCCGATGCTGGGTCACGAGTATTTTATAGTCGGACCAAGGGAGAGATGGAGGAGGCGTTATCGGCTATCGGTTTCCGTTCACTACATATTTTCCGTCCATCGTTAATCCTCGGAGATCGCAAAGAAAAACGGTTGGGTGAGCAGTTGGCAGCTCATGTTATGACATTTCTGGATCGCTGGATGAAAGGCAGAGTGGATAAATACCGGGCAATCCAGGCCTCCACCATAGCTCGTGCCATGATGAACATTGCACTTGTCCAAACCAAGGGAAAACATGTGTATTCTAATGACGTTATCCATGTACTTGGGTTGGATGAGTCCTGAGATGTTCATGGTTTCTCCTATAGGAATGAGCGCTACGGATAGACATTTCTTTTCGTGTCTGGGGTTGGATCGTGGTATAATAAGCTTCAAAAATGAGTTCGAGGCTTGTCTCCTCTCGGCGGCAGGACAGCGAACATGAAGGAGAACTCGTCCATGAAAAAACCAATTTCTACCGATCAGGCGCCAGGCGCCATTGGTCCATACAGCCAGGCCGTTGAAGCAGGCGATTTCATCTATACTTCCGGTCAGCTTGGCCTGAACCCGCAAACGGGAGAATTCGGAACCGATGTACAGGAGCAGACTCGTTTGTCCCTGAGCAACGTGAAGGCCATTCTCGAAGCAGCAGGCACGAGTATGGACAAAGTCGTAAAAACAACTGTTTTCCTGAAAGACATGAATGATTTTGTTCCGGTGAATGAAGTGTACAGCACGTTCTTCGAACAGCCTTACCCAGCACGCAGCGCGGTTGAAGTTGCTCGTCTGCCGAAGGATGCACTTGTGGAGATCGAGGTCATTGCCCTCAAATAGGGGAGACTGATATTTGCACAGCAAGATCAGCATTTTGCCTAATTCAATTCAATTCGCTTCCATGCTCGGATTCAAAAACCCGATTTCTGGTCATATGACCGAAATCGGGTTTTTGAATTTATATGAACAGATCGGGATTAATCCCGATCCTGATTACGGGCGAAGAACAGCCATACCGCATAAATGGCCAGTACGATCGCAATGATAATTGCCGTATAATATATGGAGGTGACGTCTTTCTGTTTGAGCGCGATGGCGATGTATGCCCATGTAAAGACAAGTGGGTACACACTATCCCGATAAGGAAAGCTCACCAGTACAGCCAGCACCAGGCCTACAATTAACATAATGATGGTCCAGGTGGGTTCGCTGAGTCCGAAGCCATCCCAGCCGATTTTATATAATAATACAGCCGCATTGATAATTGTTGCCACGCTAACCCACCCAAGATATATGCTGAACGGCAGCTTCACGAGCCAGATTTCGGCAGTAGTGGGAAGGGTGATTGTACGCGTCTTTACATACAACATGATCAGGGACAGCAGAAGCAGAACGATGACGACTAATGCGAGACCGATGTTGAGATTTTGAAAAGCAAAGATCCACGCTACATTAAAGACACAGCTTGCCAGGAACCAGTAACCGAGGCGGGTAATAGAATCCCTTTTCCACGAAGAGGGAACGAATTGATAAATGACAAAGCCAGCCAGCAGCAGATAGATCAGTCCCCATATGGAGAAAGCATAGCCCGCAGGTGTGAGCAGCACAGGATACATATCCGATACTTCCTTGTTGGTTCTGCCTCCGATCGGCAGTGCGTTGGAAAGGTAGTTTACGACGATAACAGCGATAAACCCAATCGCGTTTAACCACTTGTACGGATTGTTACGTGACATTGTGTTTCCTCCTTGGTTTAACAAAAATGAATGAACCACGGGTCAGTCTACAATGAATATACCCAGTTCTTTTGCATTCAAATAAGAAGCCGCAAAAAATTCACAGGATCGTTGTCTGGCTATCCTGCGGTTTGCCGCTCTCTTATTCTCTTTGCTACGTCTCAATGTACGCTGGTTGAAGCAGAAATATGTTAATACAAAGGACTTCTGTCCTTATTAATATAGCTGGTAAGTTTATCTATATTCGTTCACAACGATCTGCTATACTCAAATTTAGGACAAATGTAATCGGTGGGAAGACACGGCGAAGCTGCTCCGAAAGGAGGTGGAGCCGTGTCCCTTGATTTGATCGTGAAGATTCTGGACGCTTTATTAAAGATCGTCAGTATTTGTGCTGGCGTGAGAACTTTATTCAGCGTAAAGAAGACACGTAAGAACAAGAAAAACCACCGACGATAGGTTGGCCCCTTAATTCGGTGGTTTTTCATGCATTTGAAATTCGCGCCGTGGTCACCCATCGGTCTTTTGTCTGGATATCCGCAATGTTAGCGCATTGCGGATATTTTCATATTACCCAGAACTGCTTTCTAATATGACAATAACATATACTACAACTCACTACAACTCACTATAAACGTACGATTATTACTTTGATGTTATGACATAATGCTAATTTCTCAGAGGGAGAGGAAGATGGTTGTTTACAAGAGAAACGATGGAGAAGCAACAAACGTGGTTTTATATCGCTGCCCTGTTCGTAGGAGCGGCGATTGGACTGGGTACCTCTGAATGGGGAACAGCGCTGCACTATACGGTTTCACCGGTGCTTGCCATTTTGTTATATAGCATGTTTGCACAGATCCCTTTTTTACAGCTAAAAGAATCCTGGTCCAACCTGCGATTTGTTGGAGCTTTGCTGGTCGCTAATTTTATCGTTGTACCTGTGGTAGTGTGGTTGTTAACCCTGGCGTTTCCACAACCTCCTGCCGTGCTCATTGGCGTTTATTTGGTACTGCTGACTCCCTGCATTGATTACGTCATTGTTTTTACACAGCTGGGCCGGGGCAATGAGAAATTGATGCTGGCAGCAACGCCAATCCTGTTTGTTATACAAATGGTTTTATTACCGGTATATTTGTGGTTGTTCCTTGGGAAGGAGGCAGCACAGGTGATGCAGGTGGGGCCTTTCGTGGAGGCTTTTCTATTCCTGATCGTAATACCGTTGCTGTTGGCTATTCTTACGCAAGTCGTGACCCAAGGCAAAGCCGGAGGAGAACGGGTGATGAACGCGACCGCTTGGCTGCCTGTACCCATGATGGCTCTGGCATTGATTGTCGTTGTCGCATCGCAGATCGGGAAGGTCTACGATGATTTTGCTGTAATTGTGGATGTTCTGCCCATCTATATTATTTTTCTGATCGTTATGCCCTTCCTGTCACGTATCGTTGCGGCTCTATTCCGATTGGATACAGGCGCAGGCAGGGCCGTTATTTTCAGTGCAGGAACCCGAAACTCGCTCGTCGTTCTGCCATTGGCACTAGCACTGCCCCCAGAGTGGGCCACAATTGCTGCCGCCGTGATTGTAACCCAGACGATTGTGGAGTTGGCGGGTGAGTTGATCTACATTCGTATTGTTCCTTCCGTCATACTGCGGGATCGCTGATTCCTTAGAAAAGAAAAAGGAGCTATCCCAGAGCCATGAACAATGGCGGGATGCCCCTTTTACAATTCAACGAATAGAACACGTTTTATTTAGTGAAATTTCCACATTTCCGGAGACTCATTAAGCATTTCCGTCAGATAACGTTTTGCGGTACTCCCCCGGTGTGATACCCTCCATTTTTTTGAACACTTTGCTGAAATACTTCTCGTCCTGATAGCCGACCATCTCCGAGATCTTTGCAATTCGCAGGAAAGGGTTCTGTAACAGCAGCTTGGCGTTATTGATTCGCAGCTTGCCCAAATACTCCGACCAGTTTAGCCCAAACTGCTGCTTGAATTTACGTGAAATATATTCGCGACTCAGGTAGAACCGAGCAGCAATCTGCTGCAGAGACAGGTCCTCCTGATAATGGGCATCCATATAACGTGCAATCTCACTCATCGGGTCCGGTGTGGCGTGATGATGTGCAGTGAGGGCCTTTCCGGCTGCGAGCAGCCGCTGTTCCAGCAGAGAGCGAAGCAAAGGGAGTGATAACAGTCCTTCACGATCCAAAGGTAACTCGGCGAATGGAATCGGTTGTTCCTCTATCGCTTCATCTTCGTCCTTCGGTGGGGCGCCTGCGGCATCGTCGAGCCAACGGCCAATCATCCATTCCATTTCATCCACCCATTGCTGTATCTGCTCCGCTGTTACTACATCGAGCCGGGTGATGGGTTCCATCCACTCTGCAACCGCATTGGACACGCTGGTAGCGCGCCCGCTCATAGATGCGAGTCGTAAGGACTCTTCAAAGGCGGATAACCGCAGCCCCTTGATTCCGATGGAGGACTCCAATGTATCGTGAATACACAGCTTCGTTTGCAAGGCATTGCGTCGCCATAACCGCAAGCTTGCTTCCTGATATGCTCCCGAGGTTCCGGTAGGCTGAAATTCACAGCTGGATATTCCAAAATGAAGGCGGCGCTGGATGGTCTGCTCCAGGCCATCATTCACTTTTTCGAGAATGGTTTGCAGGGATGAACACTGCCCCCAGTACAGGAGAACGACCTCATCCGGTTGATCAAGCTGGCGGAACACGACACCTTCGGCAGGTGGGGATAACATCTCTGCACAGATATTCAGCACGGAGAATACGAGCAGATCAGGCTGGCTGCGATATTTTGCCAAACATTGAGCATCGAGATGGGAAAGGCTGGTGACAGCCACACTGCAACTGTCGATCTGCTTGGGCAGATTTAATTCATCCCGCAGCCGCTGGAATTGGGTATTGTTGCTTCCACGTCCAACGACAAGCTCAGTGAGCAGTCTGTCATGATAATGCGGCCGCATCTGATTGACCACCATGGATTGTCTTGTGGACTGCATCCGAACGGCATCGGCTTCTTTCCAGGCATCGACTGCTCTAAACAAAGATGAATTCAGTTCGTCTGCTTCGACTGGCTTGAGCAGGTAGTCCGTACCACCATATCGAATCGCATGTCTGACCAGCTCAAAGTCATCATAACCGCTGATAACCAGTACCTTGCTATGCGGGGCATGAACAGATATCCATTCCAGCAGAGCCATACCATCCTTGCCAGGCATTCGCATATCGCTGAGTACAATTTGCGGTTGATGGGCCGTGATGGCATCGACCGCTTCGTGACCATCTGCCGCTTCATACAAGGTATCAATTCCTGCGGCGTCCCATTGACCAAGCAGCTTAATTGCATCGCGGACGTGTTTTTCATCATCGACAATCAAGGCTTTCATGTTGTTCACTCTCCCGCGTATAGTTTGACTATAATCTCCACACCATTCGGTTCCAGATTGCCGATCGTAAGCGTCGCATTGTATCCCGGAGGTGAGTTCAGTTGGAGTCTGCGCATCACGTTACGTAGTCCGATCGACTCGGTCTCGTCCATTTCCTGAGAGGAATCGGAGGATGTGGATGCCAGACGCAAGCTACGCTGAATCTCGGACAACTTCTCTTCCGGGATGCACGGTCCGTTATTTTCCAGATGAATCTGAATCCAATCGTCAGGCGTTCGGTGACTGGATATGCGTATCCTGCCTTTGCCAGGCTGAACATCGGCCCCATGCTTGAAGTAATTCTCAATTAAAGGCTGTAGGGTCATTCTTGGCATTTCGGCGCGCAAGGTATCTTCGGCAAAATCCAGTTCGACCTCCAGGCGGTCACCGAACCGCTCTTTTTGAAGTTCCAGATAGAGCCGTGCATGCTCGGCTTCTTCGTGCAAAGTGACCCGAGTCTGGTCACGCATGCTGTAGCGCAGCATTTTGGATAGGGAAGAGAGCAACACATACACCCGCTGTCCTTGCTGTTGAAGCGCCAAAGTACCGATGGATTGCAATGTATTATACAAAAAATGGGGATGAATCTGAGCTTGCAGCGCTTTAAGCTGATTCGTTTTATTCGCAATTTCAAGGCGATATTCCCGCAAAATCAAATTGTTCACTGTATCCATCATATCCCGGAAATGACGAGACAGTACACCGATCTCATCCCGACTCGTTAACCGGATATCCACATGCAGGCGTCCAGCCTGAATCTGATTCATATAACGCATTAATTGCTTCAGGGGTCCGGTGATGCGGATCGAGATGAACAGGGTTGCCACAATGACCAATAACAGCGCGGCAAGGGCGATCATGGCGTTATTCCACGTTAATGTGGTGGCACTTGCGTACAACGTTTCATTCGGAATCTGTTTTACAATGGTCCAGTTTGCAAATGTACTGCCTAACTGCTGGTACACATACATCGAATGATCTTGTTCAAAATGCCCTGACGCGGTCTGTGCTGTCCCTTCGTCGGAACGTGCCAAATTGAGTTCAGTCGCCGCCTCCTGTCTTAATGCTTCCGTTCCACTAACTTCCGACTTTCCTTCGTAAATAATCTGGTTCTGATTGTCGATGACATAGATCTGTTCCTTTGCCGGATCATACAGTCTGCTGCAAATTTCGGCAATGGTATCCATGTTCAAATCGATGGCGAGCGCACCCAAGCGTTCTGTCGAAGGCACATCCTTGATCACACGGTGGAGGGTGATCACGGTTCTTGGAGGGTCATCTGCTGACGCTGCCTTGAAGCCGTAGGAGTGACTAAGATGCGCGGATTCGACCCAGATATCCGGACTTTTATTGTCCGATTTTCCATGAAGCGTGTCGGAGTAGGCCTGTTTGCGTTCTTCCCGCTTCGGGAAAGGATTTGCAATCAATGTCGATTGATTGGCAGCAAAGGAGTGCAGATATAGCTGGAATACATCGGGCACAGCCGAGCGTATCGTCTGCAGGGTGGTGTATACCTCGGCAACTGCACGATAATCGCCGGGGATTTTCGCCAAATTCCGCAGAAAATTCGGATCATTGTACACAGCCAGCGACGCTCTTGCCACGTTATCCACGTAATTGTTGAGATTGGTGGACGCCTGAAAGATCAGGCGTTTGTTCTCGGCGACGGCCTGCTCCCGCAGGGCGGTCTTGGTCTGGATAAACGTCATGCTGATGGATGCCAGCAGCGGAATCGTGGTGGCAATGAGCATAAAAGCAATTAGCTTGGTGCGAATACTGTAGTATTTTGACATCGTGACACCCCTTCTGGTTGCAGGTTAAGAAAGGACAATATTTTACACCCATCTGTTCACCAGGGTCGGTGTTTCCCTGAATGAGAATGGGGTTTAATAGAACAAGAGACCAATTTCATCCATCAATAGAAGGGGAGAACGATATGAAGCATCGCAAATCTTCACAGCTGTTACAGCAGCTTGTGTTCGTGGGTCCCTCCATCGTCTTTTTTATTCTCATAATCGTGGTCCCTTTCCTGCTTGGCATGGTTTATTCCTTTACCGACTGGAACGGGGTGTCAGCGAACATTCATTGGGTAGGCTTCGACAATTTCAAGCAAATTTTCTCGAATGATCCCAAGTTTCTATCTGCGTTTTGGTTTACGGTACGCTTCACCTTGGTAGGTGTGATCTTGACCAATGTGATCGGGTTTTTCCTGGCGTATTTCCTGACCAAACCGCTCAAGACGAGAAACTTTCTGCGCACGATCTTTTTTATGCCTAACGTGATCGGTGGATTGTTGCTCGGCTTTATCTGGCAGTTCATATTTGTGAAAGGGTTTTCAGCAGTAGGCGACGTAACCGGATGGTCCTTCTTCAACCTCCCATGGTTGGGAGACGAACCGACCGCCTTCTGGGGTATCGTCATTGTATTTGTCTGGCAGACTGCAGGATATCTGATGGTGATCTACATCTCATCCTTGACCAACGTATCACCGGATCTGCTGGAAGCTGCCGAAATTGATGGTGCCAGCCGCTGGCAGGTATTGCGCAGCATTATTTTCCCGCTCATTATGCCGGGAGTCACGATCTGTCTGTTCCTTGCCATCTCCTGGTCCTTCAAAATGTTCGATCTCAATCTGTCGCTAACCAAAGGTGGACCGTTTGGATCAACAGAGTCGGTAGCACTGAATATTTACAATGAGGCTTTTGTTAACAATCGGTACGGTATCGGTACAGCCAAAGCGCTTGTGTTCTTCGTTATCGTTGCTGTCATTACCATGATTCAGGTACGTGTGACGAAGAGTAAGGAGGTGGAAGCATAGATGGAAACATCGAAAAATTACCGCTTCAGTACCATTGTAACCGAAATTATTATGGTGCTCATTGGATTATTGTTCCTGGTACCGTTTTACTTCCTGTTTGTCAATTCGGTCAAAACATTCGGTGATCTGCTTACCAATTCGGCCGCTTGGCCGGAAGCATTCCAATGGGGCAACTATGCGAACGCCTGGGAGAAAATCAAGTTCCCGTCAGCGCTGATGAACTCGCTCATCGTTACCGTAGTCAGCAACCTGCTGCTGGTGTTGATCAGCTCCATGGCCGCCTACCGAATGGTTCGCAGCGATACGCGCTTCAACCGGATTTTGTTCGGCATGTTCATTGCCGCCATGGTGATTCCGTTTCAGTCTATCATGATTCCACTCGTTACCGTAACCAGTAATCTTGGACTGATCGACAGTTTGTTCGGACTCATCATCTGTTATCTCGGTTTTGGCGCACCGATGTCCATCTTCCTGTTCCACGGATTCGTCAAATCGGTTCCGCTCGAAATTGAGGAGGCAGCGCGGGTGGATGGAAGCTCCGCTTACGGCGTGTTCTTCCGGATTGTATTCCCGCTCATGAAGCCGATGTATGTTACCGTCATTATCCTGAATACACTCTGGATCTGGAATGACTATCTGCTGCCATCCCTGATTCTGCAAAGCTCCAATTTGCGTACAATTCCGATTGCGACCTTTGCGCTCTTCGGACAATATACGAAGCAATGGGATCTAGCCCTGCCTGCACTGGTGCTTGGTATCATGCCAATTATCATCTTCTTCCTGCTGATGCAGAAATACATCATTCAGGGGATTACCGCCGGATCAGTTAAAGGGTGATTGCGAGGGGGTGTGCGGCTCCGGGATCATGTAGGGGAGTGAGAGGGCGGACCGCTCCGAGATCATGTGCGCTTTCGGTCGCTGTTGCTCCTCGGTGGCCTGAATGAATTTAAGGCAAAGAAGCCACCGAGTATCAAAGGCGAGCGCTCCGCTCCGACCTCGCACGGAGGGTACAAAGGGAGTCATGCCCGCATAGCATGGGCATGACTCTTGAAGAGAAAATGATCAAGGGCAATGAATATTCGTTAAATTGCTAATCTGGGCAAATAATAGCGAATAGCATGTGCTCGGTTCGTTACACGGGAAGAACGCTAGAAAGGGGGAACTCGTCATACGCTCAGCTTATGAGCCATCCCCTCAGGGAAAGAATAAGCAAGGACGAGTTGCAAGATTGGGATCTGAAGGATCGGCTATGAATCAATCGCCGCCTGCATCCCGGTGGCTGAATAAAACCAACAAGCTGTTATACTGAAATTACTATAGGGAGAGTGTATGTATGAAAAGAATGACCAAGTTGACGTTGCTTATGCTAATTGCTTTTTCTGTAATGCTCGCAGGTTGTGGCAACGGAGATAAGAGTGGAAGTCCTGTTAACACAGACGCTCAAAGTGGCGGAGAGGCTGCTGCCGGAGAGAAAACCATTAAAATCTTTCAATTCAAAGTCGAAATTGCGGAAGCGCTTAACCGTCTCAAGGCGGAATATGAGTCCTCCCATCCAGGCATCAAGCTGGACATCCAGACCGTGGGCGGCGGCAGTGACTATGGCGCTGCACTGAAAGCCAAGTTCGCTTCAGGCGAACAACCGGACATTTTCAACGTTGGTGGATATCGTGAACTGGACACATGGCTCGAATACTTGGAAGACCTGTCAGGTGAGGCATGGGTAAAAGATGTGCTTGATGTTGCCAAAGAGCCGATGACCAAAGACGGCAAACTGTATGGACAACCGCTGGCGCTGGAAGGTTATGGCTTCATTTATAACAAAGACCTTTTCCAAAAAGCAGGCATTACTGAAATTCCAACCACATTGGAACAATTGGATCAGGCTGCACAGAAACTTCAAGCCGCAGGTATTACCCCGTTCTCCAATGGATATCAGGAATGGTGGGTACTCGGGAATCATAACGTAAACGTGGCATTTGCGAATCAGGCAGATCCGGTGAAATTTATCCAAGGTCTTAACGAAGGCACAGAGAAAATCCCTGGTAACCAAGTGTTCACAGATTGGATGAACATGCTCGACTTGACGCTGAAATACAGCAACAAAAACCCACTGACAACTGATTACAATACACAAGTGACTCTGTTTGCAAGTGGAGAAGCGGCGATGATGCAGCAAGGGAACTGGACTCAGGTACAGATTGATGGAATCGACCCTGATCTGAATCTCGGAATTCTGCCAATGCCAATTACGAATGAACCGAATGACAAATTGTTTGTTGGCGTACCGAACTACTGGGTTGTGAACAAGAATTCGCAAGTGAAACCGGAAGCGAAAGAGTTCCTGGAATGGCTCGTGACATCGGATATCGGTAAACAATACATGACCAAAGAATTCAAGTTTATCCCTGCGTTCAGCTCGATTCAGGCATCCGAAGAGGATCTGGGTGACCTCGCAACTGATATTATGAAATACAGCCAAGAGAACAAAACATTAAGCTGGAACTTCAATCGTTTCCCTGAAGGTGTTCCACAAGAATTTGGCAGCACGATTCAGGCGTATGTAGCAGGCAAATCGGACAAAAAAGCTTTGCTTGATGCATTGCAACAAAACTGGGATAGTCTGAAAAAGTAACATGGACTACCCATCGTTATTAAGTAAGGTATGAGGGATCTCAACCTTGAATCGTTATCCACATACTAGTATCCACAGGCTTAAATTCATTTCGCAAATCATTTGGATAAGTAGTCCACTCCAATAGGTCAGCCAGAATTCCATTCTGGTTGGCCTATTTTTTTAGTTTTGGGGCTCCACGATCGCAGATCGGAAGAATACAATAAAATATTGCTTCAGAAATGTGGATAACCCCATCATATCTAGCCCCTCATTGACATATTTAACACAGGGTTAATACTATATGTGGATATCCTGTGTGTACAGCATTCCAAATGTGGACAAGTACGACAAATTTCGAGCAAACATCATCTTTTGTTAACGGTAAAACTTAAGTTTGTTTAATTGGTATTTTATAGTTCGAGTTTTGACAAATGAAGAATCAATTTGGGGATCTGTGAAATTCAAAGAGTTCCAATCCGCTCAATCGGACCAAGGCAGTCGAAGCGGCGCACTCCATAATGAAATGTTAAATTATATTACACATACAGTTAGATAAAATGAATGAAAGCGTTATTTTCACTCCTATTTATACTTGTCGCACAAATAAACGATGCTCATTTTGGCAAGGCGGTACATTGTGACCCTCTTCTGAACTGCGATAGACTTGATTTCAAGATCAACAGCTAAGAGGAGGATGTGTACGATGCCACTTCAAAAAACGTTATTGGCACTGGACGCGCTGGACAGCGCTTATGTAAATGGTGAGAGTGTAAAGCAAATATTTGTTCAATATCCACAGGTTTCGGTTGAAGTGCTGACGGTACAAGGGGAAAAGGGAAGTACGGATTTTGTTAAAATCATCATCCCCGGTACGGACGGCAAGCTGTCCGGAGGGCAGGCCCCGACGATGGGAATTGTCGGACGACTGGGTGGAATCGGTGCCCGTCCAACACGCATCGGACTCGTGTCGGATGCCGATGGTGCCGTCGCTGCTGTTGCAGCAGGACTGAAACTCGCCGATATGCAGACCAAGGGCGATTCGCTAAAGGGAGATGTCATTGTGACGACGCATATCTGTCCGGATGCCCCTACTCTTCCGCATGAGCCGGTTGATTTTATGGACTCCCCGGTCGACATTTTGCAGATGAATGAGCATGAGGTTCTGCCCGAGATGGAAGCCATTTTGTCCATTGATACCACCAAAGGAAACCGGGTGATTAACCATAAAGGCATCGCCATTTCGCCAACGGTGAAAGAGGGATACATTTTACGGGTAAGTGACGATTTGCTTCGAATCATGGAGATGACCACAGGGCAGCTACCGGTGACTTTCCCGATTACGACGCAGGATATTACTCCTTATGGCAATGACTTATACCATATCAATTCCATTTTGCAGCCAGCTGTGGCTACCCATGCACCCGTTGTAGGCGTAGCTATAACCGCTCAATCTGCAGTCCCGGGATGCGGCACAGGAGCGAGCCATGAGGTTGATATTGCAAGCGCAGTTCGTTTGGTCGTGGAGACAGCCAAGGAATTCACGAATGGCACCTGTTCGTTCTACAACGAGGAGGAATATAACCTGATTACTCGTCTGTATGGATCGATGAAAGTGCTTCAGACCCCGGGGATACAGCAGGCCGCTCCTTCTGCATAGTTTAATCCGAGAAGGTCACGATTGATGCGGCAGGTAGAAAGGCTGCTATGGATAAACGTGGCATCTACCAGCCGATCTGATATGTAGGAGGCTATAAGATGATTAAGCAGCTTGGCATGATTACGATTGGACAAGCTCCACGGACCGATGTTGCGCCTGTCATCGAGAAGCATCTGGAGGGGCGGGCCGAACTTGTTCAGGTCGGGTTGTTGGACGGACTGTCGGCAGCACAGATCGCTAAGCTGGCACCGGAGCCTGGTGATTATGTGCTAACTTCCCGTCTCCTGGACGGCAGTGCAGCCATCGTATCCCGTGAAAAAATCAGGCCGATATTGGACCGCAAAATCCGTGAGATCGAAGCCTTGGGCATCTCCAATATTTTGTTGCTGTGCACAGGTTCATTTCCGGGTCTGCGTTCAGCCAGGGTGCACCTTATTGAGCCTGATCGCATCATTCCTCCAGCCGTACAGGCCATGGCCGATGGGCGACGTCTCGGGCTTATCGGGCCATTACCCGAGCAGGGGGGACAGCTCGATCTGAAGTTTTCTACCCTGGTCCAGCCTGCATTTGCCGCAGCTTCTCCCTATACATCCGGCGAAGATGAATTCCGTCAGGCGGCCGAATCCCTGAAGGGGCGTGTTGAACTCATTTTACTGGATTGCATGGGGTACGATGAGCGCCACCGTCAGTGGGTTGCCAATGCCAGCGCAGGAATCCCGGTCATTTTGTCGAATGCTCTAATGGGTAAGCTAGTAGCGGAAATGGTCTGACACAGGAGGAGACGAACAGATGAATCAGCAACGAATTGACGTCAGTAAAAATGTTTTGGTGGAATGCCTTGGACTTCGCAGTGGTGAGACGCTGGCTGTCGTGGCGGATGATGCCAAGAGAGAGCTGGCCGAATCCATATATGAAGCGGGCAAGGCATTGGGAGCGGATGCGGTGCTAATGGTGATGAAGGAACGAAGCAAATCCGGTGAAGAGCCGCCTGCTCCGATCGCCGAAGCGATGAAGCGTGCAGATGTTGCCGTATGCGTAACCCGCTATTCACTAACCCATACGCAGGCTCGTAAACAGGCAGCAGCTGCTGGGACTCGGGTAGCGACGATGCCGGGTATGACGGACGATATGTTCATGAACGGCGCTATTACCGCAGAATATCCCAAGGTGAAGGCTTTGACAGATAAGGTCACAGCCATGCTAAGTGCAGGCAGCAGCGTCCGCATCGAGAAAGATGGACACCAGCTGTCGTTCTCCATACAGGGACGCAATGGCGTACCGAGTACAGGAATGTACCTCAAGCCAGGTGAGTCCGGCAATTTGCCGTCCGGCGAAGCGTATATCGCCCCCGTTGAAGGCATTGGAGAGGGTGATATCCTGGTGGATGGCTCAATCGCAGGAATAGGTGCGATCAGCGAACCTGTTCTATTGACGGTTAGAGAGGGCCGCCTTATTACGGCAACTGGCGCTGAAGGAGACAGGTTGTTATCCATGCTGGGCGAAGGTGATGGTCGAATTCTTGGCGAATTCGGCATTGGTACCAATGACAAGGCACGAATCACAGGTGTTGTCCTGGAGGACGAGAAAGTCTACGGCACGATTCATGTTGCCTTTGGCAGTAACAATACCTTTGGTGGCACAGTTGCAGCTGGTGTTCATATTGATGCCGTTGTGCAGAAGCCGGATGTGTACATTGATGATGTGTTGATTATGCGTCAGGGAGAATTGCTTGATCAGAAATAGAGCAGGAAAATCAAAGATATCCTTGTGGATCAAAGAAAAGGTGTATGAGAGCGTACACAACATATCCACAATGGGGACCGATACGTAAATTACGCGGTAGTTTTGGCGACAAATACACAACATATTCACAATATATAAATAGTTATCCACATAACTGGGGGTAACTATCAACAGTTTGTGGGTAACATATGCACAAGATATCCACAGCCTGGGGAGGAATGCCGATGTTGGGTCTTATCAGAGTGATTACGCTTCATCATGAAGAGGATATCCACAGACACGGGGCATTGATTGAAGGGCGATATGGCATTCCGGTTCGGAGTCGCTGTATTCCCGATCAACCGCTGGGGGTATATGATCAGACCACAGAGCTTCAATCGATTCCCAAAATTGTGGATCTGGCGCGGGAACTCGAACAGGAAGGCTGTACCGCTATCGGTATCAGTTGTGCAGCCGATCCAGCTCTCGCAGACATACGTTCCGCTGTTCACATCCCCGTCTATGGTGCTGGATCATGTGCTGCACATCTTGCGCTTACTTCAGCAGCGCGAGTAGGCGTATTGACCATCCTGAAGGAAGTGCCACTCCTGATTCGAGGAATACTGGGTGATGCCTATATTGGGATGGAGCGTCCCGAAGGTGTGGTAACTACGGTGGATCTCAACACGCCACAGGGGCGAATCGCAGCTATGGAAGCAGCCAGAAGACTGAAGGCGGAAGGTGCCGAGTCCATCGTTCTTGCGTGTACCGGTTTTGCCACGATGGGTTTCGCCATAGAAGTGGAAAAAGAACTGCATATCCGAGCGCTTGACCCGATCTATTCATTAGGGGCAGCCGTGTCTGCATTGAATGTGTGATCAAGGGCGTGTGGGATGTGTGCTATTGGCTGACTTTTAGGTTTGTAGGGTTTGATTCTAACGCCGATGTTGGTGAATAACTGCATCGGCGTTATTTGTGCTGGATAAAGGGTGTCGGGTATGATGGGAGTAGCGCGGCGAATGTATGCAAAGGGGGTGTGTATAATTTATTCTATTTTATTTTGATGTGACGCGATAAAGTAATGAGTTTATTTTTAATATCGTTAACTACATCTAACAACGTATTATTGTTACTTTATTTTGTGGAATCATTTCATGTTATATGGATATCACAGAATTTCCCGTTTTTTTTGAATAGATAGTCTGGTAAACTATCCAAAAAAATGAGATGCAGTATGCAAGAATGATATGCAAATCTGGCTCAGGGTGGTCGATAGGCTTGAAAACGACAGGTATAACATTGAAGGAACTGTTGAATATTCCTATACTCAGCAAGGCCAAAGTCATTAGCGGACACCAGGGATTGGATCGGGTTGTGCGGTTCGTGGATATTATGGAGGTGCCCGATCTGCAAGGATGGTTGCGAGAAGGCATGCTTATGCTGACAACAGCCTACTCAATTCGCGATAATCCCGGGTTGCTCGGAGAACTGATTTATACGCTTAATGAAGCCGGGGCTGCTGCTTTGGCCATCAAGCCAGCGCGTTTCCTCAAAGAAATCCCGAAAGAAGCCGTTGCAGCCAGTAATGACTGCGGTCTGCCCATCATTGAGATTCCTCCGGAAATACCCTACATGGATATTACGCAGCCTGTTATGGAACTGGTACTGGATCGACAGGCCGCACTGCTTCGCAGGTCAGAGGAAGTATATCGGACGCTGATGACCATGGTGCTTGAAAACAGCGGGATTCAGGCTGTAGGGGACAATGTGGCTGAACTGCTTCAGGCACCTGTAGGTGTTATTGACAATGCGGGACAGATGATTGTGTCTTCACCACCGGATTATGACTGGAAGGAAGCTGTGGACCCACTCGTATGGGAGATTAATCTGGATCGGCGGAAGGTTGCCCGGCTGCTTGTGGACAAGGACTCCCTGGATGAGATGGAACAAGTCGGAATTGAACAGGCCAGACTGGTACTATCGCTGGAATTGATGAGGAACAAGGTGGCGGAAGATACCGAATTGCGTCTTCGGGGCAATTTCATCGACGAGCTGCTGACACCCCCTCTACTGTTACCGCATGAAGCTGAATCGAGAGGTCGCAAGCTCGGCATGAATCCGGAGCATTTATGGGAAGTGGCCGTGATGGAAGGGGAGACGGCTCCGGATGAAGACCTGTTGACCGAATTGCTTGGTCAGGAGGCCAGAAAACGGAGAGTAGCGCCTCATATTGAGTTCCGGACCAACAGGGCAGTCCTCTTTTTGCCAACACCGGAGTCCAGGGATGCAGTGTGGATGGATGACGTTCAATCTTGGACCGATACCATTGGGCTATGGCTCGAAGATCCGGCCAACAAGCTTGGACAGTTCAGGACAGGCGTGGGCACCCAGGTTCCGCTTTGGAATATGTATCAAAGCTATGGCGAGGCCAGAAATGCCCTGATGGTATCCTCCCGTTTGTCGGGTGGACGTACAACCCGGTTTGAGGATGTGGAGGTATATCATTTGCTGAGTGAAACGGCGAATGATCCGGGTTTTGCAGCATTGTTTGAGCGGAAGTTGGGAAAATTGCGGGCTTATGACGATGAACACAGTGGTGACTTGCTGCGGACCTTTTTTTATTATCTGGAAAGCAGGGGGAGCCTGATCGAGACAGCCAATCGCCTCTATATTCACCGGAATTCCGTGAAATACCGGCTGGAGCGTATCCGGGATATTACAGGCTTCGACCTGAACCAGCCGCGTGAACAATTTGTCTGTCATCTGTGTCTTGTGTATTACTACATGAAGCAGGATAGACAAGAGGTGTAGGTCCTGCCAATCGGGCACTTGCTTTTCAGCAAAATCAACAATGGAGGATATGGTAGATATAGGTCGAAAAATAGCGAACTATGTCTTAGAGTGTAATTTAACATAACATTAATAGGAGACATTAGTGCACAATCGACAAACGGTTGTGCTTTTTTTTAGCTAAAAGGGACGTAGTTCGACGCAAGGATTATAGGTAAAATAAGCACAATTACAAAGAAGTGACGGATGAACAGACAAGTTTTCAAGACTGGGCCGTCCACAGAGAACCGTAAAACAGCAAGTGAGACATCAGAGTTAAAGGGGTTGATCGATTGTTTGCTTACACGCTCCGAAGGCTGCTGCAGATGATTCCGGCGCTGATCGGCATTGTGGTGATTACCTTCATCCTGTCCCGCGTTCTTCCGGGAGATCCGGCCATTGTCATGGCTGGCGAACAGGCTACGGATGATGTCATTGCCAAAATCCGAATGGACATGGGATTGGACAAGCCATTATTTGTACAATTTTTTAGCTACCTGGGACAGTTGCTTCAAGGCAATCTGGGCTTCGCCTACCATACTGGTCATACGGTGCTGAGTGATTTCGCCACCCGCTTTCCGGCAACCATTGAGCTGACGCTGGCCAGTGTGATTATAGCCATCTGTGTTGCGATTCCGGTAGGTATCATCGCCGCAACTCGAAAAGAGTCCTTTATGGACCACATCTCCAGAGTGTTCTCACTGATTGGAGCATGTGTACCGATCTTCTGGCTGGGGCTGCTATTTATTTACATCTTCTATTCCATTCTTGGCTGGGCTCCAGCTCCAATGGGACGTATCAGCGGAGACCTCAATCCACCGACGCATATCACCGGATTGTACGTGATAGACAGTCTTATGACTGGCGATATGGTTGCACTCAAAAGCAGTCTGGCACATTTGCTGCTCCCGGCGATATGCCTGAGCACAGGAACGATGGCGATAGTGGCGCGTATGACCAGATCCAGCATGCTGGAAGTCATCGGACAGGATTATGTGCGTACTGCACGAGCCAAGGGCTTGAGTGAAACCGCTGTCGTCGGCAAACACGCCCTGATCAATGCCCTGATTCCCACGTTGACCGTACTTGGCCTTCAGTTCGGTGGATTACTCGGTGGTGCGGTAATCACAGAAACGATCTTTTCCTGGCCTGGTGTCGGCGGTTATGTCACAGATTCGATTCTGGCTGCCGATTATGCACCAATTCAGGCCTTCACACTGGTAAGTGCCATTCTGTTCAGCTTTATAAATCTGGCGGTGGATCTGGTCTATGGATTGATTGATCCACGAATCCGTTATGAATAGGGTCGCCGCGAAAGGAGGAGTACCGCTGTGAGTACTGCCGCACCGACTTCCATGGGAACTAAACCTGTACCAGCGGTTGTTCCCAAACCCAAAACCTTTCTGAGACTGTTGCTTCGCAATCGGCTCGCTGCCATTGGTCTGACCTTTATTGTCATGTGGACTGTCATTGCTGCTATTGCGCCGTGGATTGCCCCTTATGATCCGTACGTGACGAATACGGCCGTGAAGCTGGAATCCCCATCAGGTGGTCACTGGTTTGGTACGGATAACTATGGCCGGGACATTCTGAGTCGTGTTCTGTATGGAGCCAGAATAAGCATCTGGACGGGCTTGATTGCCGTCAGCATCTCGTTTGTCATCGGGGTTCCGCTTGGCGGAATTGCTGCTTATTATGGTGGACGTACCGGCAATATCATTATGCGGGTGATGGATGTACTGCTTGCCTTTCCCTCGCTGGTCCTCTCCATGGCGATTGCGGCTTCCATCGGCAATGGACTGACGAGTGCCATGATTGCTGTAGGGATTGTCGGCATTCCTGAGTTTGCCAGATTGATGTATGGACAGACGGTATCCTTGCGCGAGAAGGAGTACGTGGAGGCCAGCAGAGCGATTGGTGTAAGGGACAGAGTGATTCTGTTTCGCCACATTTTGCCGAATGCTTTGGCACCGTTGTTGGTACAGGCCACACTCGGTATGGGTTTTGCCATTCTGACGGCGTCCAGTTTGAGCTTTCTCGGTCTTGGCGTTAAACCGCCTACAGCCGAATGGGGAGCTATGATCTCTGAAGGTCGGGAGTATATCATTTCCGGACAATGGTGGCTCGTGACGTTCCCTGGGCTGGCTATAGCCACATCCATTCTTGGCTTTAACCTGCTCGGAGATGGTTTCCGTGATGTACTGGACCCAAGGTTGCGTTCGGGAAAATAGAGGATGGTCACATCAGCCTCTACAGAACCGATTCATAGATAGCTGATGGGGGAACTGATTTGCGGGGAATGTCTGAGATAAGGGCATGCAAGGTTCCCTCACCAGCAGTAGGCTGATCGAATGCTGCTGCGGTTGGTATCAGGAATATAGTAAGCTGCTTATCAGGTACTGGTGCACATATTCGCTCTGTCTAATAAAAGCAGCAACGTTTTACAGTATCACATCATAAGACTGGTTCAAAAAGGGGAGGAAACTAAAAATGAAAAAGCTCAAATGGTTTTCTGCAATGATTGCTCTTACCGTTGTTCTTGGCGGCTGTGCCAGCAATGCCAACCAGCAGCCTGCGGCATCCGGCTCAGGAGAGAATACGAAGCCCGCATCTACACTAACGGTTGCTTACTCTGAGGGTGGAACTACGATGGACCCGGCGGAGGCGAATGACCTGACCTCGGACACATTGGTCCTGGCAACCTATGACCAGCTGGTAACCTATGGTGTCAAAACGGTAGATGGTGCTGACGTTGCCAACACAGAGGATATTCAGCCGATGCTCGCCGAGAGCTGGGAAGTGTCTGATGACAATATGACGTATACATTCAAAATCAAAAGCGGTTTGAAATTCCAAAGTGGAAATCCGGTCAATGCGGATGCAGTTGTGTACTCTTTTGACCGTGTGGCGAAGTCCAGCTCCGGCAGCTTTCTATACGGAATGGCGGACATTAAGAGTGTGACTGCCAAGGACGACTCCACAGTCGAGATCGTACTGAATAAAGCAAACCACATGTTCACCCAAATCATTGCCATGTATACCTTCTCCATTGTGGACCAGAAGTTGGTCGAGGAAAAAGGTGACGATTATTTGAAAACAAATGCTGCCGGATCAGGACCGTTCACGCTTGAAAAATGGGACCCGGCCAGTGAAGCGGTCTTCCAGGCCAACAACGACTACTGGCAAGGTGCACCGAAGCTCAGCAAAGTCACGCTGAAATTCACGAAGGAAGCCTCCAACCGTGTGCTGCTGCTGAACAAAAGTGACGTAGACATGGCGATCGAGATTCCTCCCAAAGATGTTGCGGCTTTGCAGGAGAACAGTAATTTAACGATCAAGTCGAATGCGAGTAACCGCATTTTATTCTTCGCGATGAACAACAATGTCAAACCGTTTGATAATGAAAAAGTGCGTCAGGCCATCAGCTATGCGATCCCGTATGACCAATTAATCAACGATGTTATGTACGGTCAGGCCAAAGAGATGAAGAGTGCTGTAGCAAGCAACACACCAGGTTTTACGGATGCAGGCTATGTGTACGAGTACAATCTGGACAAAGCCAAGGAATTGTTGAAAGAAGCAGGTTATGCGGAAGGATTCAGCTTTGACTTTACCCTCGGTTCCGGATTTGATGATTGGGAATATGACGCGGTTCTGATCCAAGCTGAGTTGGCCAAAATCGGTGTCAAAATGAACATTAACAAAGTGGCTCGTGCTCAGTTCCTGGAACAGCAAAAAGACGGGAATTTAGTCTCTTACATCTCCAAATGGACTTCTTTTGTTAACGATCCTGGATACCACCTGGGCTTCCTGCTCTACGGTGAAGGCTCTTCCAACTACATTCATTACAACAATGCGGAAGTGAACAAACTGTGGGAAGAAGCAGGCTCCGAACCGGATCAGGCGAAACGCAACGAACTGTACATGAAGGCACAGGAGATCATTACGACGGAAGCGCCATGGGCATATCTTTACGAGTACAACCGGGTTGTTGGTATGAACAACAAAGTCAGCGGATACGTGTATTACCCGGATGAGGTTCTCCGTTTCTATCCACTTAGCAAAGAGCAGTAATTGAACGGATGTCTCGGGGACAGGCTATTATGCCTGTCTTGTGACGATTCGTATTGACCATAATACAACCCATATTTGGAAGGAGCCTGATCAGGATGGATTGGAAAAGGAAGGTACTTGATGCAATTGAGGAAGGCCAGGACGAATTACTGGAGCTATGTTCACAATTGATCCGTTTTCCGACAGAGAACCCTCCAGGGGATTCGCGTGAGATTAGCGCTTTTATTATCGAATATCTGCATCAGGCTGGAATCGACACCAAAGTACACGCGGCAACTGAAACCATGTTTAACCTGATCTCGACGTTGAATGGAGAAGGCGCAGACAAGTCAGATAAACATCTCATTTTCTGTGGTCATACAGACGTTGTGCCAGCCGGGGATCTCTCCCGTTGGGATTTTGATCCGTTCTGCGGTGAAATCAGGGACGGATACATGCTTGGACGCGGAGCATCCGACATGAAGGGCGGGCTTGCGGGCCTGATCTATGCAACGGTTATTCTGGCGAAGCTGGGTGTGCCTTTGCGTGGTGACCTGTCGCTGATGATTGTCCCGGATGAAGAAACAGGTGGTGATCTGGGAGTGCCGTGGGTGCTCGAACGTGGTCTTGCAACCGGAACCGCCGCAGTAATCGCTGAACCTTCCAGCCCGCAGCATCCAACGATCGGACAAAAGGGGAGCTGCTGGTTCGAGTTTACGGTGGAAGGCACGCCAGGCCATGGCAGTTTGCAGCCCATTGTAGGGGATAACGCGATTGTGAAGGCAGCCAAAGGCATTGAAGCCTTGCAGCGGCTGTGGGACATCAAGCCGGACATCCCGGAAGAAGTGAAGGATATTATCCGCATCTCGCAGGAGTATGCGCGTGACCGCGAACAGGCAGGTCTGGCCTATCAGGTGTTCGACCATGTGACGGTAAATATCGGTTCAATTCAGGGTGGAACCAAGGTAAATGTGGTTGCGGATCGCTGCACTGTTCAGGTGGATTCGCGTGTCCCATTTGGTGTGGATTACCGGGATGTGCTCGACCGTGCCCGCTCGCTGCTGCTTGAAGCGGGAATTGAGTCAGAGCTGAAGCCGTTTGGGTTTCAGGGCAACGCAAACTGGACTCCAGCGCATGAACCGATCGTTAGCCAACTGGTGGAGAGCATCAGCGAAGTGAGCGGCGAAGAGGCGTACGGTGTGCTGCAATGGGCATCCAGCGATGCACGCCACTTCCGCAATCATCAGATTCCGGTCTTGCAATATGGTCCGGCAGAGCTGTCCACCATTCACAATTTTAATGAAAAAGCACCCGTGTGGCAGATTATCCAGTGCGCCAAAGTGTATGCGCTCAGCGCGCTTAAATATTTGGGTGTGGAAGGTCTGGAAGAGGAGACCGCATCTAAGGTTTTGAACGAAGCATCTTCGGAAGGAACTGCGACCTTCAACCGTTAATTCTTTTCGGGAGAGAAGGACGGTTGGAGAACCAAGCTGAACGAACGCAGAGTGGTAGGGACATGTGTACGGGTGTAGAAGATTCAGAATGTAATGGTATGGGAGGGGAACAACATGACTGCACTGCTCGAAGTTTCGGATTTGCGGACAGAGTTTATCACGGATGCAGGCGTCATCCGCGCCGTGGACGGGATCAGCCTTTCCATACGGCAGGGTGAGACGCTGGGTATTGTCGGGGAGTCGGGATGCGGGAAAAGTATTACCTCGTTATCGATTATGCAGCTGCTCCCCAAGAAGATCGGCCGTGTGGCGTCAGGACAAGTCCGTTTTCAGGGGAAAGACATGCTCAAGCTGTCCGGAAGGGAGATTCGCCGGATTCGGGGTAACCGAATGGCGATGATCTTTCAGGAGCCGATGACCTCACTTAATCCGGTTTTCAAAGTCGGCAAACAAATCTCCGAGGCGGCACGATACCATCTGAAGCTGGGCAAAAAAGAGGCTTGGGCACGGTCGGTTGAGATGCTGCGCAAAGTCGGCATTCCCCGTCCCGACAAAATTGCAGAACAATACCCGCACCAGCTCTCAGGTGGAATGCGCCAGCGGGTGATGATCGCCATGGCGATGGTATGCAGCCCGCAGCTGCTCATCGCGGATGAACCGACAACGGCTCTGGATGTGACCATCCAGGCGCAGATTCTGGACTTGATGCGTGACCTCCAGCGAACGGAAAATATGGCAATCATGATGATTACCCACGATCTTGGCGTTGTAGCTGAGATGTGTGACCGTGTCATGGTGATGTATGCCGGACAAGTGGTGGAAGAGACGGATGTCAAAACTCTTTTTGCCGATCCCAAGCATCCGTATACCCGCGGTTTGCTCGCTTCACTGCCACAGCTTGCGGGAGATCAGGATCGTCTTCAGTCCATTCCGGGTCAGGTGCCGAATCCGGCCCATATGCCGTCCGGCTGCCGTTTTGCCCCACGTTGTCCGGTGAAGGAAGCACGATGCGAGACGATACAGCCCGAATTACTGGAGACAGCACCAAGTCACAGCTGCCGCTGTCTGCTGCAGCAGGAGGGGATCATATGAGTGCGATACTGGAAGTCAGAAACCTGAAGAAGCACTATCCGATCCGCAAGGGCCTATTCTCCAAACAGGTCGGTGCCGTCAAAGCAGTTGATGGTGTTACGTTGTCCGTGGAGCGGGGTGAGACGCTTGCCGTGGTCGGAGAGTCCGGTTGTGGCAAATCCACCACAGGTCGTGCAATTTTGCGCCTGATTGAGCCGACGGATGGCGAGGTGTTCTTCGAAGGCAAGGATGTACGAAAGCTGCCCCCAGAAGAGCTGCGCCGTTTCCGAACGGATATGCAGATGGTGTTCCAGGACCCGTATGCCTCACTCGATCCGCGTTGGACGGTACAACGTACACTGGAGGAGCCGCTGATTACCCATCACAAGTTGGGGAAAAACGAGCTGAAAAGCCGAATCGAAGAGCTGATGGAGGTTGTGGGATTATCTCCCTATCAGGCGCACCGCTTCCCACACGAGTTCTCGGGTGGACAACGCCAGCGGATCGGTATTGCTCGTGCCCTCGCCCTGAACCCGAAATTCATGGTGTGTGATGAGCCGGTCTCTGCGCTGGATGTGTCTATTCAGGCACAGGTGCTGAACCTGATGCAGGATCTCCAGGAACAATTCGGACTGACGTATATGTTCATCTCTCATGATCTGTCCGTCGTCAAGTTCATCAGTGATCGTGTAGCTGTCATGTATCTGGGCAAAGTGGTCGAGCTTGCGCCCACATCTGAGTTGTTCACTGAGGCACTGCACCCGTATACCAAAGCATTGATGTCCGCTGTTCCGGTTCCCGATCCGAATGTGCAAAAGGAACGGATCGTCCTGGGCGGCGACGTGCCCAATCCGGAGAATCCCCCGTCCGGCTGTACGTTTCATACCCGTTGTCCGTATGTGAAGGACGAATGTCGATCCGTTATTCCGGATCTGAGGGAGATTTCCCCGGGACGCCAGGTGGCGTGTCATTTGTATTAGGAAGGCTGAAAAGAACCAACCGAAGACACTTTCTTGTCCGCGAATCTGGTGGACATGAAGGTGTTTTTGACGTGGGTATCCTTGTCGAGACCGTTGTTCGATTCGAATTCTCTGCTCTTCCATCGGGACACAAAATCGACATCCATCATTCCGCAGGTAAAAATTTATCTGACATAGACCGATATAATAGTAAAGGCTTGAGCAGCGCGCAGTCCAAGTAGCGGCAAATGAAGGATCTAACGAAAAACGTGAGATCATGTTCTTAGATCTGTGTAGATATCGTGCTAAGTAAACTCTCATGGTAAAGATTATGATAATCAAGACTTCCATGAAACTGAAAACAAGAAGGGTTTGGATATAACTATGGATGAGGAAGTTCAAGTTCAATACATTAATTTCTCGATTGGAAATCAGATTTGTGCGCTTCGTATTGATGAAGTTCATGAAATTATCAGAATGCTCCCTGTGACCACGGTTCCTTTTGGCAGTCCTGAAATCAAGGGCTTTACACCTCTGTACGGCAAAGTGGTTTCTGTGGTCAGTGTACGTGTTCTGCTGGGCATGCCTGATGAGGAGCCTACACCTGCCACGCGCATCATTGTTGTGCCTTACCACGACGGTTATGTGCCGCTCGTCGTGGATTCCGTGGATTCCGTTGTGACATATGATCGATTTGAAGAGCCTACAGAAGAATATCGTCGTTACACAACAGGAATATTCAAGGAAATCGCCCACAATGACGATCATGAGGCAGGCATTCTTAATCTGGATGTATTGCTGGGCAACTTAACCAGATTGCAGTAAATGCAACTCTTAAGTGACATATACAAAGCACATATCGAATGGATTATGAAAATGCTCCTTACCCCTTTCGGGATAAGGGGCATTTTTTTTGTGTAAGCATCTTTCTTCAAACGCAAAGGCGTGGCGTGTTTCTCCTTTTAATAGGCATACATAATATAGTATGAAGTGGTTCAGAGATGTTTTTTCGAAGTGATGTAGCACTTTTTATGCGTAAACGTTTTTAAATCCGAGCATTTTCGTATATGATGGAGAGTAACAATGCGAAGGGATGACGGGAGACTGTAATGATGCAATCGCTGTATGGAGTATGGCTTGGTGACGTATTTTTTTGTTTTTCCGGTGAAACATCGGAGCCGCGTGTGGATGCATGGAGCCACGTGGTAAGGAAGCTGAATTTTGGCGACGGGGGTCGTCTGTTTCAGCCTGCCGCTCTGCGTCTTGCGGAGCTTCGTTGGCCCAATCCGATGCGTAATGCCGCGGAAGCGAAGGGTACGAAGCGGCGTCAATTACTCGGACGGACGTTGGAAGGACTGGCAATCTCGCCCAAAGATACATTCAAGCTGCTGCTCCATTGGGATGACAGTATATTGAATGCGGCAGGAATTCAGGCTGGAGAAGAGATTCGCTACTGGGTAAAAGCAGCACAGTTTACACAGGAACTGCTGCTGCGCGGAGAATTTGCTCCGTCTGCTGAATTTGCCGCCAAGACGGGTGCGCGTCGCCGGACCGGACAAGAAACGCTGACAGGGGTATGGCGTCCGCGTCTGCTGCAGGAAGCGGATGTGGAACGTTTCCGGGAGTTGGCGGAATCCATGCCGCCGATCGGATTGTCTGCTCCCGGAGCATACGCATCTACTGAGCCGGAATCACGGGAGGAAGCGGGAGCGGCCGTATTATTTTCATTTATGAGCGGAATGGTTCACGCGGTTGTCACGGGTGAGATGGAAGGCATGGATAGTGAACTGTCTCGTTACCGCACATCTTTCCGGCGTGGCTCCTCTCCAGTAGTGGAGTTGTGGTGGAACAGTCTGATCTCGATGTTCCGCCCGGTGACGGTTCAGGGACCTACGGAAGAAATGGCAGAGCTCATTGGAACGCTGCAAGAAGCTGGTGGTACAGCGAGACCCGTGGTAGGCAGTGAAGAAACGGCTCCCACAGAAGGTGAGCTGAAACTGGTACTGCGGCTGGAACCGCCACTGGGTGATCATGAAACATTGTGGGGGATTACCTTCTGGGCAGATAGTGTGCAGGAATCTGGTCTGAGATTGCCTGCACGCACGATCTGGGCACATCCGGAGCGCGATCTGGATCGAGGGAAGGTTTGTTATAGTTCAGCTGCAGAACAGCTCCTGATGGCACTGGGGCATGCAGCAGAACTGGCACCGGAGCTGGAAACGGCGCTGCTTCATGCACGACCGGAAGGAATGAAGCTGGAACAGCAAGCCTTTTTTGAATTTTTAACCTATGCTGTGCCTCGACTACAGAAGGCGGGGGTAACGGTATTAATGCCTTCCCGCTGGAGCCGTGCAGGGAAACGCCGCGCCGGATTACGTCTGCAGATGATCAATCGCGGAACAGAAAGACCGCTCGGAGCGCCGTCTGCACTGGGCATGGAGCAGCTGGTTGCCTTCAAGGCAGAACCGATGCTGGACGGGAAACCTGTTACGGCAGAGGAGCTGGCTGCCCTTGCGGAAGCAACAGTACCTTATGTGATGTTCCGCGGTGAATGGATTGAAGTGGATACGAAAGAGATTCGCCAGGTTCTGCGTTATATGAAAAAAGAAGAAGAACAATATATGCCACTCTCCGAATGGCTGCATCTCGCAGCTGAGGAAGGCGAAGATACCGCATGGAAGGGGCTTTCCGTGTTTGGTGCGGAATCCGAGGGGCTGCTGTCCTTTTTGCTCGACGGACAGGTGCTCCGCAGTATTGAGCCTCGGCAGGTTCCGGCAGAGCTGCATGGCGAGTTGAGACCTTATCAAGAGCGGGGGTACCAATGGTTGTCCGCCATGCGTGAACTCGGTTTCGGCGTATGTCTTGCCGATGATATGGGACTGGGGAAAACGATTCAGGTTATTACCTGCCTGCTGGACTTGAAACATGAGGAACAGCAGGCCGCAGCTGAGGAAGCGCGTGAGCACGAAGCGTTTATGGGAATGGAAGAAGGATCCGCGAACGGTGAACAGCCACATGTGCATGATGCGCATCTGCCAGCACTTATTGTGTGCCCTACCTCGTTGCTCGGGAACTGGCAGCGTGAGCTGAAACGGTTTGCCCCGAATCTGTCGTTATATATCCATCATGGAGGACAACGCTTGCATGGCAATGCTTTTCAGGCAGAAGCGCAGTCCCATGATATTGTGCTGACGACCTATCATCTGGCAGGCCGGGATGGTCCGGATCTGGCTTCGCTGCACTGGTCTACCGTTGTGCTGGATGAGGCGCAATATATTAAGAATTACCGTACGAAGCAAGCGCAAAGCGTCATGCGACTATCTACGCCGCATCGTATTGCGATGACGGGTACACCAGTGGAGAATCGGCTAAGCGAGCTGTGGTCCATTTTCCAATTCCTCAATCCGGGGTATCTGGGTACGGCTTCTTCATTCCGCCAGCGGTATACAGGAATGGGTCCGTCGGAAGAAAATGCAGCATCTTTGCGTGAGCTTCATCGACTGGTATCGCCCTTTATGCTGCGCAGGCTGAAAAGTGATCCGGATATCCGCAAGGATCTGCCGGAGAAGCTGGAGTTAAAATCCTATTGTTCTCTGACACCAGAGCAGACGGTTCTGTATCAGCGAGTGGTGGATGACCTGATGGGCGGATTGGATGGACGAAACGGTATTGCCCGGAAGGGGATTGTATTGTCGTCTCTGACCAAGCTGAAGCAGATCTGTGATCATCCTGTACTGGCGGACAGCGGCCGCAAGGATCATGGCAAGGCAGAGGCGTCCGGTAAAATGGAGCGTCTGTTGGAGTTGCTGGACGCGATCCGAGATAACGGTGAATCGGCGCTGATATTCACTCAGTATGTGGCGATGGGTGAACTGCTCGTATCCCGGCTCACACAGCGGTATGAGGAAGAACCGTATTTCCTGCATGGCGGTGTGTCGAAGTCGCAGAGGGATGATATGGTGGAAACCTTCCAAAAAGGGGAGGGGCCGTCTCTGTTTGTCCTGTCTCTACGTGCCGGGGGTGTGGGCTTGAATCTGACACGTGCGAGCCATGTTGTTCACTACGATCGGTGGTGGAATCCTGCGGTGGAGAATCAGGCAACGGACCGGGTATTCCGGATTGGGCAGAATCGGAACGTGCAGGTGCATAAGCTGATCTGTCAGGGAACTCTGGAGGAACGGATTGATGAGCTGATTGAGAGCAAAAAGGCGCTTTCTGAGCAAGTCGTCGGTTCTGGTGAGAACTGGTTGACCGAAATGTCGGATGATGAGCTGCGCGGCCTGATCTCGCTTCAGGGCGAGACGTGGCTGTAAGTTTTAAGATATATAGGGAATATAGAATGTAGAGATAAGGAGGGGGATTGTTGTGAGCGAAAAATGGAATGTAGAGCTGCATATGTCCCCCGGTGGATGGACAGCAGAAGTTAGTGCCGCTGCTGATGCAGGCAAAGAGGCGTCAGCAGCGGCAAGCAAGGCCGAATCAGCCAAAGGCTTGTTCATGGTAACAGGCACGCTGCCGCAGCTCAGTGAAGCTGAACGCGAGGCTGTGCTGGCACAGCTGCGCAAGCGACCGCTGTCGCTGTACGCGCTGCTGCGCGGCGGCCCAGTCCCGGCAGAGCTTGCCGGGCTGCTGCCCGCTGCGCCAAGCGAGGCCGCGCCGGGCACAGCCGCCGCCGGCAGCTCGCTTAGCGCGGGCGGTGCAGCCGCGTGCAGCTGCGGCCGCCCGGGCTGCGCGCACGTCGCGGCCGCTGAGCGCGCCATTGCTGCGCGCTTCGCGGCCGAGCCGCTGCTGCAGCTGGCGCACGCCGGCCTGCCGCGCGAAGCACTGCTCGCCGGCGTGCTGGGATCATGGGCGGAGGAACTTGCCCATGATCCCAGCGGCCCCGGCCGCGCAGCCGAAACGGCCGGCCGCCCGCAAGCGCGGGGCGGCGAAGGAGGCGCAGCCGTCGGCGAGTGGATCGCCGAGGCAGCTGCGGACGGCGCCATGCACCAGCCGGGGCCTGGTTTCGGCGCCGTGAAGGTGCGGCTGGCGCAGCCGGGCAAGGCCCCGGCGACGCCGGAGCTGGCGGCGCTGCTGCCAGGCGTGCCTGCCGCCGCAGGGCTGGCATTGATCCGCGAGCGCGTAGCTGCGCGGATGTGGGAGGCTGTCCAAAAGAAGAAGAAGGACAGCCCGGCAACCAAATGATGCACCACTCGGAGCGGGGGAGATCTCAGATCATCCCCCGCTTGTTTGTGATGTGCATCAGCACAAGTCTTTTATCTGAAATGGTTATACCCATTTCCAATTCGCTTTTTTTTGTGTAGAACCGTGGGATACGACTCTAAAAGTCCAAAAAACGACCGTACAAGCTGTACACCCGGCATATCTTTAGGGTGACCTCCTCTCACGGGGGTCTTTAACGGTGGAGCTTCGCTGCAATTTAAGGTATACTGTCGCAGGGGAAGACAAGCCCACATGCACGAATGCAGCAATCATTATTACAATATGCGATAGGAGTTTTTACATGAAATTACGTACAGGACGACAGCGCTACGTTGCGGTTATGCTGTCCTCACTTATGATATGCGGAGCTTTGCTGTCCGCTTGCCAGGACGGTTCGGGCTCAGAGGAGAACCAGGGTCTGAACGCGGCAGGCAGCGCACAGCAAGAGTCGGATGGTACCACGGTTCATTTGACCGAGGATACTGGCAAAGATGGCAACAACACCGGTGGGGATGACAGCTCATCTTCGGACAATAGCAGTGAAGGCACGGACAGTGGTTCCGGTAATGCTTCAACCGGAGAAGAGGGTTCTTCTGACGCAGCCAATGGTGCTACAACAGAAGATCCACTCATGGAGAAGCGCAGTATTAGTGCGCTGCAAACGACGATTGATACACAAGCTGTGGTGACCAACGCACAGGCGATGACCGTCATCGTTAACAAACAGCGCAGCTTGCCTGAAGGCTACGAGCCGAGTGATCTGGTGGAGCCTAACGTACCGTTCTCCTTTGACGGACCGCATGAGAAGCGTCATTTGCGCAAGGAAGCTGCCGAGGCGCTGGAGAAGCTGTTTGCAGGTGCCAAAGCGGACGGCATTGAGCTTCGTGCGGTGTCTGGATACCGTTCGTATGAGCGTCAAGTATCGATCTACAACAACAATGTCAAAACCAAAGGTCAGGAATACACAGATCGTGTAAGCTCTGTACCAGGCCACAGTGAACATCAGACCGGGCTTGCGATTGATGTTTCCAGTCCAAGTGTGGGCAATGCGCTGGAAGAAGTGTTTGGCACATCGAAAGAAGGCCAGTGGTTGGCCGAGCATGCAGCAGAATACGGGTATATCATCCGCTATCCGAAGGGTGAGGATGATATAACAGGCTATGTGTATGAGCCATGGCATATCCGTTATGTCGGCACCGATCTGGCGCCAGATATCGTAAAAAGCGGATTGACACTTGAAGAATATTTTGACGAGGCCAATATCAAGCTGTAGGCAGATTGCTTCATATTTTGCATACAACTTACCAGTATCAAGAGTCCCTGTAAGAACGCCATTTACCGAGGTGAATGAGTTGTCTTACAGGGATTTTTTGATGTGCACAGAATTAATCGGGAAAGAAACGGATTCTGCTTGTCTGGAAGGGCAGTGGGCTGATATACTTCAAAGATTAATCAAGGAAAATGACAATTAAAGCGAGGGAAAGAAGAATGAGCAGACAACAGGTTTTTACGGGTTCTCCATGGGAGCCGCTTGTGGGATATTGCCGTGCCATCCGTGTTGGCAACCGAATTGAGGTGGCTGGTACAACGGCCATGCAGGACGGTGTGGTTGTTGGAGCGGGCGATCCATATGCACAGACAAGATTTGTTTTGCAGACTATTGAGAATGCACTGAAAGAATTGGGAGCAGACATGTCTCATGTCGTGAGAACCCGGATGTTTGTAACTGATATTTCCCGGTGGGAAGAAGTGGGCAAGGCTCATGGTGAATTTTTTGGTCAGATCCAGCCTGTCGCCACGATGGTGGAGGTTAGTGCGCTCATCGATCCTTTGCTGATGGTGGAAATTGAGGCGGAAGCGATTATTGATGCAGAAGCTGAAACGGATGGCGAAATAACGAAATAGTGCTATCACAATTACATACATTTCGTGAAAAATTTTTAGCACAGAAATTTATACATTGATTATGTAAAACGCAGGATAGAGAAATAACCTTACCCACACCTCCATGGAAAAGGAAGTGGGGCAAGGTTATTTCTGCATGATGAACATAATGTCACTATGCTCGTGGAAGGCAGCGAACTAAGCAGTTAGCCGTTCTTCCATGCTGCTTATTTTGCTTCAGGTTGCTCGGCTGGTGTTTCGATGACTACTTTCCAAGCCGTTCCGATTGGCGGCAGGCTGCGAGTCAGGACCGGGCTATAGAATCCAATGACTTTGGCCCCTTTGGTCAGTTCCTCTGCTTTGATGGTTTCCCCTTCATGGTTCACCAGTTGTGTATCCTTGCCAATGTTAAGAATAACGTGATCAGGTGCTGTCTCAGTCAGGCGTGTGCCAGAGATTTCAATTTGGGTCATGTTGTCTGCAGCCGTTTTTACATTTTCAATCGTGCCTGCTGTACCCAGAACCTCTTTCAATTGTGCTTCGGAATCCGAAGCAACGGTATCCAGCACAGTGACCTTGTAGGTAGGTGTTTGCGGCGGTAAACTGAGGGTTGCAATCTCTGAATGCTCCGCTTCCACGTTCATACCAATGGTCAGATCAGTGAGTTTGATATCTTTGCCATCCGCGGATTTGAACGTAGTATCCTCACCGACATTAAGTACGATACCGTCTGTACCTGCACCGCCGATATGGATGGATTGATATTTGCCTTCGCTATTGATTCCTGTAATGACACCACGCTCAGTAACGGTTTTCACGTCCTCTTCAAGAGAGATGTTTACCTGGTTTCCTGTTGTTTTCACTTGACCATGCAGTACTTCTTCTGCAAAAGAAGCAGGTACGAACAGTTTGCCATCCGTGATTTCGGGTGCTGTTCCCAGTTTAAGCAGCATTTTATTGACCGAATACTGGTCTTTGCCTGTAGTAACAAGTGTCCAGAGCGTTCCTTTGGTCAATTCGGCAGATTTGTTTTCCTTGTTCCATTTCAGTTCAATGCCAAGTGCCTCCGTGAGATCGCGCAGCGCAATCATGGGTACTTGACCATCATTGTTCCAATAACCGTCAGCCATTGGCGCACCGTTCACAGATACTTTAACGGCTTCAGCTGCTTTGCTGTCAGCGGATACGGAGGTTGAATTAACGGGTTGTGTACTGTCCAGAGTAGCTGCATATGCAGCTCCACCGCTCAGGGCCAAGGACAGGACCATCAGGGCGCTTACTTTTTTCATGTTGTTGTTCATTGTTGATTTTCATCCCTTCTAATCTTGGTTATATCGCGGTAAACTCCTAATTGGGGCCGCGCTTCATTCTTATAGACGGGACAACTTGATCAAGGGTTGCACTTGTTATGTAAGTTATGGAAGAAGTGTGTCAGTTCTAATTTGCAATATCAGTCATCTTGCAGGTTACAGGCGTCAAGATAGGGTTAAGTTTCAAGAGAGTGCTATAACCTGTGATTCATATTACGGATCGTCTTGATGTTGGTTTGAATTCAAGTGAGGTTGCTAACATTCAATACAAGGAGGAACAAGGTCAGATGAGTGATATGTTGGTGGCGCTTTACCATTTGCCAGAGCAAGAGAGTGGACTCAAAAAGTTGGAGGATTCCTCCATTGTCATCCGAAGAGCCATTGCACCAGAGAAGCAGCTTGTGCTGGATTGGGTAAGATCCCATTTTAGTCAGCCCTGGGTGGATGAATGTGATGTGGCTTTTGCACGTCAACCTGTGACTTGTTATATTGCACTTGAGCATGGGAAAATGATCGGCTTCGCTTGTTATGAGGCGACGTGTCGCAATTTCTTTGGTCCAACAGGTGTTAGTCAGGAGGCGCGGGGCAAAGGTGTGGGTACAGCATTACTGCTGGCCTGTATGCACGCCATGAAGGCAGATGGTTACGCTTACGCGATCATAGGATCGGCAGGACCCGTAGATTTCTATGCTCAGACACTGGGGGCCGTGAAGATCGAAAATTCAACACCAGGGATTTACAAAGGCATGCTCCGGGCAGACTAGACCATAACCATGTTCTGGAAAGGTAAGGAGGAAGAGGATGAGTACGAGTAAAATGCTGCATATCGGTATGATTGGCACAGGGTCTATCTCGGATCTTCATATGAGGTGTTACGCCAAGAACGAGAATGCCGTCATTTACGCCATCTGTGACCTGAACGAACAGCGTGCAGCCGCAGCCGCAGAGAAGTACAGTGCACAATCCGTGTACACCGATTATCGGGAGATGCTGAAGGACCCGCATGTGGATGCCGTTAGTATCTGTACGTGGAACAATACCCATGCCGAATTTGCCATCGCGGCTCTGGAGGCAGGCAAACATGTGCTGCTGGAAAAACCGGTAGCAACCAATGTGGAAGATGCGCTGCGGATTGAAGAGGCTGTGAAAAAAAGCGGATGTACCTTTGTTGTGGGATTTGTACGTCGTTATGATAATAACATGCAGATGGTGCGCAGTTTCATCGATGCCGGTGAGTTTGGTGAATTGTATTATGCCAAAGCCTCTATCCTGCGACGCTTGGGAAATCCCGGAGGCTGGTTTGCGGACAAGAACCGTTCCGGCGGTGGCCCGCTCATTGATCTTGGCGTACATATTATCGACCAATGCTGGTATCTGATGGGCAAACCGAAGCCTGTTTCGGTAAGTGGCAATACGTATCGAAAACTGGGCAATCGTGCCCATATCGAGCATCTTTCTTTTTACAAAGCCGCAGATTACAGTTCTGCTGTCAACAATGTAGAGGATATGGCGAATGCGCTAATTCGCTTCGAGAACGGGGCTTCTTTGGCGGTAGATGTGAGCTTTACCCTGCATGCACGTGGGGAAGAATCTTCAGTTAGATTATACGGCGAGCGTGGTGGGTTTGAACTGGAGCCCGAGACACTCATCGTCACCGAGAAACACAATACAATCCTGAATATCCAGCCCCAGACAGACTACAAGGGTCTCGATATTCACGGTGCCTTCCAGAATCAGATTGATCATTTTGTAGATTGTTGTCTGAATGGTACTGAGCCAATCAGTCCCATTGCGGATGGTGTGGCTTCAACCAGGATGCTATGCGGAATCTACGAGTCAGCAGAAAAAGGTCAGGAGATTCGTCTGGACTGATATAGGAGATTGAATCTAAAGTAGTATTAAAAGGGTGTTGTTTCTCCGTCTTAACTTTGGAGAGTCAACACCCTTTGGTTTATTCGTTGATCGTGATCAAACTAGACGAATGAACGTTACTTTTCAAACCCTTCCAACACGATTTTGCCAATCGCAGTACCCGATTTGCTCTTTCGGTAGGCATCCAGCAGGTTAGCCGCATTAATTGGTTCGATCCGCTCTGCCATCGTTGTATGAATTTTTCCGGCATTCACCAGATCTGCGATTTCATTAAGAAGAAGATGTTGTTCAATCATATCATCTGTCTGGAACATCGGACGGGTGAACATCATTTCCCAAACGAGTGTTACGCTTTTTGAAAATAACTTTTGAAGTTCGGCTGGTTTTTCAAACGGCAGAACGGAACAAATCTTTCCTTGTGGCAAAATAACTTCTGCCATCTCTGCCATATGCTCATCTATATGATTAAGTACGAAAATATACTGTACCCCGGCTAGTCCGAGATCTTTAAGTTGGGGTGCGAATGGTTGATGATGATTGATTACGTGGTCTGCTCCGTTTGATTTTGTCCATGAGATCGAGTCGGGACGAGAGGCAGTTGCTATGACTCTAAGGCCAGCCAACTTGGCTAATTGAGTAGCAATCGATCCGACACCTCCCGCTGCCCCGATAATAAGTATACTGTTACCTTCGTTATCCGATGCATTCCTGGAGATGCCCAAGCGCTCATAAATAGCTTCTCCTGCTGTAAGGCTTGTCAGAGGTAAAGCTGCTGCTTGAGCGAAATCCAGACTTTTCGGCTTTCTGCCCACAATTCGTTCATCCACTAAATGAAACTCACTGTGTCCGCCTGGGCGCGTATTGCTCCCCGCATAATATACTTCGTCACCAACGTTGAACAAATGGCAATCGGAGCCGATGTCCAAGACCACGCCCGCTACGTCACGACCAGGTATGGTCAGGGATAAATCGTCCGAATGTTTGGAACTATGCGACCTCCAATCCGTCGGATTGACAGATACTGCTTTCACTTCAATAAGTAAATCCTGTCCTGTAGGTTTTGGTTTCTCCACTTCCACCTCCTGAAATGGCGGTATGTCGGCCTCTAACCCAGGCTCGTAATATCCGAACGCTTTCATCATGATTGAATTTCCCATGTCGATAGTTATCCTCCTTGCAGAAATAAGTTAATGTATATATAAATATATGCCATAATATCAAAAATAAATAGTAGTATCATTTTTGGTTTATAGTATCAATATTGATACTATTGGGACTGAATCTGTAAAAAAATAAAGACTTCCATCACTCCTGAAGCAGACAATGGGTCTGTCATCGGAGAGGAAGTCTTTGTGAAAAGAGTTCATTTATTAAGCGGTGAATTCTCATATCCCGGATCATCATAATCCGTATCTTGCAGCCGGGGAAGTACATTCATGCTCTCAATCGCCTGTCGGCTATCCGGAGTACCATGGTCATACAGAAAGGTATACAGCAGTGTCATGCCATCCGAGAATTGCTCCGTAGCGTCGTCATGATCAGCCGATTTGTAGGGTACCGGAGCTCGCTGCAGTGTATAGGCATCTTCATCCTCGAGTACTTTCATCAAGTCTTTCAGCCGATTTAACTGTTCATCGTCGACCATGACTTCAAACGGTGTTGATTCGTTCTTGGTCTGTTCAATGAGATTATGGGTTACCGATACATAGTAATGCTTTTTGCCATCCTGCATATTCCAACCTCCATTCTAAAATGGAAAAAAGACGCTTCTACTGTTAATAAACAGCAGCAAGCGTCCTGAAACGAATGGTAATCGTTTACCTTCCGAACCGACCGGTTACGGGAACCTTACGGGTACTGGCTTCCATCTTGCCTGAACACAGCGGACAAGGTGGGGGACCAGAAGCTGCCTTTTTGGATGTTTTGGCCGAAGGTACATCCGGTTTCTGGCGCAGCCATGCTTTGCAGGTGGAAGAACTGCACTTCCAAATCGCTACAGTCTCTGTACGTTCAGCATCTCCTGAGGTGCGCGATACCGAACTGGACGAAGACGAAGTTGCCTGACTCACACCCGTGGTGCTAAATGCCTTGTGGTTCCCAATGATACCACTCCCGCGTCGTTCACTGAGCCGATCATCGTCACGTTCATTATGAACATCGAAGTCACGACGTTCACTGTTACTGATTGTCCGTCTGTGTACCACGTTCCTGCCTTCAGAACGGGCACCAGAGTGGGAGTTCTGACTATTGCCATTTCCCTTGCCGTATGACACGTGATGGCCAGTTCGGGCTTCATCGCGGTTTTTGCGTTTGTCCGGTACCTCCATGCCGAATGCCTCCAGCAGAAAGCGGGAAACGTCCGCCGGTTTTCCGTGATGACTGGCGGGAGAAGTGACGTATAAATATTGCTTCGCCCGAGTGATTGCAACATAGGCGAGCCGTCGCTCCTCTTCCAGAGCCATGTCCAATTCTGCATCCGTCTGCTGCACCGTAAGGGCAGCCTTCTGGTCTTCCGGAATATCCTGCCGCAATGCCGTGCTGTGAGGCACGATTCCTTCGCTGGCCCCGATCCAGTAGACACATGGGAATTCAAGTCCCTTGGCCCGGTGGATGGTCATCAGTTGTACCGCGTCACTGTCCTGAGCACGACGCAGTGACTCCATCTCACGGTGTCTGCGAGAGAGCTCATCAGCGAATTGAATGAACTCTTCCACGGTTTCGAATTTTTTGGCGGCGGCTTCGAACTCGTCCAGAGTCTCCAGCATCGTTTCCTTGTAATGGGTGAAGATGCTTGGATCACCGCTCTCCATATATTTGTCGTAAAACTGGCGGCGCATTTCCTGGATGGCGATCACCGGTTTCAGTTTCGTCAGCGATTTGATCAGCTTGATACGTTCCTTGACCTGTTCCTGCTGAAAAGGCTTCAGCTTGTCCCACTTGGCCAGATGGATGAGCGGATATTTCTTCGCTTGCTGCTCTTCACTGCGCTGAATCCACTCCAGACCAGCATCGCGGGACACATAGAGAGGTCCCAGCGCACTTGGAAGAGCATCTACAGCACGGGGGTTCAGCGACAAGCGCATATGATCCATTAACGGTCGAATCAGGGACTGGTCGTAGAAGACCGGGGACGCTCCATGCTGTACAAACGGCACATCCTTCAATACAAGCTGCTCAAATATAGCCCGACTGCTGCTGGCTGTCCGATGCAGAATCGCGATATCCCGATATGTATGCAGACCTTCCTCGACTTGCTGACACAACTGGTTAACAACCCAAGCGGCTTCTTCCTCGGCATTGGAGGGGGTGGCGAACCGTGGCGCATCTCCGCGATGCCCGGCTGCGCGCAGCCGCTTGTCGCGTCTTCGTTTGTTCCGGGCGACCAATTCGCTGCCCAGTCCCAGAATACGCGCATCGCTGCGGTAGTTGATATCCAGCGTCACGATGCGTGCACCGGGGTATACTTTATCGAATTCCAAAATAGATTCCTGCCGTGCCCCATTAAACGTATAGATCGTCTGGTCGTCGTCTCCCACAACCATCAAATTGCGATGGGCGGCAGCCAGTTTTTGTACAATTTCATATTGCAGACTGTTCGTATCCTGGAACTCATCGACCATAATGTACTGAAAACGCTGCTGAAGCGGCCCCAAGACAGCAGGATCACGAAGAAGTGCGGCAGCTCGCAGCAAAATATCATCAAAATCCATCTTGTTGCGATCCCGCTTCCATGCTTCATAACCAAGGAGAACACGTTTGGCGTCTCGTTCCTCCTGTAATTTTTCGGGGAGATCGTTCGTCTCAGATCCTTGCATTTTCCAGGCGGACAGCATGGCCAGCAGGCTCTCCGGCTGAAAGGCCTCACTCATGCCATTCTGGCGCAGGAGCATCTTAAGTACAGTATGCTGCGCGCGCGACTCGCCAAAAATCTCTTCCTGCACGCCGTAATGACGAAGCAGCGTCAGCGCGAACGAGTGGAATGTACGGGCCTGCACCGCTCTTGCAGCGGCTGGACGAATGCCAGGCAGCGAAGCGATGCGGTCTTTCATTTCGGTGGCAGCTTTGTTCGTGAACGTCACCAGCAGGATGCTTCCGGCGTGAACACCACCAACCTCCATCAGGTATCCGGCTCGTGCAGCTAGTACAGTTGTTTTGCCGCAGCCAGCTCCTGCGAGAGTCAACAGGGGACCTTTGCCGTGGCGAACCGCTGAGATTTGGGGCCCGTTCAGACGGATGCCTACCTCTTCCAGAGAGCGGAAATATGGGGCATCCCGTTCATCACTGCCCACGAGTTGTCTACTGGTCTCCAATGGAGCCGAAGGGGACTGGGGCAGGGACGCCGCCGGGGTAACCCCGAGCGGACGGGGGTAAAACGTTGAGTTCGGACTTAACATCATTCATCCACCTCTATATGCATTCAGGGATAGGACTATCCCGGCTTAAAAGTAATTCATTTGCCCTTTTCACAATCGCATTGTAAATTGGTATGATAGGGTTAACCGCCCAAGTAGGCGGATCAACAGGGCCAAAGCTTCATTATACCCGAACGTATGGTCCTGACGAAAGCCCCCGAATTCATCCAGCATCGGCAGAAAACGGGCATTCGCGCCCGATTTCGCAACTTTTTGGTATGATATCGTATAAGTTATATGCTGAGCTTTTGCATAAGATCAGGAGAGAGACTTCCAATCAGCATACATATGGATCGGAATGCTCGTATCCCTCGATAGGTTGTACCGCTTGTGATTATATCGAGTTATGCAAAATGCTATACTATGAAAAATTAAAATGATATGGGTTTTGACGGGATGAGGAGGAGATGTTATGAAACTGCTTCAACGAATTAAAAACGGAGCAAACAAAGCAACAGAGCGTGCCCAGCACGCCGTTGAAATCGGCAAATTGAATAATCAGATTGTGGGCTTGCAGCAGGAACAGGAAGTCCATTTTACAGATATGGGTCGTATCTTCTATGAAGGTTATCGCGCACAGGACATGACGCGTGCCGAAAAAGAGATGGTGGATCTGTCGGGGCTGTGCGACGAATTGCAGGACGAGATTGATGGTCTGCGCAACAAGATTGCACAACTCAAAAATGAGCGCTTATGCGAGTGTGGGCACGTCGCCTCACTGGATGCCAACTTCTGTCCGAAATGCGGACGCAAGTTGGGCGAATTCAAACCCGCAGCAGCGTCTGTAGGTGCAGCGAGCCCTGCGAGACAGGAAGCGGCCGTGGCCCAAAGCCCGGAGCGACCAATGTACGATGCGCCAGCTGAAGAAGAACTGGAGGAAGCCGAGCCGTATCACACGGTAATTCCGTCCATTGCGGACCTGGAGACCGAATCCGAATATAACAGCACAGAGTTTACCCAAGAGGAAAAGGAAGCGTTCGATGCCGAGTGGGAACGCCGTCGGGATGAAGAAATGCAACGGGAACGCGAGCGCCAGCAGGAGCTGGATGAGCGCATTCGGTACTGGAAAGAAAATAATCCGATCGTGAACACGGTGGACGTACAGACCGAAGTGCCACGCGAGATGGTGAATTGTCAGATTTGTGCAGCAGAGCTGCCCAAAGGTTCGAAATGGTGCCCACGCTGCGGAGCAGAACAGATCTGATGCAGTAGAAGCGCTGCGGAATCATTGTGAGGCAGCGCTGGTTGCTTACAGCATGGGGGGACGGGAATATGGACCAACTGCTGCATCATTTGCGCCATCTTGGGTTTACTGAGATGGAATCTAAAATTATGGTGGAACTCGCTCGCCAAGGCTCGGCCTCGGGATATGAGGTTGCGAAAAGGCTGGGTGTGTCCCGTTCCAATGTATATGCCACCCTGCAACGGCTGGAACAGCGGGGATTCCTGCGTTGCAGCGCAGGAGAGCCTGCGAAATACAGTGTCTTGAAGCCTGAGGAGATGACAAGTATGATCTCCGGCCAGATGCGTGCATCCCTTGAATATGTGCAGAGCAGTATGCCGCAGCATGAGCCGGAGAAGCCGGTCTTTTACAACATTGAAGGCGACAAAAATGTCTTTGAAAATCTGAGCCGTGAACTGGCTGAGGCCAAACATGAAATTGTGGTGGACGTGTGGCGTGAGGAAGCGGAGCTGTTGCGTGCCGACTTGCAGCGTGCCGAAGACCGCGGTGTACGCCTGTTATGGTCATGTGATGGTGGAGAGGGCATGATGGATCAGCCCGCTCCTTGGCCTGGTTTGCCTTTATACGAAACAGGGAATGGCCGGAAATTCTCTTTAGTGGTAGATCGTCGTTGGTGCATGGTAGGGATGCGCGGGGAATCTTGCGCCACTCAGGCGATGGTGACAGAGCATCCGGTCATGACCGGGCTGCTGCTGAATCATTTTGCTCAAGAATTGGTGTTGTATGAGCTGGAGCAGGATATGGGAGAGGAACTGGAGTCTCGTTACGGGCATCGTTACCAAAACCTCTCAGCACGTTATTGGTCGGTACCCTCAGGAGGAGATCAGGCCTGAACACTGGCGCTGAATCATTCCTCTACCTGGCTTACTCATCCAAAACAGATTAAACAGAATCAAGTAACCTATGAGCTACAATACATGCTTAAACGAAGCAGGCGCTGCCATGAGGCAGACGCCTGTTAATGCTGCTCAAACGGAAGCAGTGATGTTCATCACAGCAAATGTTCCCTGTTGAGCTAATGTAGTAGGGTATGAAGTCATGCTATTGTTGAGAAAATGAAGCTATGAACGTAACTTGATCTTATGCAGGATTGGATTTGCCTATGGGTAAATTATATAACGCTTCAAGTACATCGATATAATATTCTGTTCCGTGCGGCACAAACTCGGCTGCTTGAATCTCGCGAATGTGACGTGTTTGAACGGGAAGAGGCAGAGAGGTACCATTTGCCTGATCCACCGCTGCCTGCACGGCTGGCACTCCTGCGGCCTGAATCGCTTGGGTTTCACCACGGAATAAGGCAATCAGTTCATCCAAAGGCACTTCATACAGGCTGTCGACTTCGCTTGCCTGCAAGGTGTAGGCTTCGAGAGGCTGGTTTAAGCACAGTCCATAGACGGAACTGAATTCCCGATCGAGAAAAGGCACACCGCGAACCTGCCCTTCAAGCTGCTGTCTTGCAGTCAACAGATAGGTCAGCGTTTCAAAAGGCGCTTGTACGCCCAGTTCTTCCTCAAGCTCACGACTGGCTTCATGCAGCTGTTCTCCTGCAGTGAGATGCCCTGCAGCTGTAATGTCGTAACATCCGGGGAAGGTATCCTTGATATCTCGTCGTCGCTGAAAAAGTACCCACCGCTGCGAACCTTCGTCGCGCACGATCCAGCAGTGAAATGAACGGTGCCAGAACCCTTTGGCATGGACTACGCTGCGCAGCTCTGTACCTATCCAATTTTGCTGATCGTCGTAAATATCGAAACGTTCTGGGGTCATGATACGTATCTCCTTATATAGCAAGTTTTAAAGTTCAAAATTTCACAAAGTATGTTTTAAACGAAAGGGGAACCATCTTATGGAATGCATTGTACACTTTCAAGTCATTTATCCGCAACCTCAGGAACGCAAAAGTCTTAGAGGTCTTATATTTGTTGGACAGGGACAAGAACCGGCAACTAATCAGTTAACGACCATGTTCAAGGATATGGGATTCAACGTACGTTTGGAAGATGAGGCCCAGTTGTTGTTCAAACCTACGGATGCTTCGGCAAACTATGAATATATTCGGGTTACAGAGCTTGATACCGGGGAAGAGGTTTATAAAGAAGATAAGGATCTGAAGTCGATTCTGGAGCATTTGCTGCCGCGTCGATTCTAGTTAGTATCATGGTGTGAGTGTGAGTGGAAGTGTGGTAAACAAGGCTGTTTGCGCCTGGCTCGTAAAATAAAATAAAGGAAAGGCCCCACCTTTACGGTGAGACCTTTCATGTGGGAGCTGTTTTGACTCCACCAGCCATCGTGCGGGTTTTCCAAACACACGGATGAAGGAAGAATAACGGACAGAGCAAGCAGGATTTACTTTACATAAATCCGATCATGATAACAATGGTCTTCAATTAAGTCCGTCTCAGAAATTGGATTCTGAGACGCTCGAAGCGTGGAAACGATTAAGCCGTTGCACCAGTTCCTTCTGCTTCCAGTTCCGAGGTGCAATGTGAACAGCGAGTAGCGGCAGCCGGAATTTCGGATAGACAGTACTTGCAAGCCTTCGTCGTTTTTTGTGGCTCGGGCTTTTTGTGTTCTTTGCTTTTAATGTAGTTGATACCTTTCACCAGCATGAAAATACAGAAAGCAACGATAATGAAATCAATCATGACGTTGATGAACTGCCCGTAAGCAATTACGGTTGCGCCAGCTTCGTTGGCTTGTGCCAATGTTTTGATTTCCTGCCCACTGGCGGTTCTCATATCCCAATCCAGATTGATAATTTTCTGACTGAAATCAACCCCTCCAAGCAGCTTACCTACCGGTGGCATGATGATATCATTCACGAGGGATGTGACGATTTTGCCAAAAGCAGCCCCGATGATGACACCGACAGCCAGGTCGATGACGTTGCCGCGTACAGCAAATTCTTTGAATTCCTTAAGTACACCTTTCATGCTCTGCAAATCTCCTTTGACGATTAAATTCATAACACAAGCAGCGTCTCCATCCATTCTCCGTTCGGACACGCGCTTCCGTTCTCATATTGTACATAAAAAACACGCAGCAATCATCCCTTTTATGCAAATTAAGACAAGTTTCCGCAACTTCCATGAAAATACTTCTTTATTTCACGCCGCCGATTCGGTATACTTCTAACATTATCAGTTCCGTTCACACTTTTACATTCAGGTTCGCGATCATATATTGTAACGAATCATGGAGCTTAAAAATTAAATATGCCGACTCGTATATGTGCAGGAATAGGCCTGCATGTTTCTACCCGATCACCGGAATGATCGGACTACGGGAAAGATCTGCAACGTTTGTAAGGTATGTAGAGCAAGGATTCTCGGGCAGTTTGTCTGAAAAAGAATGTTCAGGCAGCTTCATATTCCTATTTTGATAGGGAGTTTTGAGTGAGGTTTGCTCTGAGTCATCCTGTAATCATGATTTTGCATTCCAATACACTCGCAGTATCCATGCGGCTTGTCCACATACGTACAAGTCCGTCTTTTCCCGTCTCCGGTCCTTCCGCAGCGTGTAAAAAGGCGGGCTTTTTGTTTTTTTACAGAGCGGATCGAGGTCATGCAGGCTTCTGTACGGGAGGGCGCACAGGGGGAAGAATTACGATGCAATTGTTAAAAGACAAGGTAATACAGGAAGGCATTGTTCTGTCCGAGCAGGTACTCAAAGTGGATTCATTCCTGAACCACCAGATGGACCCGGTTCTGATGAAGGAAGTGGGTAAGGAGTTCATCCGTCGTTTTGAAGGGGAGAACATTACACGTGTACTGACCATTGAATCATCAGGTATCGCACCAGGCATCATGACCGCACTGGAACTCAACGTGCCGCTTATTTTTGCACGAAAGCAGAAGTCACTTACGCTTACTGAAGACATTCTTGTCGAGAAGGTGTACTCCTTTACGAAGCAGGAGACGAATGAAATCACAGTTGCGAAGAAGTTCATGCAGCCGGGTGACCGCGTACTAATCATCGATGACTTTCTGGCGAATGGCGAGGCAGCATTTGGTCTGGCCCGCATTGTGGAGCAGGTAGGTGCTGAAGTGGTGGGTATTGGCATCGTTATTGAAAAGGCGTTCCAACCGGGAGGTCGCTTGCTGAAAGAAGCAGGATACCGTGTGGAATCGCTGGTTCGCATCGGGGCGTTGTCAGACGGACAGGTTACGTTTGCGGATGAGGAGGTCACGATATAATATGGCACGCGAACGTATTTTTCAGCGGCATCGGCATCCGATCAAAACCTTCTCTTTGGGTCTCCAGCATGTGCTGGCGATGTATGCAGGAGCTGTCGTTGTACCGATTATTGTCAGCAAGGCACTAGGTTTTACAACGGAGCAGTTAACCTATTTGATTGCGATTGACCTGCTCGCCTGTGGTGTGGCAACACTATTGCAGGTATGGGGCAACCGTTTCTTCGGAGTGGGGCTGCCTGTCATGCTTGGCTGTGCATTCCAGGCCGTATCACCGATGATCTTAATTGGGATGAAGAGCGGCGTGTCTGCCATTTATGGTGCAATCATTGCGTCAGGGATATTCGTTGTGCTGTTTTCGGGTATCTTCGGCAAGTTGATTCGACTCTTTCCGCCAGTCGTCACCGGATCAGTAGTAACCATTATTGGTCTGACCCTGATTCCGGTAGCGTTTAACGATCTCGGCGGCGGTCAGGGTGCAGAAGATTTTGGCAGTGGAGTTCATCTTCTGCTCGGCTTTGGCGTATTGTTGTTCATCATTCTGATGACAAGGTTTACTACAGGATTCGTTCGTTCCATCTCAGTGCTGATCGGCCTTCTCGCGGGTACCGTGGCAGCAGGAATTATGGGTGAAGTTAACTTTGCACCAATTCGCGAAGCGAGCTGGTTCCACGTCGTACAGCCGTTCTACTTTGGCACACCGACGTTTGAGATTGTACCGATTCTGACCATGATTCTGGTGGCGATTGTCAGCGTAGCTGAATCCACTGGTGTATTTATGGCTCTCGGCAAAATTTTAGATAAAGACCTGTCTTCCAAAGATCTGGCCCGTGGATATCGTGCAGAAGGCTTGGCGATAGTACTGGGCGGTATTTTCAACTCATTTCCATACACGACCTATTCTCAAAATGTTGGGCTTGTGCAGATGACCCGCGTCAAAACGCGTGATGTGATCGTTGTAGCAGGAGGACTGCTTGTGGTCATCGGCTTTGTACCGAAGATTGCAGCGCTCGCACAGCTTGTTCCAGGTTCTGTTCTTGGTGGAGCCATGGTTGCATTGTTCGGTATGGTAGTATCGTCCGGTATTCGTATTCTGGGCAGTCAGGTCGATCTGAACCGTCATGAGAATCTGTTCATCATCGCTTGCTCTGTAGGTATGGGGCTGGGGGTAACGGTTGTGCCTCAATTGTTCGCAGGTGCACCGGACTGGGCACAGATTATGCTCGGCAACGGAATCATTGCAGGTAGTTTCACCGCCATATTCATGAATTTGCTGTTTAATGGTCTGGGTACTCAAGCAACAGCTGCCAAAATGGCAGAACGACAAGCAGATGTAATTCTCGGGGATAACGGCAAGTCGGCGTAAAATGTAAAGATGAAATCGTCATTATCATTACCTCAATGCATCCAATATGTATGTTATGTTAACTTCAAATGCTTCATGGCATGAATAATAAATGCTGTGAATAAAAAAGATAAACGACTTGAACGATTCAGGGGATGAATCATCTATGCTGTGAATCGTTATTGAGGATAATAAACAAAACACCGGAAACTCATGCTCGAAAGGGCAGGATATCCGGTGTTTTTGCTTTTTTTTGCTAGAAAACAAGATGGATTATTATGTTGACTCACGGGATGAATTACTTTGGGGGTAAAGCCGATCGACACGTTATATCTTACAGATGCCGCATCTGTTTCTCTGCAAAGTCTCCGACCCAAGGGAGCTTCAGCCATTTGCCTTGCAGACTGGTGACCACCATGAGGAGCCAGATCACCACGCCAAGCAGGGACAACAGTGATGCCAGCAGTGGGCCAAACAGCGGGAGGAATGCACATAGCACATGACCGACCATGATGATGCCAAATACCGTGACGGATTGAAGTGCATGAAACAGAACAAAACGGCTGCGTTTCTCTACAGCCAGAAAGACGATTCCGCCTACAAAAGTGAACAGATAACAGAGCATGCCGGCAATATTTTCATCCAGACCGCTTGATGATTTCATGGGGGACATCCGGTCCAGCCTCCTTTGTCCTTTTTATATAGGCTATGAGGAAGGTGGACAGAACTGAACCGGATGGGACGAAATGTATCTTTGCTCATTCAAAAGGGACATGTTCCTAATGCTGCCCTGGAACATGCCCCTTTCTCGCCTCATTATATAACTTAACGGTCACCACGCTGAAAGTGTCTTCGTGGATGGGTAATCTTGCCAATCTTGTCGGTGTCATTCTCTTTGGGAACCAAACGTTCGTCGGTACGACCTTCGTGATGATTGTCAAAAGCGAATTCAGTCAGTTCCCATTCGGTCTTACCGAGAACAGGGTCAGCCGGGAAGTGTTGTCCGCGATGCAGATGCTCTTCTTGTCCCGCTTCGTTGGTGTATATTCCGTCCACTTCCACCTTTTCATGCGAAAGGGGCAGCATTTCTTTGTCTTTCTGATCCATAAAACAACGCCTCCTTAGATCCCAGTATTTTAACTGTATGGGTTGTCCGTGATAATATCCCCCGAATAGTTGAGTGTTATGCTGGATATATTAATTCCGTATAGAAGTGTCGTATTTATAACATAAGATTCGGAATTAAACTTTTTGGGCATAAAAACCGTTATAAATATTAGGTAAGATTGTCAAGTCGTAAGATACTTCCGAATATGCTACAATAAGATTATGATTCACACCGAATCATATCGGGTATTTATAGTGTCAGGTACTTGCTTAAGCAGGGTTCCCGACCTAAAGCTTGCTTTGAGCCGCGCACACAACTTCATGGATGGCATTTAAGACTTATTCGGCATTCTCTAAACGGAGCATTCACTTTCAACGTTTTGGGAGGGAATTACAATGGCAACGAAAGGTCACAATGAGGTCAAAGAAAGTTTGAGGGAAATGACTCGGATTTTCCGTCCTAAAGATCCAAAAAAATTCGTGAAGGAGTACGTGAGAAAATACCGGATTACGGGTGGATACGAGGAAGAATTGACTTCTGTGGTCGAGCATGAGCTTGTCAAGATGGATTCTTCCGTGTCCTGAAACACACACAACTCTGAATATACTGTTCCGATATGAATAGAACCGTCTCCCGGGCATTAGGCTCCGGCAGGCGGTTTTTTTTGTTTGGAAATGATATGTATATATTTCTAATGGGTAATGGGTTCCCAAAGAGTATTTGGAATAAGCCTCCGATCTTCGCTGCACTTTTGGGGGGCTTTGTTCTGCTCCTGCTGCATATACATGGAAGTACACATATGGCAGGAAGGATGAATGCATGTGGACCCTATTTTGAAAACAAAAGAAGAGATTGGCTACATGCGGGAAGCAGGACGCATTCTGCGAAGCTGTCACGAGCAAATTGAAAAGTGGCTCGCCCCTGGTGTAACCACAGGTGACATTAACGAGCGGGTGGAAGCTTTTTTGGCTGAAAGAGGAGCTACACCTGAGCAAAAGGGATACAAAGGGTATCCATACGCCACATGCGCCTCCGTTAATGAAGTGGTTTGCCACGGCTTCCCTGATGACCGGGAACTGTCCACAGGAGATGTGGTGACCATTGATATGGTGGTGAACAAAGACGGCTGGCTTGCCGACTCTGCATGGACGTATGGGATCGGGGAACAACGTAGGTCCATCCGCAAGCTGATGAAGCGAACGGAGAGGGCACTGCATAAGGCGATAGCACTGGCAGTACCAGGAAATACGCTGGGGGATATCGGGAATGCGATTGAGCGGACAGCGAAGATGTATCGTTACGGTATTGTGAAGCCTCTCATTGGTCATGGCATTGGTCAATACATCCATGAACCCCCAAACGTGCTTCCTTACGGGAAACGCAGAACGGGTATGTTACTGACAGAGGGCATGGTTATTACCATCGAGCCCATATTTACAAAAGGCAGCTCTGGAGCGGTTGTATGGGATGAAGACGGCTGGACGGTAAGAACCGTTGATGGAAGCTGGGGCGTCCAGTATGAGCATACGGTGGCTATCACAGGGGATGGACCCCTTATACTGACGGATGGGACATGAGTGCTGAATCACTTGCAGGCTGGTAGTGGGGCTGTATAACGGTGTCAAGATATACAATGGGTTTAGGCTCCATACCGTCTGATTCTAAATGGAGGCGGTATGGAGCTTCACTGCTCCTTCCAGGAGTTGTAAGGGAGATCACCTGATGCATGCTTTTCTTTTTTGCATAATACTGCATGTTTTCAATGTGAGAAAAATCGGCAAAAAAATCAATTTCATCACCGAAATTTGGCAAAATTTTTCAAAAGTAGAGAGTAATACTTTTAACTGAAATCGGTTACAAATCAAGTTGTGGTGCGGTTTTTTACATATAGTGAACAATTTGTGAACATGTGTCCAAAGATTGACAAAATCATACCCTCAACTTATATTTAATAAGTGATTGAACCATATAGAATGAATTGGAAGAATGCGCAGACATGCCCTTAGCAGGAAAAGACGGGAGTGGTGGAAGCGTTATTTTTGTAAGCGTTCTGTATGTCGGACAGGATTACCTGTATCGTGCTGAAATGAACTTAATTTGAGTTTATTTTGGGCGAAAACGGAAATCTACGAAAATGTTAAAAAAGTGGGGTAGATCAATGATGAAACAGTGGCAGGTTGCAAAGCGAATTCTCCCCTTGCTGGCGGTGTTCTCTTTGCTGCTATCCGCATGCGGGCGGGAAGACTTGTCGGTAATGAAACCTCAGGGTCCTGTGGCGCAAGGCCAATATGATCTGATGAAGCTGTCCATTACGATTATGATCGTGGTGCTCATCATTGTATTTGCTATTGCTGCGTATGTGTTGATCCGGTTTCGCAGACGAGCCGGGCAGAATGAAATGCCCGAACAGGTTGAAGGTAATTTCAAGCTGGAAGTAATATGGACAGCCATTCCGTTGTTGCTTGTTATCGTTCTGGCAGTACCGACGGTAAAAACGATTTTTGCCCAAGGCGAAGATCTGTCCAACGACAAAAATGCAATTCAGGTCAAAGTCACCTCGCATCAGTACTGGTGGGAATTCACTTATCCTCAATATGATGTAACCACCGCTCAAGATCTCATCATCCCGACCGGAAAGAAAATCGCATTCGAATTGAAAACCGCTGACGTGCTTCACTCCTTCTGGGTGCCGTCACTTGCGGGTAAAATGGACACAAACCCGGATGGAACACTTAACAAGTTCAGCTTCTCTGCGCCGAATGAAGGCGTTTACCGAGGTAAATGTGCTGAATTATGCGGCAGGTCGCATGCCTTCATGGAATTCAAGGTAAAAGCGGTCAGCCAGGAATCCTTTGACAAATGGGTCAATGAAATGAAAGCCCCGGCGGTACTTCCGGAAGATACCCAATTGGCTGAGAAGTTCAAAACGAACTGCCTTTCTTGCCATGCAGTTGGTGATCAGGGCGGGCCAGTTGCGCCTAACCTGACGGGAATCGGCGGCAAGCAATCCGTGGCAGGCATTCTGTTGAACCAGGGTGAAGGACAGGAAGACGGCAATCCGGTACTCGACAACATGAAAGAATGGCTCCATGATCCACAATCCGTGAAGCCGGGCAACACGATGCCTAATCCGAAAGACCTTGGACTCACCGATGAAGAAATCGACGGAATTGCCGAATATCTGGCCAACTACAAATTGGACTATGAATAGAACAGCAAGGACGAAGAAGGGGGTACACAACCTTGGCTCATGCTCATAGCGTCAAGCGGTATAGGGGCTTGATGGATTGGATCACCACCGTCGATCACAAAAAAATCGCCGTTCTTTATTTGATTGCGGGTGGATTTTTCTTCGGAATCGGCGGTATCGAAGCCATTTTGATTCGGATTCAGTTAATGAAACCGATGAATGATTTTGTGTCGGCACAGGTCTTTAACGAATTGATTACGATGCACGGAACAACAATGATTTTCCTTGGTGTCATGCCTATTATTTTTGCTCTGATGAATGCCGTTGTGCCTTTGCAGATTGGAGCGCGGGACGTTGCTTTCCCTTTTGTTAACGCGCTGGGTTTCTGGACGTTCCTGTTTGGCGGACTGCTGCTGAACCTGAGCTGGTTGATGGGAGGTGCGCCGGATGCCGGCTGGACTTCGTATACGCCACTCTCTGGCAGCGAGTACAGTGGGACGCACGGTGTGGATTTCTACACGATAGGACTTCAGATCGCAGGTCTGGGCACACTCATAGGGGGCATTAACTTTCTCGCAACCATCATTACGATGCGTGCGCCGGGAATGTCCTATATGCGGATGCCGATGTTTACGTGGACGACATTTATTACATCAGCCATTATCCTTTTTGCATTCCCTGCCATTACGGTAGGACTTGTATTGTTAACGTTTGACCGTATACTGGGAGCCAATTTCTTCGATGTTGCGGGTGGCGGTAACCCGGTACTCTGGCAGCATATCTTCTGGATTTTTGGGCACCCGGAAGTATACATTCTCATTTTGCCGGCATTTGGTGTTATCTCGGAGGTTATTCCAACCTTTGCACGTAAAAGACTGTTCGGTTACAGCTCCATGGTGTTTGCAACCATCCTGATCGCCTTCCTGGGATTCATGGTGTGGGCGCATCACATGTTTACAACAGGTCTGGGAACCGTCGCGAATGCATTGTTCTCCATATCTACGATGCTGATTGCTGTACCAACGGGGATCAAAATATTTAACTGGCTCTTTACGATGTGGGGCGGTCAGATTCGTTTTACGGCAGCAAACCTGTTTGCTGTAGGATTCGTTCCAACCTTCGTTATGGGTGGGGTTACGGGTGTCATGCTGGCCTCTGCGCCTGCGGATTTCCAGTTCCATGATACGTACTTTGTTGTAGCTCACTTCCATTACGTTATCGTTGGTGGGTTAGTACTTGGTTTGTTCTCAGGACTACATTACTGGTGGCCGAAAATGTTCGGTCGCATGCTGAGCGAAACACTCGGAAAATGGACGTTCTGGACATTCATGATCGGCTTCCAATTAACGTTCTTTGTTCAGCATTTCCTTGGTTTGATGGGGATGCAGCGCCGGATCGTTACATACTTGCCGAATCAGGATTTTGATCTGCTCAACCTGGTTAGCTCCATCGGTGCATTCCTGATGGGTGTTGGGGTCATCATGTTCCTCGTGAACATCGTGATTACAACAAGAAAACCAGTTGATGCACCAAATGATCCGTGGGAAGATGGCCGTACGTTGGAGTGGTCCATTCCATCTCCTCCGCCAGAATATAACTTTAAGCAGACGCCTCTGGTACGCGGAATCGATGCATACTGGAAAGAAAAAATGGCAGGACATACGGAGATGACACCGGCTGAACCTGTAGGTTCGATTCATATGCCGTCTGCAACTCCACTGCCGTTTGTAATGTCTGTTGGTATATTCATTGCCGGACTGGGTCTAATGTTCAGCAAGGATGATTTTGGAAATGCCTTTATGAACGGATTATTCAACAATTATATTGTGGTTATTATTGGCCTATTGATTACATTCGGTGCGATGGCACTGCGTTCACTCTATGATGATCATGGCTGGCATATCGAACCGGAGGATCAGGATGAGAAGGGGGTTAGAACATGACAACTTCACATGCCGAACCGGTAAACGGCAATTTGCCGCATGAACCGGAGAAAGCAACGCTGGAAGGACGCAACAAGCTTATCGGCTTCTGGTTGTTCCTTGGCGGCGAGACGGTATTGTTCGGAACCCTCTTCGCAACCTTTTTGGCCCTCCGTGGCCAGACGAATGAAGGACCAACGGCGAATGAATTGTTCCATCTGCCGCTTGTGGCAGCCGCGACCTTTATTCTCCTCGTCAGCAGTTTGACAAGTGTATTTGCCATCCAGGCAATGCATCGGGGGAAGCGTAATGCCCTTGCGTTATGGCTTGGTATTACCGTTCTGCTGGGTCTTGGATTTCTCTGTATCGAAATTTATGAGTTCTATGAATATGTGGTGCATAAGGAGTTCGGGATGACGACAAGTGCCTTCAGTTCGGCATTCTATACACTCGTCGGGTTCCACGGAGCCCACGTTGCATTCGGTATTACATGGATTGGACTCATAATCGGGCAACTGTTCAGAAAAGGATTAACGGTCGTAACTGCACCTAAAGTATACGTCTCCGCAATGTACTGGCACTTTATTGACGTAGTCTGGGTGTTTATCTTTACGGTCGTGTACCTGCTCGGAAAGGTGGGGTAACACATGTCGGTACAGGATAAGAGTGATCAGCAGCCTGTGAAGCATCGTCACCGGACGGAAGGGCCACAGAAACACGTTGTTGTTTTTATATTCTCGATCATCCTGACGCTTATTGCGTTCGCGGCGGCCGCCGCGGGAGGAGTCAATACGACCTTCACCATTATTATTTTGGTGGTAATGGCGATCCTTCAGGTGTTTGTACAGCTCGGTTACTGGATGCACTTGAAGGATAAAGGGCATTTAATGCCGATCCTGTTTATGGCCTTCGGATTTTTCGTAGCCTTTACGTGCATCATTATGGCACTCTATTGGGTTTGGTGGTAAAAGAGATGGCGGCGGCGCAGTGTCGCCGTCTTTTCCCCTTTTAGGCGAATCAATCCCGTAATGGATTCAGGCAATAACCAAAACAGGTCACGGGGAGGTTTCCCGTATGCTCGGGTTGCAATATTTTAGTTTCAACGATTTATGGAGTCCACTTATTCTGGCGTTGTTTCTGCTCATTGCCGCAGCTTATCTAGTGCTCGTCGGTCCGTTCAGTGAGCGGATCAAGGGGGCAGATCAGGCGACAGCTGCACAGAAGATTATGTTTATCACGGGGCTTACGGTGTTGTACCTTGCACAAGCGGGGCCCTTCAATCTGCTGGGTCATGTGATGTTCAGCTTCCATATGGTGAGTATGGCTCTGTCCTATCTTGTAGCGCCACCGCTACTGATGAAGGGATTACCCCTCTGGGTATGGCGCGGAATCATTCGGTGGCTGCCGACACGGCAGTTCTCTTTTTTGGCCCATCCCATTGTGGCGGCTGTGCTGTTTAACGGATTGTTCTCGTTATATCATTTACCGGTGGTACATGATTACGTGATGTTAAATTTCACGGTTCACCGTCTGTACTACATTGTACTTTTCATCACTTCCATGCTGATGTGGTGGACGCTGCTCAATCCGTTGCCGGAAGGCAGACAGGCGTCAGGGCTGTCCAAGATTGGATTTATTTTTCTGAACATGGTGCTGCTGACACCAGCTTGTGGGCTGATTATTTTTGCTTCCGAACCCTTATATGCGACTTACAGCAACCCGGCGGTATGGGCTGAGGCGATGCGATATTGTGTATCCGGGGATTCTACGGCTTTGCTGCGTTCGTTCGGTGGACCGGCGTTCTTCAACTTCCTGTCCTCTGCGAAGGAAGATCAGCAGGTGGGCGGTATTTTGATGAAATTCATACAGGAAGGTATCTTCGTCTCTATGCTGGCATACGTCTTTTTCCAATGGTACCGTAAAGAAAAACGGGAAGATGATGATGATCCGTATCCTATAGAGAATTCGGGAGGACCGCTTAATCCTGCAGCGAAATAACACAAGTCTTGTTTGGACAAGAGGGGGAAACACACGATGGATATGTATTTTCTGCTACCCACGATCAGTACTTCTTTCATTGTGATTAGCGCGGTTCTGGTTGGAATTGGCTGGGTGCTAATTATCCGTGGCAAACGGGAGGCGCACCAAACCGCGATGATTGCAGGGGCCATTGCTGCCCTTCTGTTCTTTGTCATTTATATGTCTCGTACCATCTTTGTCGGGAATACGGCTTGGGGCGGGGACCCGGAGATGGAGATCTTCTATCGGATATTTCTGATCTTTCATATTATCCTCGCCACGGTGGCAGCGGTCTTCGGCATCTCCACTCTGGTGCTTGGTTTCAAAAAGAAATTCAAGACGCATCGCCGCTGGGGACGATTTACATCCATGATCTGGTTCAGCAGTGCCATCACTGGCGTTATTGTATACGTTCTGTTATACCTGCTGTATCCTGGTGGACATACACGTCCGGTATGGGAAGTTATTCTGGGCGTTTAATAGTTTATGTGATGAATAGAATTCTTTGAAAATATGAAAATGGATGAATCTATCCGTTGATTGGTCCAAGCTCCCTCTCTCGTTCCTTCATAGAATGAGATCGAGAGGGGGAAAACAAATGAAAAAAACAGTCCATGTAAGTCAGACGTATCCACGTCTCACGGTGTATTCGGAAGAGGATTACCGTGGAAGGAGCAGGGTATACCGTGGTAACACGGGTCTCCGTAATCTGGATAACATCCTGGGTGGGGTAGAGAGCCTGCGTTTCTTCTCGACAAATTCGAACGCAACGCTGGTTGTGTTTACGAGACGTAACTTTCAAGGCGGATTCCGCGTCTATCGTGGGAACACCAATTTGAGAGATTTGGATGACCTGATCCGTGGCAATGACGTGGAATCCTTGATCTCTACCAATCAGCGGCTGACTCTGGAAGAGATTCGTGCGATCCGTAGGAATCGTACTCTGCCTAGTGGTTATGAGCTGATTTAAGGATTAGACCTCCTTGGTATTCAGGTGACGGGAAACAGGAAAGAGCTGTTCCGAATTGTGTTCGCACAATATCGGATACAGCTCTTTTTTGGGTTTGAGGAGTTATCTTAAGGTGAATCAATCCTTTCTATGTGTCTCTATAAGTTGAACGAATGAATGTACAATGAATCATTTTAAGTTCAGAATCAAGTTTTATTTTATCGTAACTCTGATATGAATCCCACCCGTACTTCCTGATTCAGGAAAATAAGGGGTTGACGGGACAAGAGAGTGGTCTGTATACTGTGTATATTGATATATACAGTAGATACAGTGAGCACAGTCAAGATGGAAAGGCAGGCAGGCGATATGAACGCATGGAAACAGGCGTGGTGGTTGACCCGTAGTGAGATGAACAAGGATAAGCTCCAATGGCTGTGGACTGCAATTTTTATGATATACACTGGCAGCATGAGTGGTGTGATGTTATTAGGACAACAGAAGACAGATTTCATTAATCCTGTTGTAGATACTTTCTTTTTAATCATGGTGCCATTTCAGGGGTTTGTGTTCAGCAGACGATCTTTCCGTTACATACAGGAGGATTCCTATACACAGATGCTGGCCTACTATCGCAGACTTCCCATTCCTAACGAGACGGTGATGTGGTCGAGACTTCAGCAGTCTCTGATGGCGTTTGCGTATAATGGTATCTTTTTCTATGGATCACTGTATGTGGTCGGGTTACATCAGGAAGGGTTCCGGTGGGATCAGTACCTGGCCTTTGGCATAACTTGTACAGGTTACGGACTTCTCATGACAGGCTTATATATTTACGGAGAGTTTCTGTACAGTGGTAAAAAATATTTGCTTCTCAGTTCGCTGTTCTTGCCGCTTACAATCATCTTATCCTTGCTGATCCGGATATCGGGCAGTTACGGATTTTCGATTGTAATTGATATGAGTAAAACATGGGGGCTGCTTTCCCCGATTATGTGGGCTGCTTTGGTGGCTGGCCTAGCGGGATTATGGCTTTTCAGTCGATTGACGCTGAAGAAACTTTCCACTCGGGATTTGAGTTAATGGTATGAGGGATGATTGCAAAAAAAATGAATACAGGATGAAACCGGCACGGACAGGTAACAGACTGGAGTGTACCGGAGGGCGAGGTGCAAGATGTGAAAATACCCATTCAGATTAATGAAAATAGCGCTGAACCTTTATATCACCAAATTGAAAATCAGTTAAGATCGTTAATTGTTACGGGTCAGTTGGGGGAGGGGACACATTTGCCGTCCATTCGTGAGTTCGCCGGAGCGCTGAATTGCAGTGTCATTACGGTTAGACGGGTCTATCAGGATCTGGAGAATGAAGGCTTACTTCGTACGAAGCAGGGGACGGGTACATTTGTGGCCCAGGTAGAAGCCAGCGACAGAGAAACTTATAGAATGAAGGCCGCGCAGGAAGCAATGCAGGCAGCGGTGCAGTCTGGAAAATCGGTAGGATGCACGGAAGAAGAAATGGAAGCTCTGTTCCGGGAAGTTCTGAAGGCTGTTTACTCGAAGTGAGGGAGTGATTCATACATGGAACCCATAGCAGTTCAGTTGAACGGCGTGTCCAAAATGCGAAAACGCAGAGTTATTGGCCCGATTGATCTGACCATCCCGGAAGGATATGTAGTTGCTATTCTCGGTCATAACGGTTCAGGCAAAAGCACACTTCTTAACATGCTGCAACAAGTGGTATTGCCTGATGCCGGGCAGATTATATGGTTTGGGAAGGAACATGAGGGGCCGCTTCCCATTGAACTGAGACAACAGATCGGTTTTGTGGCTGACAACGCTGGGCTCGAAGAGAACCGGATTACTGCACAGGAAGCAGCTGATTTTCGGGCCTACTGGTACCCGCGTTGGGATATGAAGTTGTTCAACCAACTGATTCGCGATATGGAAGTACCCGTTGATGTGAAGCTCAACAAGATGTCCAAGGGTGAACGGCGGAAATTCGAGATCGCTGCTGCAATCGCAGCTCGCCCAAGATTATTGCTTTTGGATGAGCCTTCATCAGGTCTGGACCCCTTTGCTTGGAAAGTGATGGTCGAGCAGTTCCGTACCTTTATGGCTGAGGGAGACACCACGATTCTGATTGCCACACATATTGCGGATGAAGTCAAAAGGCTTGCAGATTACATCGTATTGATGCACCGTGGTCAGTCGCTGGGGATGGCCGAGAAAGATATGGTGCTCGATCAGTGGAAAGAAGTCTGGTATGAAGGAGATTTGCGACCAGAGAGTATTCCTGGTGTTGTGGAATCTTCTTCTGAAGAGAGAGGGCTGGTCCGCGTCATTACAACCCGGGTCAGTGAAGCGCAGGAAAGGCTGGAGCTGTCCAATAACCGGGTATTGAAAATCCGTAACCTGGAATTGGATGAAGTCTTGGCATTCTGGATTGCCGGGTATGCACCGGCACAGTGGAGATAACCGAGGGGAGACGATACAAGATGAACCGATTGGAATTGAAACAGGTAGTCAAGCAATACGCAGACAAAACAGCAGTTAATGGTGTAACGCTCAATGTAAAAGAAGGGGAGATTTACGGTCTGCTTGGAGCCAATGGCGCTGGTAAAACAACAACGATGCGTATGGTGCTTGGGCTGATCCACCCGGACGGCGGAAATATCCAGTACAACGGCAAACCCTATAGCACAGAATTGCAGCAGATTATGGGATATCTCCCGGAAGAGCGCGGTTTGTACCCAAAGGTAAAGGTTAGTGAACAGATCAACTATCTGGCCCGTCTGCGCGGCATGAATGGAAAGGATGCGGATCAAAGTCTGAAGTACTGGTTGGACCGATTCGAAGTGCCGGAGTATTACGACAAAAAGATTGAGGAGCTATCCAAAGGAAATCAGCAAAAGATGGGTTTCATAGCCGCAGTGGTCCACAGACCGCAAATTCTCATCCTGGATGAAGCCTTCAGCGGACTTGATCCGGTGAACGTGGAATTATTGAAGTCCACGGTGAAGGAATTGCGTGATGAAGGCACAGCCATTCTGTTCTCGACACACCGAATGGAGCACGTCGAAGAATTATGTCGTCAGATAACAATACTGCATCGCTCCAACACTGTGGTACAGGGAGAGATCAAGGAGATCAAGAGTCGTTATCCTCGTGAGCACGTATTCCTGAGCACAACGGGTAATGTGGGCGGGCTGGAACAGTTGCCGGGTGTGAAAAAGGTAGAACAAAATGAGCGTGGATACCTGATCCATATTGGTCAGATGGAAGCCGCTCAGGAAATTCTGAGAGCAGCCATGACTCAGACGACCGTTGAACATTTTGAAATCAAGGAACCAACGCTTAATCAAATCTTTATTCGTGAGGTAGGTGAGTCGAATGAATAAAATGGGCACGATTATCGGATTTACGTTCAAAAACAAAGTGAAGACGAAGTCTTTCATGGTGACGACCATTGTACTTGCACTTTTAATTACGATTGGACTCAATATTCCATATTTCATTACCTTATTTAATGGTGGTCCCATTGGCGGAGGTGCAGGCGGAAATCAGCCAGTGAATATCGGTCTTCTGAGCACGAACCAAACAGAGGTAGCCGAGAAACTGGAGACATATTCGTCCGCACAAGGAAATGAGACGTATCAAGTCGTTAACGACGCAAGTAAAGATGAAGCGGCACTCAAGGCCGATGTGGAATCTGGGGTTCTGGATGGGTACCTGAAGTTCGAACCTGTGGCGGGGCAAGATTTCCCACAGCCGGTCTTATATTCAAGCGATGATATTTCCCCGCAGGTTATAGCACCCATTGAAGCTGCGCTGCAAATTGTGAAGCTGGATGTGGTGGTGAAGGATACACTCACGGCGGAGCAAAAACAGCTTATTAGTACGCCGGTGAAACTGACGGAGCACAGTCTGGATTCTGACCAAAGCGGAGCTGCTGCGGAGTCGGAAGGTGGCATGAGCGGCATAAACTATGTAGTTGTTTACCTGCTGATTATCCTGTTGTTCACATCAACGATGATGACAGGTAACATGATCGCTTCCGAGATTACAGCCGAGAAGAGCTCGCGTATTATGGAGATTTTGATTACAAGTGTATCTCCGCTCAGTCAGATGTTTGGTAAAATCATCGGTATTTTCATGGTAGGGTTGCTGCAAATCGGTATTTTCGGTGCAGTAGTTGCCGGTAATATGCTGTTACCGCATAATCGCGATGTATTGAGTGATTTCAACATGAACCTGAGTGATGTGAACGTCGCTGTTATTGTATATGGACTCATCTTCTACATTCTGGGTTACTTCCTGTATGCGGTGATGTTTGCGGCCATTGGTTCGATGGTGAGTCGGACAGAAGAACTGGGTCAGGCCGTGCTGCCGATTACAATGTTGTCCCTGGTTTCCTTCTATATTGCGATTTTCAGCATTGCTACACCGAATATTTTGCTCTTAAAAGTAGCAAGCTTCATTCCGTTCACATCGCCAACGGCAATTCTGGTACGGATCGGAGCAGGCGTTGCGCCAACCTGGCAGATCTGGACGTCCCTGGCCATTCTCGTGGTATCGATTATGATCTTCGGCTGGCTGGCAGCGAAAATCTATCGTACAGGTGTGCTGATGTATGGTAAACGCCCAACGTTCAAGGAATTGTTCAAAGCGATGAAGGCGTATAAAATCTGATCCAATTTTACGAACAGACAATCCACAATGCAGTAACAGTGGTAGGACGACAGTTAGTAACGTCAATGATGAGTAATGGACGTAAGACAGTGAGTATAAAGGCAAGCAAACCCCGGGACATTCGTTCCCGGGGTTTTTACTGTTAAATGTCGTTTCAGGACTTTAGATTCAATCGTGGAAGTATCTATTTACAAATATTAGAAGAACATATAAAATAAATGTAAGCGTTTTAAAAGTTAAAGCGCTTAAACTTTAAGGCGGAGGTGATTGTGTCTCACGAGTATCAAATCATTGTTTAACCATCCAGATGCTGCACTGAATTTTTGGCTTAAAGGTTATGTCATGGATCAAGACCCATATGAACCTAAAAGGAGTGTAAGTTTATGAGAAAAAATAGGGGATTTTCGTTTAGCAGCAAGGCTGTTATGATGTGTTGTCTCGCTTTTCTTCTAATTCCGGCGGGCTTTGCTTTCGCCGCTCCAAACAAGCCTTTCCCGCAGCACACAACATATACCAACGGTTCGATCAAGCCGAACCATGTTACGCAAAGTGCGATGGACAGCTCAGTGAAAGCGAAATGGGACAGCTGGAAATCGGCTTATCTGAAAACGGCGGGCACAGGCAAGTATTATGTGAAGTATCAGTCCAACGGGGATACCGTATCTGAGGCACATGGGTACGGAATGCTGGCAACGGTTCTAATGGCCGGTTATGACAGCAATGCGCAGACCTATTTTGACGGGCTTTATCAATATTATAAGGCTCATCCGAGCGACAACAATTCGAAACTGATGGCATGGAAACAAAACAGCAGCTTCCAGAACATTGAAGGCGCCGACTCGGCCACAGATGGAGACATGGACATTGCTTATTCGCTCCTGCTTGCGGACAAGCAGTGGGGTAGCAGCGGCAGTATTAACTACCTTCAGGCCGGCAAGGACATCATCAATGCTATCATGCAAAGTGACGTGAATCAGTCGCAATGGACACTGCGTCTTGGCGACTGGGCAACGGATAACACGTTCAAAAATGCTACCCGTCCATCGGACTTTATGCTGAATCACTTGAAGGCGTTCCAGGCAGCAACGGGTGATGCCAAATGGACGAACGTGATCAACAAAACCTATACCATCATCAACTCCTTATACAACGGGTACAGCTCCTCAACCGGATTGCTTCCAGACTTCGTCGTACTGTCGGGCTCGACGTACAAGCCGGCTGCAGCCGATTTTCTGGAAGGGGCGAACGACGGCAACTACGATTACAATTCATGTCGTACACCTTGGCGGATCGCAACGGATTACCTGATGACTGGTGACAGCCGGGCGCTAAATCAACTCAACCAAATGAATAGCTGGATCTCGACCAAAGTAAGCGGCAACCCTAGCAGTGTGAAAGATGGTTATAAACTCAACGGCACGGTCACAGGTTCCGGCGGCAGCGGCGCGTTCTATGCACCGTTTGGTGTCAGCGCTATGACCTCGTCCACGAACCAAAGCTGGCTGAATTCCGTTTGGACCAAAACGGCCGGCAGCTCCAATGAGGGCTACTATGAAGACAGTATCAAGCTCTTCTCCATGATCGTGATGTCCGGCAACTGGTGGACATACTAAGCAATTTGAAATGGGTTCATTCATGCTCATATGCAAGCATGACGAGGCCAGGTAATCGCTGGCGCAGAGGCGTGTGCTCTGTACTATGCTACCTGTTCTTGGTTCACAGTGCGAGAAGAAGGAGCTTACCACAGAAGTGTCTGGAATGAACAAGAGAATTAAACTGTTTACTCATCCGACGATGAGCGAAGTAAAGGTTTTAATGATTAATTTGAGCAAGCGATATAGATGGGCAAGTACCTATAAACAACAAACCGCCATATCTCAGGAAATCCTGGGATATGGCGGTTTCGTTTAAGATTGTAGAATGCATCAATATCAGCGAAGCTGAACTATCCTATAACCATTCTATAATCGCTAGAAAAATAACATTTAAATAGGGTCTGTCTTTTGTGAAAGTACGTTGATAGATGTTTTTCTAATGGCATCAGGAAGAGTGGACCATAGCCGAATTATGCATTAGCTGTAGATTCAGTAAAAAACTGCGGCAAATAGTCCTTGTTGGCTTCGAGCATTTCATCCAGCATCTGAATCGCGACTTCGACCGAAGGGACCAGAGGATGATGGGCCAATGCCTGTATAGCCAATCGACGATCGCCGGTCACGGCAGCATCGATGGCGAGGCGCTCATAGGTTTTAACCGCATGGATCAGTCCGACGGCCATTGGAGGAATCTTGGTTAGCGGCAGGGGCAGCGGGCCTGTTTTGGTGACCACACAGTTGACTTCAATGCTGGCATCATCCGGCAGGAAATCAATGATGCCTTGATTGGCTACATTCAACGTCTGAATGTCATTCGTTCCGTTGTAGAGTGAGCGCATCAGGTTCACGGCTGCTTCGGAATAAAAGGCGCCGCCGCGCTGTTCCAGCTGCTTCGGTTTATCTTTCAACTCCGGGTCATTATATAGCTCAAACAGTTCTTCCTCGACACGTTTAACTACTTCCGCACGGTTGCCGCCTTTCTGTAAGGAATCCAGCTGCTCTTCAAGCATGGCATCGGTCATATAGAAATATTTCAGATAGTAGGAAGGCAGGGCATGCAGGGACTGCAGGAATTCCGGATTCCATTCCCGTGCAGGTACGTTCTTCGCGCTGTAACTGGCCGTATCGGCCAGCATCTCATCCAGTTTGTCTTCTCCGTTCACATCGATACGCGTAATCCAGTGCAGATGGTTCAGGCCAACAAACTCGGCATAGATGCGGTCCGCTTCTACGCCGTATTTGGCTGAGGTCTGCTTGATCAGGCCGATCGGCGCATTACAGAGACCGATGCTTTTTACGTTGGAATACTTCAGAATCGCTTCCGTGACCATACCCGCCGGATTCGTAAAGTTCAGCAGCCAGGCATTAGGAGCGAGTTCTTCAATATCACGGCAGATATCAAGCAGGACCGGAATCGTCCGCAGCGCCTTCATCATGCCTCCGGGACCGGTGGTTTCCTGACCGATGACGCCGTATTTCAGGGGAATGGATTCATCGCGGCCACGGGCGTCAAGCATGCCGACACGCATTTGCGTGCTGACGAAGTCCGCACCCTTGATGGCTTCGCGGCGGTCGAACGTCAAATGAACTTCAATCGGAAGACCGGATTTCTCCACCATGCGTTTGGCCAAGTTGCCGACAATATTCAGTTTGTGCTGTCCCGGCTCAATATCTACCAGCCACAGCTCGCGTACCGGAAGCTCGGCATGGTGAAGGATGAACCCCTCAACGAGCTCCGGAGTATAGGAAGATCCACCGCCGATTACCGCTATTTTTAGTCCTTGTTCGTTTGACATTTTGCACACTCCAGTCTTTTTAGAATTTTTTATGATGACAGTCCCTATGGACGTTTATCTTGTTGTTTGCTTAATATGTTCGAAGTCGTGGAAGGCCCGCATTGTGTCATATACATCATGGCTTACCGTATGTCCGTCCGCATCCATAGCAGACCATAAAGCACCGACGACAGGCTCTGTGGCCAAGGTTACGATGGTCGCATTTGGAGCAACGTTTGCGACAGCCTGTTCAACCTTGCTGCGAATCCACCCGCGATCACCCCTTGTTAGCAGACTTCCTGCCAGTACCACGTCAAAGGTGTCCTTTTCCATTCCGAGCTTGTGGATGACAGCAGTCGCTGATTTACCAAGCTCGGCGCCCTGACGGTTCAGAATTTCCAGAGCTACAGCATCGTTCTCTGCGGCAGCTTCAAACAGCAGCTTCGCAGCATGGACAGGCACATGCTTGCCGTGATCCTGGAAATCATCGAACATATCGCTGACACTATCATATCCAAGGAAGTTCAGCAGCAGGGGAGTCAGGAGTGTTGTCTGCTCACGGCCGTCCCAAGAACGGATGACAGAGCGGAACACCTCAATATTGAGGGAACCCCCGCCGCCGAAATCGCCGTACATATAATCAAAACCGCCGATCTGTACATGTTCTCCTGCCGGATTGCGGCCTGCGGAGTTGGTGCCTGTGCCGCAAATCAATGCGACCCCGTAAGGGCGGTTCGTGCCTGCGCGCAGGCCGATCATCGTGTCACAGTCAATCGAGTAATTCCGGGTGAATCCGATTCCCTGAACCAGAGGATGCAGAATTCGGTAATCTATCTCCCGATCTGCGCCTGCAAGCCCGAAAAAGGTGTGCGAGATTTCATGAATCTGCAACCCTGCCTCGTTCAGGGCTCCTTCTGCAGCTTCCCGTATGCTTTGCGAGGCCAAGGCGTGGTCAATCTGATGATTGCCGTTGCCGCCAACGCCTTTGCCAAGCACATTGCCGCAGTCATCAGTCAGCAGGGCGTATGTTTTTGTTCCTCCCCCATCGATTCCCAAGTAGTAAGTCAATGGTCGTCACTCCTATATATAAGGTTATATTTTTTATCCGGTCGTATCTTCTGTTGGCGATCCAGTAGATTCTCTCACGATTAGTTCAGGGTCGATTCGCACATTAGCCCCGCGCTTCATCGTACCGTCCATACGTTTCAGCAGCATATCCGCAGCAGCAATCCCAATGCGGTCGGCAGGCTGCCGGACCGTTGTCAGATGGGGGTGCAGCTTGGATGAAATATACTGATCGTCATAGCCGACAATGGCTACCTGTTCAGGCACCTTGATGCCTTCTTCCATGAGCGCGTTCACGACCCCAAGCGCGATATGGTCATCGCCCGCAAACACCGCTGAGGGAAGGCGGCCCTCCCGCAGCCATTGGCGGCAGATGTCATAACCAAAATCGATTTCGAAATCGCCTGTGATCATGTCGAACGGAGCCAGGTCTTGTTCCTTAAGTGCCTGCAGGAAACCACTGCGGCGCTCTTTCGTACTGCGGAACATGTCATCTCCGCTTATGTGTGCGATGGAGGTATGGCCCAGATCAAGCAGATGCTTCGTAGCGGCATAGCCGCCTTTGTAGTTGTCGATCGTTACGGAAAAAGCATCATTCTCCGGCTTCTGATTGTCGATTAGGACATAAGGGATATTGCGCCGCTTCAGTTCCACAATGTAATTATCCTCTTCTATCGGCGAGAGCAGAATAAGACCGTCCACCCGGTCCTCCTGGATCAGGTAATGGGTTTCATCGGAACCAATGCCGGTAGAGATCGAAACGGCGAGAAAATAGCCGTGAAGCGAAAGCACTTCGTTCAGCTCTTTAACGACAGCGTCAAAGAAGGAATCCTGAAGAGTGGTCATGATCAAACCGACGATTCCTGTTTTGCCGCGGGCTAAACTCCGCGCAGCAGCGTTGGGATGGTAATCAAGCTCCTTAATGGCGTCGAGTACCTTTTGTCTATTTTTCTCACGAACGGATTCGGCACCATTGAGTACCCGGGAAACCGTTACAACGGATAATCCTGATTTTTTTGCTACATCAAATATACTAACCTTCATTGTTTATTCTCCTTGCGGCAGATTTTCCGTACTTTATATTGATTTAACACTAGTATACATGTACGGAGGCTTAGCCGCGAAGCTAATTTAGTAGATGCACCGCCCCTTTCGGGACGGCACAATGTCTGGCGTTAACGTTTGATAATCTCCATGACCTTTTTCTGAATCGTCGGCATCACTTCTTCAACGGTGTTGTGTCCGGTATCGATCGGCTGCATCTCGTTGATGAACATGTCGTTAATCTGAGAATAGTGGGTGATCAGGTGGTTATAGGATTCAAATCCGTATTTCACAGCGCCTTCGTAAACCTTCTTCACATCTGCTGGATCGATGCCATCAAAATGCTTGTAATAGGTCTCGGCTGCCTTCGTATTTACAGGAGGATTGCCGCCGCTCAGGTCAATGGATTTTTCCTGAACCTCGTCGCTGACCAGATACTTGATCCATTCAAAAGCTTCCTTCGGATGTTTGGAGCCCTTCAGAATCAAGAGTGGATCGACGAAAAGCACGCTGCGGACCTTGTCATTGCCGCCAGCAGGCACTGCTGCCACGCCAACCTTGAACGGGAAATCATTAGATCCGGCAAGGCTCCAGGAGCCGCTGACGGTCATACCCACCTTACCGGTTACGAATGCATCGCCGTTTTGCCCCGCTACACTCTTGCTCCATTCCGTTGTCGGAGACACTTTATCTTTTAAGATCAGGTTGAACAGCTTGTTATAGGCTGCGATGACTTCCGGCGAATTGAAATAAGTTTCGGATGGTACGCCGCCGTTGGTCCAGGTATCCTGGGAGTAAGGTTCGGCACCAAAATAAAGCGGACGCATATCGCGCTCGGACCATGTGAAGTCAACGCCATATTGGGTTTTGGCAATATCGTTGGACACATGCGTCATTTGCTTGGCGTCTTCGACCATTTTGTCAAACGTCCAGCTCTTGTCCTCGTAATCGCTTGGAGGATAAGGAACGTTGGCAGCGTCGAACATGTCTTTGTTATAGAGCATCAGAGTAACGTACATGTTGACCGGAATACCGTAGACATGGTCTTTAACAGTATAGATTTTCATAAGGTCATCCGGGATGCTGTAGTCGGACCCCTTAAATCCGTCTTCCTTAATCATGTCGTTCATGTCGAGCAGCATGTCTTTGTTGTAATACTCCGCAAAACCGCCGTATCCATAGTGGCTTGTGACGTCAGGCGATTTGCCGCCGGCAATCAGCGTTTGGAGCTTACTATCGAACTGCTCGTAAGGAGCTTTTTCGACTTTTACCTTAATGTTCGGATGTTTGGCTTCAAAATCGGGAATCAGCTTCTCAATAAAGGTGCGATCCTCGGAATCGATAGTGTAGTGCGTTATGGTTACTTGCTCGCCGGAGGAGCCGGATTTAGCGCTATCACCATCGTTACCAGGTACTACATCTCCCGCTGATTTACCGCCGCTGCAGCCGGACAGTGCCAATACGACGAGTATGCCGGTCGCAAGCAAAAGTGCAAAAGTCTTTTTGATCCTTATCTTTTTCATGAATGACAGTCCCCCATATATTCAAGTTTTTTGCCGCCCCTGCGGCGGAGCCTTTACTTGATGCCTGTAAGTACAATTCCTTCCACAAACCGCTTCTGGGCTATCGCAAACAGGGACACGATTGGCAGCATGGCGAGCACGGAGGCAACCATGAGCAGGTGCCATGGCGGAATCCGGAAACGGGAAGAGGTAAAGGAAGACATACCGACCGGAAGCGTAAACTTATCCGATGAGCTTAAGTAGAGCACAGGTGTCAAAAGATCGTTCCAGCTGTAAATAAAGGCAAAGATCGCAACAGTTGCAAGCGCCGGACCGGACAGAGGCAAAGCAATTTGTCTCCACATCCGAAACTCGCTGCAGCCATCAATGCGTCCGGCGTCAAACAGCTCATCTGGCAACGTGGAGAAGAACTGTCGCAGTAAAAAGATGTTGTAGGCTGAACCAAAAAATGCAGGGACAATCAGCGGCAGGAAGGTATCGATCCAGTTCAGCTTGGAAAAGAGAATGAACTGCGGGATCATAATCGCCGGATAGGGAAGCATCATGGTGCTGAGCATGAGCATGAACCACAAGTTGCTGCCCTTGCCCCGATATCTGGCGAAACCATAGCCTGCAAGCGCCGACGAAAACAGGGTGCCAACAACGGTCAAAATGCCGATAATGAGACTGTTCATATACATTTGACCGAAATTCAGCGTGTCGAAAATCTCTCTGTAGTTACTCCACTGCCAGGACTCCGGCAGAAAGGTCGGAGGAAACTTCAGCAGTTCCTTCTTCGATTTCAGCGAGGTCGAGACCATGAAAAACAGAGGGAGGAGCATGAGAAAAGTGGTGACCACCAGGGCAATGAAGCTGGCCATGCTAACCGCGTCAATTTTGCGCCGGCGTTTACTCACAGAAGGTGCAGCCCCTGGGCCGGCAGTCGGAATCGTACTCATTTGCGTCCGCCTCCTTCATAGTGAACATAACGGTTCGAGAGTTTAATAATGAGCGCCGTAAACGCCATGACGACGATCAGCAGCACCCACGCGAGTGCCGAGGAGTATCCTGCCCTGTATTCCTTGAAGGCACTGGTGTACAGGTTGTAAACGTAGAACCAGGTCGAGTAGTTTGGACCCCCTTGGGTCATAACATATGCCTGTGTGAATACCTGGAAGGAATCAATGACACCCATAATCAGCTGGAACAAAAGTACCGGTGAAATCATGGGCAGCGTCACGTTCAGGAAAATTCGGAAGCGTCCCGCACCGTCAAGCTTGGCGGCTTCCACGAGACTGGCAGGAACGCCCTGAAGTCCTGCAAGGAACAAAATCATGCCTGAGCCTACCGTCCAGAAGGACATAATCATCAAAGCGTAAAGCGCATAATCGGGACTCATGAGCCAGGATGGGCCGCTGATGCCGAACCAGGACAGCACATAATTGAACAGACCGATCGATGGGTTGAAAATCCAGTACCACAGGAGGGACATCGCCACACCGGATACCATGCTTGGAAAATACATGGCGGTTCGGAAAAATCCGCGAAACGGTATTTTCGTATTGAGCAGGAGAGCAAAGCCAAGTGCCAGCACCAGCTGGATCGGTACACTGATAAATGTATAGCGCACCGTTACGACAACAGATTTCCAAAACAAATCATTGTGAAACATTTCGTTGTAATTCGCGAGTCCGACATATTTCGGCGGGTGGATAATGTCATAGTCCGTGAAGCTGTAATAAAGGGATGACAGAATCGGATACAAGGCAAAGACCAGGAAACCGATAAGCCATGGAGAGATGAAGAGGTACATGTAAAATGTCTGCCGTCGGCTTTCGCGATGGGTCACATAAACACCAACCTTTCTATTTGTTATAAAATTATAACGCTTTAACTTTCGTAATAGAGTTTACCTAAATAAAAGGTTTAATTTAATGTTATGTAATTGAAAGTTAAAGTGCTTTAACTTTTGTGGCCGGCCTAATGACATTATCATAGTGGATGATTTCTCAATTATCAACCCTTTTTTTGGGAGGATGGAAGCGCTGCCGTCATTAATGCTGCCGCAGGTCCTTCAGGACGCCGGACAAAGGCAGATTTTTTAACCAAGACCGTTATTTAAAATTAGAGAGCGGTCTGTTTGCTGTGTTATAATTCAGATAATGCTGCCAAAAAAGAAATATATTGTGAATGAAGGAGAATACATAATATGAAAAATTGGAAACAAATGCTCTTGTCCCTTACAATTTCGATAGGTTTGCTTGCATCTGCAGTACCGGCTATGGCTGCAACACAGGAGACTTCCGTCAAGGTCAATGATCAGGCAGTAGCATATGCTGCAGGAGTGCCAATCATCGATAAGGGAACGACATTGGTTCCGCTGCGTACCACGCTTGACGCGATGGATGTGAAGCTGACGACTGCAGCGGATGACATGATCACGGCCGTAGTGGATGGCAAAACAATTACGCTTAAAAGTAAACTTACACGTATCAATGGCGTAACCTATGCGCCGATCCGTATCGTCGGGGATGCAGCAGGTTACGAAGTTCGCTGGGATGGGGCAACGCGCACCGTTCTGCTGGTCTCCAAAGGTGGAGCAGCGGAAACCATCCAAACCGGTGCACGTGGTTTTATGTGGGAAGTCGAACATAATGGAAATACGGTGTATCTGGTAGGTTCCATGCATATTGCAGATGATAGCTTCTACCCGCTGCGTAAGGAATTTGAAGAAGCTTTTGCAGAAGCCGACTATCTCGGTGTGGAGATTGATATCAGCAAAGCAGCCGATGAGGCGCAGCAGAAGCTGATTATGGATATGGGGATGTATCAGGACGGGACAACGCTGAAGGATCATGTGTCCAAGGAAACGTATGCTAAACTCGGTGGCATTTTGAAGCAAAGTGGCTTGGAAGCCAATGCTCTTGATGCATTCAAACCATGGGTGGCGGAAACGACCATCAGCAGTCTGAAATCAGTGAAGGCCGGATACGAAGCATCTGCGGGTATCGATCTGTATTTCATACAGAAAGCCGTTGAACGAAAATTGCCCGTGCTGGAGCTGGAATCCTATGAATCTCAGTTAGGCATGTTCGATCATTTCTCCAATGAACTGCAAGAGAAGAATCTGAACGCTGTGCTCGATAATTTCGCTGTTCTTGATGATGGTGTCGACCAGATGGCTGAAATGTGGAAAACCGGAGATGACCAAGGATTGCTTGAATTCACCAATAGCTTGGCTGTTGATCCGGAGTATAACAAAGCGATGCTTATTGATCGGAATATCGGGATGGCAGACAAAATCGATGGCTACCTGAAATCCGACAAAAAAGAGGAATATTTCATCGTAGTGGGCGCAGGCCACTTCCTGGGTAAGGATGGGGTTATCCAACTGCTGAAAGATAAAGGGTATAACGTTGTGCGTAAATAAATGCGCTGGACTTAAACGTTAGCCTTAAGACGACCGGAAGCCAATCATTCAGCAACCTTTCAGTTGAATTTAACGTTCCTTTCGTCTGGATGGGATATAGTGGAACCAAGAAAGAGGAGGAGATCAACGATGAGTATTTCTTCAGCAGCAAGTTCCACGACATCCTACATATCCACGTCTTCATCCAGTTCGAACAGCACAAGCGAGTTGGAGAAGCAAAAGACGAAGCTTGAGGCCGAATTGGAGAAAGTACAATCCAGCAAGGACGATGAGAAGACCAAGGAGACCAAAACGAAGCAGCTGCAGCAGCAAATCAAGCAAATTGAAGCTCAAATCTCGCAGCAAAGCTCTCAGAGCAGCGGTACAACCGGAAGCAAGGAAGCGCCGCCAGCCAAACCACCAACCAATGGCATGCAAGCCGCATCCGCGCAAGAAATTGCAAATGCCACGACGGACAGCAATGGCCGATTCGATATTCGGGTATAGATGTAATATTAAACCTAATGTAAAACCTTATGTGAACATATTAAACGAGCCATTCGATAAAAATTGAGTTGATTGCCTTAGCCAAAAGACCTGCCTGATCTGTATTAGATCAAGCAGGTCTTTTGGTTGTTCACATGTTTTATTCAATCGTTAAACCGTTTATCCGTTCAGAGATGGATCGTTTTCTATAGTACATCCCAATAGTGACCAGAACCAGCATCTCGGATAGCGGAACGGCAAGCCATACGCCAGTGACTCCGAAGAATGAAGGGAGGATAACAATCAAGACCACCATAATAATCATCTCACGTGCAGCTGTAATCCAGATGGCCATTTTGGCATTCCCGACAGATTGGAAGTATGTGCTCATGACAAAGTTAATACCCATGAACAAGTATGCAAAAGTAAATATTCGCAAACCGTACACGGCGTTATCCGTCACGCTGGTACTGAAGTTTCCGAAGATTTGCACAAAATAAGGTGCGCCCAATTGTACAACGAGTAACAGCAGCACCCCACACGCCAGAGCTGTTCTGGAGGCTAAGCGAATGGTCTGTTTTTCCCGTTCGATCTGTTTGGCCCCGTGATAATAACTGACCAGAGGTTGGGCAGCGGACGCCAGACCGAGAAAAGCCAGGAGTACAACGCCATGAATATAGTTTAAGACTGTAAAGGATGCCACACCATCCGTGCCCGCAATCCGGTCCAGTGAGATGTTGTGAGCGATGGAGAAGACGGACATGCCCAGTTCAGCCAGAAAGCTGGGGAACCCAATGAGCACAATGGAAGCCAGCAGTTTGGTATTCCATTTGAAGCGGGTAAATTTGAGATTATTCGTTTTTTTGAAAAAGTGAGTCAGCAGGACAAGAAGCGCCAGAGATGCCGATACAATTGTACCAATCGCGACGCCCCGCACGCCCCATTCCAGCACGTATAACGTTACATAATTGAGCACAATATTGGCTACAGCAAACGTGATCTGAGCATACATGGATGTATTGGGATTTCCATCGTTACGAACAAAAATAGTCAGTGCGTTCTCAATGGTGAAGACAAAACCGAACAACAAAATGATATTCATATAGTCCGCAGCAAACGGGAATGTTTCGGTATTGGCACCAAGGGCGTAGACCAGCTTGTCTTTGAATGTATAGGCCGTATATCCAATGACCATCGTAATCAGCAAAATAATAGTAATGGATTTGGTGAAAATCTGCTTCGCTGTTGTGAGATCCTTTTTGCCCATATAGGTTGAATATAAGGTCGCCCCGCCCATACCAATCCATAGCGACATGGCTACAAAAAGCGTGTAAACAGGGGAAGCAATCCCGATCCCGGCCAGCGCTGTAGATCCCAGTTTGTGTCCAACCATAATGCCGTCGATAATAAAATTAAAAGCGATAACCAGCATTCCCAGTACGGAAGGCACGAGGTAGCTTACAAAAGCCTTACCTACAGATTGCCTTTCCAGTGGGTGCGTCCAATTTGTGTTCATGAGAACCTCCGTTAATATACTGAACGTTCGTTCTGTATAATAACATGCCATGAATTTGGTTGGCAACTTTTTCAAAAGATGATCGTTTATATGGTAGAGTTAGAGGATCGTCTTTTATGACACGGGAGGGGATTTGTTGATGAAGCAAAACAAATATGATGAAGCCGAATTTTTCGGCAATTACAGTCAGATGGCCCGATCGACTGAAGGATTGGAGGCTGCTGGCGAGTGGCATGAATTGCAAACGATGCTGCCTGAATTAAAGGGCAAGAACGTACTGGATCTGGGGTGCGGCTTCGGTTGGCACTGTCGATATGCACGTGAGCAAGAGGCACGTTCTGTGGTTGGCGTGGATTTGTCTGAAAATATGTTGCAGCGTGCCCGCGAGATGACGGATGACCCTCATATCGAGTACCAGCGGATGGCGATTGAGGATATTGATTTTGCACCCGGACAATTTGATGTGGTGATCAGTTCACTGGCTTTGCATTATATCGAGCGTCTGGATCAGGTATACGCCAAAATCAATACATGTCTTGTCCAAGGAGGCACGTTTGTCCTGTCTGCGGAACATCCCATCTTCACGGCGCGGGCGGAGCAGGACTGGCATTATGGACCTCAGGGTGAGATACTGCATTGGCCTGTGGATCATTATCATGAGGAAGGGCAGCGGGTAGCGAACTTTTTGAACCAGGACGTGGTCAAATACCACCGGACAGTAGCGACTCATCTGAATGAATTGATTCAGGCCGGGTTTGTCATTCAACAGGTTGCCGAGTCCAAGCCATCCCCGGAGATGATTGAGCAGGTTCCCGGTATGCGAGACGAAAGTCGTCGACCGATGTTTCTCATGATTGCTGCGGTTAAGGCATAAGTGGCTACGAGATTAGGAAGAAAGAAGAGAAATAGCTTTATCATAGATAGACCAGCGCGTTCAGCACATGTGGACCTTGCTGGTTTATTTTATTTTGCAGGAGAGGGGGAAGAAATAAACCGTTTGGGAACCAAACCCGAATGGACGCAGTCTTATTAAGTGAGGTGAACATCAGTTGGACTATCAATATCTGGAACATGCTCAGTCGATCGACAATTACACGCTTAGCAGCATGATGGATGAGTACGGGAACGACGTATGGAACTACGCGTACTTTCTGACTAAAAGTACCGAGCAGGCGGATGAATTGTCACAGGAGGTGTTTATCCGGGCATATTCCGGGATCGCCCATTTTCGCGGAGAATGCTCATTGAAGACATGGCTGCTGACCATTACTAGGAACACGACATTTACATACCGAAAATCCAGATTTTTTCGCAGCAGTTTATGGGGAGAGACACTGCCAATCCACACGGAACAGGTTAATGCGAGCCAAGGCGAGATGAAGCACGAAAAATTTGTTCACCCTTCTGCCGAAGCCGAGGCGATCAGCAGGGAGCATGTTCATGAAATCTGGGACATCATCATGGCTCTGCCGAACAAATTCCGGGAATTGCTTTTGCTGCATCTGAAGTATGAGCTTACGACGGGGGAAATTGCGGAAATGCTGGGCATCAGCGCGGGAACGGTCAAATCGCGACTGTCCAGAGCGAAGGCCAAAGTACGGAAACAGTGGGAGGAGCGAAGCGAATGAAACATATCGATGACGAATGGGAAAAAGTAGTCAGACAGGAGCCGTTTGCGGCGTCTCCTTTTACCGAAGAGCATAAGCAGAACGTACTTCGCCAGGTAGCCTGGCTTAAATCGGGATCAGCACAGAAAATGAGTGATGCTGGGGGTAAGCCTGCCGTGCAACACGTTCGGCCGAATCAGCGTAGACGCAGTCTTCGCTCTCGCAAAGCCATTATAGCGTGCACGACGATTGCAGCCGTGGCAGCGGCGGTCATTCTTTGGAACGGACAGATTGTGGAGCCGATCATTGAACAAGTATATCCCACAGCAGCGCTGCAATATACGGATGATGCTGGCATGAACCTGCTCACAGACAAGATGAAAAAAAATGTAGCCGTCACGATGCGAGACTACCTTGGCAAACAACTACTTATAACCAAAGTGAAGGACCTGCCTGTCTCCGGAAGAGTCTCCGTCGAGGCTGGAAAAGAAGGAGATGCAGAATACGCGTTGATCTGGCTTGATGCGGCAACAGGCAATCTGCGTGAGGTGAAAATGGGACGAGAGATGGCTGCTAATGAGCTTGAGCATCGGTATTTCCGTCAAATTCCGTCACTGCTTGAAGGGATAAAAAGTGACCCTACGCTAAAACCGATCTCAGCCAGACGTTATGTAAAAATGAAGCAGGGTCAGGAAAAACCGGTATGGTTCACCACATTGTTTTTGGAGAATAGTAGGGGCAGTGGCAGTATCGAATGGACGAGGGATGAAGCAGTATGCGTTTCTGGTAGTGTGAGTTCTGATACTGTATCACAAGAATTAATAACAGAAGCCAGAATGTCGATTGAAGCCTTGTCTGGTGAGCCCGCACCTGATTTGAAAGATATAATTTTTAAACAAAATGGCAAGAAGCTTGAAGATATAACGGACCTATATTTTGGAGATCGGTATTTAGTAAGTAGAATTGGTGGGAGATTTAGCAACGGCTATACTGTAATGGATTTCCAGAGGGGGATTCCAGACCTTGAAACTGGGGAAGAGTATGAGCTTTACTTTGAGAAGTTACGTAACATGAAGGAAAGTGTAATCAGGCAGAACGCAGCACCAGTAATCAAACAAATGTTCAATATCGACCTTGATCATTATAAACTTGAAAGAGATCCAAATACGCCTGGAATGGTCACATTTCGTTCAGCAGAGACAAAGATTTACAATACTTTTAAGGTTCGATATGAAGACGATGCACGGATTACAATGATTACAAGAATTGACCTCTAGGCCTGACCCATATGGTACAATCAATTGAATAGATGGATCGAGCATAAGGAGCATAACGATGAAATATTTGGTGAGTTCATGTCTTGCTGGCGTAGCCTGCCGTTACAACGGAACAGCGAGTCTGGATGCAAAGATTCAGGAGCTTGTAGAGCAGGAACAGGCGAAGATGGTCTGCCCGGAGCTGCTTGGCGGATTTTCCACCCCGCGGGAGCCGGCTGAAATTATCGGCGGTACGGGCAAGGATGTCCTGTCAGGTACAGCCAAGGTGATTGAGAAGAGTGGCAACGACGTAACAGATCTATACATTAAAGGAGCCTATCAGACACTTGAATGGGCGCAGAAACTGAATGTCTCCTGTGTAGTACTCAAAGAATTCAGTCCTTCCTGCGGCACACAGATGATCTACGATGGCAACTTTGCCAACCACAAGGTTGTGGGCGAAGGGGTTACTTCTGCTTTGCTGCGGCAAGAGGGGTTTACGGTCATCTCGGAAAATGAGTTTATGCAGCAGCTGTAATCATCATCATCGCTGACATGAACCACAGATAAGTCGCCTTGGGGAGCAGCAGATCCATGGCGACTTGTTTTTGGTTACAACAGGGCATGCACTTGACCATAGAAAAACCTTGTTAGATAGTTATAGTTACTTTTATGAACTAAGAAACAACATTGTGCGTACTTTTATATTTTGATTATAGAATCTAAAATAATACTCAGGCATTCAGTTTTAAACCATGAACATAAACAAGAAAAGGATGTGCAGATCATATGGAATCTTCGGCAAAAGCCATTACAAAAGAAACGGTCTTGAACGCTTACCATTTTCGCCATGCAACCAAACAGTTTGATGCTTCACGTCTCATTCCGGCAGAAGATTTTGAGTATATTCTGGAAACGGGAAGATTGTCGCCAAGCTCGATCGGATTGGAACCATGGAAATTTCTGATTGTGCAGAACCCGGACTTGCGCAAGCGTCTGTCCGAAGTCTCTTCCGGGGCACAGAAACAATTGGCGGCGGCAAGCCATTTTATTGTTATTTTGGCGCGATCCGATGCGAGTTACAACTCGCCATACGCGGAATACATGCTGAAAGAAATCAAGGGCATGCCGGATGACGTATTTGAGTTGACTCGTGAAGCTTATGGCAAATTTCAAAATAACCAACGGATTCTGGAGAACCCCCGTACTATATTGGACTGGGCGTCCAAACAGATCTACATTGCTCTTGGCAATATGATGACGGCGGCAGCGTTGATTGGTATCGATTCTTGCCCGATTGAAGGGTTTAACTATGAGGGCGTACATTCGATTCTGGAAGAAGAAGGTCTGCTGGAGGATGGACTATGGGATGTTTCCGTTATGGCAGCCTTTGGTTATCGTGCGGAAGACCCGCCACGCGAGAAATCCCGTCAGCCTTTGGAAAAAATCACTCAGTGGATTGATTAAGATTACGAACAAATCGGCATGACTGCCGGCATAAAAATGACTTCCGAGTGTGGGTATCTTTGATTTTGTAGGCATTGGAGCGGTAGATCACTTGTCTTCAGCAGTATCGGTTATTTGGAGGCAGCGGCTTACCAATCTATTCTAAACGCATACCCATGAATTTAATGGCAGGCCGGTTCGTTCGTCGAATCGGTCTGTTTGGTTTGCAAAATGAAAGAAAGGCGGTATAATCTACCCATGGAACCTATACTCATATTCAAAGCATTATCCAACGAGACACGTCGACAGATTCTGTTGTGGCTCAAGAACCCAGAGCAGCACTTTCCACCGATGGAGCTATCTCAGCATCCGGATGCAGGAAAGAGCGGCATATGTGTTGGTACGATTCAGGTGAAGGCCGGACTGGCTCAATCCGTCATATCCAGCTATCTGCTGACCATGCTCAAAGCCGGGTTACTGATCTCCGAGCGCAGAGGACAGTGGACGTATTATCGCCGCAACGAAGAAACCATTCGTCAATTTGCCGAGTACGTACAGCACGAGCTATAAGCCGGACGCCGAGACGGAAGCAAGAATGCAGGTGCAAGCGGGTATTCCGTCCGGATGTAAACGGCTTGAGGAGTAGCTCCGAACATCATTTTTTCACGCTTTTACATCTATATATCTGGATATACAAAAATAAAAATATAACTACAGAGGAGACTATATATCATGTCTACCGAAAACACAGCTGCATCCCATAAAAAACATATTAACGACGTTAAATTGTCCATTCTGGATCTGGCGCCTGTTGTTGTAGGGGCCACACCTGCGGATGCGCTTCGCAACAGTCTGGATCTCGCTCAGCACGCGGAGCGTTGGGGATATCACCGTTACTGGGTAGCGGAGCATCACAACATGCCAGGCATCGCTTCTTCAGCCACTTCGGTTGTGATTGGTTACCTCGCGGGAGGAACGAAGACCATTCGTCTCGGTTCAGGTGGAATCATGCTGCCTAACCATGCGCCGCTTGTGATTGCCGAGCAATTTGGTACACTGGAGTCTCTGTATCCAGGCCGTATTGATCTTGGACTGGGCCGTGCACCGGGAAGTGACCGTCGCACATCATTAGCCCTGCGTAAAGACCTCAACAGTGGTGAAGATTTCCCAGAATTGCTGGCTGAGCTTAGAGCATACTTTGATGCTTCTGCTACATCGTATCATGCACCCGTTCGCGCTGTACCCGGTGAAGGCTTGAATATCCCGATTTACCTGCTCGGCTCCAGTGATTTCAGTGCTCGTCTGGCAGGACAGCTGGGATTGCCGTTTGCTTTTGCCAGCCATTTCTCACCGGATTACACCCGGATTGCACTTGAAACGTATCGGAGCAGTTTCCAGCCATCCGATCACTTGAAGGAACCCCATGTTATTGTGGGTGTAAATGCTGTCGTTGCGGATACTGACGAAGAAGCAGTATGGCTCGGTACGACAATGCAGCAGCAGTTCCTGAACATTATTCGTGGCACAACAGGATTGGTGCAGCCACCAGCCGATATGGAAGGCAAATGGACGGATCGTGAGAAAGCCGGTGTAGAGCAGACGCTGAAAGCAGCTGTGAACGGTTCTCCGGAGACCGTGCGCGGTCAACTGGAATCTTTCATCGCTCAGACCCAAGCGGATGAGCTGATTATTACGTCGATGATCTATGATCATCAGGCACGCTTACACTCGTATGAGCTGATCGCTCAACTGGCGGGAAAAGCATAAACGTAAGTAAAAGTATAAGTAAAAGCTAAAGCGCAACATCCAACGTAATCATAGATGCGGATGCAGCTGACATATGAACGGTTTGTCTCTTTTTGGAGACGAGCCGTTTTTTGGTAGGGATATTTTTCAAAGGAGACCTATTGTCGGAGGACAAGGACATAGTCCCATTGAAGTCGCTAATTTAGCGGCTTTTTTATGTTATCGGTACAAGTTTGTCCCGAGCCAAGGACATCGATTTCCGATTAGATGTGCATCTAAACATTAGGTACATGCACTTAAAACCTCATTAAGTACCATAATTCATGAAAATGTTTACATTGTTATGGAACAGCCAGATATATAGTCAATCGCCATAAGGGTTGGTCGGGTTTCCAACTGTATAGAGAGCATGATAAATCAGGAAGATTAGAAGTAACTGCATTTGAAGCTAAGTATTTTCATAAAGAGTGGAATTTGACTTGAGAAGTGAATGTTGCCAAAACGCCAGCAGTTACTTTTAGTACAACAGCTGGAGTATCTGAATCCAATGCAGACGCTCGAACACTAAACTGGTATCACAAAGATATGTGATCTTAAATATCAGGTATTAGGTATGATATAGTCAAGACTATACCTGATTTCACTAGAGAGTGAGTTGTGATAAATGATTGATATTATGGCTTATTTTATTTTTACAGTTGTTCCAGTATTAACATTCATTAGTATCTACTTGTTATTAAAATTATTAACAGATGAAAATCGAAAAACAAAAACTAAAACATCGCATCGAGTTATAATAAGCCTTGGTTTCACCTTGAATATTTGGATAGTTTGTTTATTGCTATTATTTAAATTGTAGAGATTTGTTGAAAACACTTAAAAACATTAGAGTTTAGCCAAGCCAATTTCGGAATGCCGCAGTCAAAATAATGACATTAATCTTGAATAAAAAGTACATTACTCTTCTGCTTAACATTGCTAGTCCTTCTAAAAAATCGCCTTCGCCTTTGTTTTTACGAATCAATCAAAAAGAGCTTGAGTTATGGTAACACCCCTTATGGTATACAACGAAAAAGAGACATCTTTTAAGATGGACTTACATGTTGTCTGCTGGAGGGGATTTTTTCATGGGGATAACAGGTCGTACAAACAAGAGTTGACGATTTTACACTTGCCCGTGATTTTCATACAATGATAGTACAAAATTACATACAAAATTAAGCGAGGAAGCACCTCATACAATTAGAATTTTTTTCTGTCTGTGCGAGGTGCTTTTTTTTGTAAAGATCAAGATCAATGCGAAGGATGGGAATTATGAATACTGTTGATGTAATAATAGATCATCTATCAACTGCAAAATTACTTCACGACAACTCAATAGAATTATCAGAACATCTCACTCAGTTAGTAGGCACAAGCAATGAGCTAATATATAGCTTAATCATCGGCAGATAAAGTGGTAAATCACAAACCAATGTTCATGTTATGGATTTCTTGAAAGGTAAGGCAAGTCTAAATACATTTGTTTTACGCATATTAGCAAAAACCCCAAAGAGTGTAACGAACGAGCCGAGAGAACAATTAATAGAAAGGAAGGAGCAAAGAGCGCCAGTACATGAAATCAATAAGATGAATAACCGATTATATTCACCTAAAAATTGTGTTGATGCATTAAGGGAAGCTGCAAACCACTTCGGTTCGGATTTTACAGTGATTCAGTATGATATTTATCGGGAAGGTAAGCTGAAGGCAAGAAACGATACGGGATTTCCATCTAGCAGAACCATAAAGAAGAACCTCGGTTACTGGAAGGCCTTCAAGTAATTCATATCAACTCATATAGAGAGTGGAGATATTATGATTCAAGTATACTATCAATTATCTCGATCGCCCTTGCAGAATAGAAGTTACTTGAAAAATAGAAGAGAGTCTATAAAGATATACAGGATAACCCAACTTGACCTATGGGGCATAAGGATCTTTTTAGGGTAAAATGATCTTACCGCTCTAATTTGAAACGGTTAAACAGCGCCGTACGTATAAACTCAATGTGTTATACATATGTTGGCTTGTACAAGCTACTTTATGTGCAGTAAAGAAACATGCTGGTTTACAGCTTATGCTTTGATAAAGGATACATAAGAGAGGAAGACACGCCTATGGAGCAACCTGAGCAACCCCGCATTTGGCCGGATCGGTTTAAGCGATTTTTTCTGAATAACAAGTTTGTCCTTTTTCTGTTAATTCTGCTGCTGGTAGGACTGAACGTGATGGTTCTGACCAAAGTATCCTTTGTTCTGCACCCGCTTGCGGTGCTGATCAAGACGATTGTGCTGCCAATTATTCTGTCGGGTATTCTCTATTACCTGCTGAATCCGATTGTGGATGTCATGGAAAAGTGGAAGATCAAGCGAGGATGGTCCATTCTAATCTTGTATCTCGCTATCGGAGGTATCCTGACAGTCGTTGTACTGGCAGTCATTCCGGTCGTGCGTAACCAGATTACGGGGCTGATCGAAAATTTCCCAACGTATAGTGAGACGGTAAAGCATCAGTTTGAGGAACTTACGGGCAGCCAGCTGTTCAGCCAATTCCAGGAAGCGGTGAACCTGAACTCCCAAGACTGGTGGGGCACGATTTCCCAGAAAGCCACTGAGATTCTGAACTCGACCTGGACCCGATTGGGCGGATTCCTTGGAGCGTTCACCGAGACGGTGCTGTCCATAGTAACGGTTCCGTTTATCCTGTTCTATCTGCTGAAAGACGGCAAGAAGCTTCCAGCGAAAATTCTGTCATTCCTGCCAATCAAGAGCCGTACGGGTGCTATGCATGTGCTGGAAGATATCAATCACCAGATCAGTTCGTTCATTCGCGGACAGATTATCGTCAGCTTCTGCATCGGTATTCTGCTCTACATTGGTTATATGATTATTGGTCTGGACTATGCGCTGATTCTTGCGATTATCGCATCGTTCACAAGTGTCGTTCCGTACCTGGGACCTGCAATCGCGATTACGCCTGCGTTGATCGTAGCTCTGGTCACTTCCCCGGTGATGCTGCTGAAGATGGTAGCCGTGTGGACCATTGTGCAATTAATTGAGGGTAAATTCATCTCACCTCAGATTATGGGCAAAACGCTCAAGATTCACCCGATCACGATTATCTTTGTCATTCTGACTTCAGGCAATCTGTTCGGTGTGGTGGGCATTCTGCTGGCCGTTCCGGGATACGCGGTGCTGAAAGTATGTGTGTCGCATATCTTCAACTGGTTCAAGGAACGATCCGGCCTGTATGATCCGAACAATAACAATTTATTGTAACCGGAGTGGGCAAGCCTAAGCTGAACCCCGAGAATACACTTCTTTTTCTGCCAAAACGGTGCCCTTATACAACAGAACCCCCGTCCATCGGCTAATAGCCGACAGGCGGGGGTTCTGTTGGTTGAACAGGCAGGCTAATGCCTAGCCATGTTTAATATGCTGGAGCGTCTGCAGGAAGATCTGCTCAATGTGTGCATCATCCAGAGAATAATACACGGTCTTGCCTTCTTTGCGCCGCTTGACAATCCGCATGTTGCGAAGTGACCGCAGCTGGTGCGAAATGGCCGACTGTCCCATATCGAGCAGCACCGTCAGATCATGCACACATAATTCCTTCTGCAACAGCGCATCAATAATACGAAGTCGTGTCGGGTCGCTGAAAGCCTTGAACCAATCCGCCATCTCGGAAGAGGTCTCGCGATCCATGAGAGAAGCACGAAGGGTCTGCACGTCAGCCTCTGTTCCAGAGCAGGCCGCGTCGCATTCGGCAGGAGCTTTAACCGGTTGTTCCATTTCCTATCACCACCTATATGAACTCAACCTTGATTAAGTGTTGTTCTTCGATAAACCTATTATATCCAAAAAACGTCTAAAGCGAAATGATTACTATTAGCATATTCTGTATGAAAAATCAACAGGAATTGTTGACACTCATGTTTGAGCGTGCATATAATAGGGTTAACAAGACATATGAATGATTGCTCATATATTGGTTGTAACATCGAAAAAATTACGGATAATTTGTTTTACGTACTGCAAAGGGGAGAGTTCACATGGGAACCGGACAGGAACAGGTGAAAAGGGAACTGCTGCTGGATGGATTGGATTGCGCCAACTGCGCATTGAAGATTGAGAATGGCGTCAAAAAAATTAAAGGTATTTCCGATTGCTCGGTCAATTTTGTAACCAAAACCTTGTCCATGCACACCACATCCGATATGGATGAGCAGGTGGTGGAAGAAGCGAAGCGCAAGGTCCTTCGGTTGGAGCCGCATATTCGTATATCGGAAAAAGGCAAACCGTCACAACGCAGTCGTGCTGCTGCCGATTTATTAAAGCATTCTAACGGCAATGTGCACGCACATGCAGGTAGTGAGGCCCACGGGCATGAACATGCTTCGAGTGGGCACGATCATGATGGCCATGCCCATGATCATGACCATCAACATGGAGCGCATGATCATGCACATGACCACGGCCATCATCACGGCATTCAAGAGCAAGCGCATGATCATGGAAGTCATGCCGGGCACGATCACAATCATGCAGACAGTCACGACCATGACGCGCACGCCGGACACTCACATGAACATGGGGCTGGGCAGACGAAGGTGCTGCTGGCACGCCTGGCGGCAGGTTCCATTCTGGTGGCAGCCGCGCTCTGGTCTCCGCTGGAAGGATGGGCGCAGCTTGCACTTTATGTTGTCGCTTATCTGATCGCAGGGGGAGATATCGTTCTCCAGGCGTTCAAAAATATTATTCGCGGTCAGGTATTCGATGAATACTTCCTCATGTCCGTTGCCACCATTGGTGCTTTTGCCATTGGTCAATACCCCGAAGGTGTTGCGGTGATGCTCTTCTATCAGCTCGGTGAGCTGTTTCAGGGAATGGCAGTTAATCGATCAAGGAAGTCGATCCAGTCGCTTATGGATATTCGCCCGGACTATGCCAATATGCTGATCGGTGCGGGAGCAGAGACCAAGCGGGTTTCTCCTGATGAAGTGCGCATTGGTGATCGCATCGTAGTCAAAGCGGGTGAGCGGGTACCTCTGGACGGGATCGTCAAGGCAGGTCGTTCCATGGTAGATACGTCTGCTCTGACAGGTGAATCCGTGCCTCGTGAACTGGAACCTGGCAGTGATGTACTGAGTGGGTTCGTGAACAAGAACGGGATGCTGACCATTGAGGTAACGAAGACCTTTGGGGAATCCACGGTATCCAAAATCCTGGACTTGGTGCAGAATGCGAGCAGCCGCAAAGCCAAAACGGAACATTTTATTAGCAAATTCGCCCGTTATTATACGCCTGTTGTTGTCATTCTTGCAGCGTTGATTGCGCTCGTTCCGCCGCTTGTGCTTAGTGGTGCAACATTCACAGATTGGATCTATCGTGCACTGGTGTTCCTCGTAATCTCTTGCCCGTGCGCGCTGGTTGTTTCCATTCCGCTTGGTTTTTTCGGCGGCATCGGAGCCGCTTCACGTAACGGCATACTCATCAAAGGAAGTAACTACCTTGAAGCATTGAATGATGTCAAAGTCGTTGTTTTTGATAAAACGGGCACACTAACCAAAGGTGTTTTCAAAGTAACAGCTATTCGCCCAGAAGCTGGGCGTACGGAAGATGAATTGATGGAGCTTGCTGCCATTGCCGAAGCCCATTCAAACCATCCAATTGCAGAATCCATTCGCACAGCTTGGGCAAAAGATATTCGCACCCAGGGTGTGGAAGATTATGATGAGGTTGCCGGACATGGCATCAAGGTTGGTGTAGATGGACGGGAAGTGCTTGCTGGTAACGCCAAATGGATGGAGCAGGCAGGCATCTCCTACACGACTCCGCAAACTGTGGGCACGGTGGTGCACGTTGCCGAATCGGGTTCGTATGTCGGTCACCTGATCATTGCCGATGAGGTGAAGGATGATGCAGCGGCAGCCATACAGGCACTCAAGAAGCTCGGCATCCGCAAAACAGTGATGCTCACAGGGGATGCCAAGGCTGTTGGTGAAGCTGTGGGGCGTGAGCTGGGTGTCGATGAAGTATACGCTGAGCTGTTGCCGCAGCATAAAGTGGAACAGCTGGAACGCCTTGAAGCTGCCAAATCACCGAAAGAGAAAATGGTATTTGTCGGTGATGGCATTAATGATACGCCTGTGCTGGCACGCGCCGATGTAGGTGTAGCGATGGGGGGACTCGGTTCGGATGCTGCTATTGAAGCGGCAGATGTGGTCATCATGACGGATGAGCCATCCAGACTGGCAAGTGCAATCCGGATTGCGAAACGGACTCGAACCATTGTGTGGCAAAATATCGGTTTTGCTTTGGGTGTCAAAGCGATCTTCCTGCTGCTGGGTGTGTTCGGAATTGCCACCATGTGGGAAGCGGTATTCTCTGATGTAGGGGTGACCGTGCTGGCTGTCCTGAACGCCATGCGTGTACTGCGGGTGAAGGACATTTAAGATTTACGAAACGATCCAGACGGCTCTTCGTATATACGTAGAGCCGTTTTTTTTGTTTTAATATCTGTGGTGTATTTTTAATGGAGTTAGGGGAGGACATTGTGGCAGGAGCAATTGTTGGTTTGATATGTGGCGTATGTTATTTCGTACTGGGGTTAATGGTTTACAAAAAACCGCCTAAAAGAATTAATGGCATATATGGTTACCGTACCCCGCGTGCGATGAGTAACCCGGAATTGTGGGAAGAAGCACAACGGTATAGCGCCAATCTGATGATGCAGTTTGGTGTCATTATCACGGTGTTTGGTATTCTCGGTTTCTGGTTTACCGATGTACAGGCACTGGTTCTGAGTCTGTTCGCTGTTGTATTTTATACGATTCGACTGTTTAGCAAGGTGGAAGGCCGCTTGAAGGAAATGCAGCGTGTCCAGCAGCAGGGGCAGAAGAAACAAGGCGCCTAGACGCATGATGTGAATAGGGCCTGAACGAAAGATCCGCGAGAGCGGATCTTTTTTTGCATCTTATAGAGACAGAGGACAACAGGAACTGCATTTAACAACATATTGTAATGTATTTATAGAGATAATCCGTCCATGTTTGAGACATACTACATATTCGAGTTGGAAATCTTACGTTGACGTTAACGTTAATAGTATATATAATTATGTACATAACATTATAGACATATAATGAAAGTGAGGTGAAGGAAATGAGTTTATATAAAATTGATGACGTAGCCAAGGAATGTGGTTTGACCAAGCGTACCATTCGGTATTACGAAGAGATTGGGGTTATGCCTTCGCCTCAGCGGACGGATGGTGGTACACGGTTATATACCCGGGAAGATATAGAGTATCTGAAAAAGGTGGTTCGTGCGAAGGAAGTGCTGGGTTTCTCCCTTCAGGAGCTGCATACCTATGTGGCAACGGCGGATGCGCTGAACGAGCAGCGTTTTGACTACCAGCAGACCACTGAGGTGAGAGAGCGGATTGAGAAGCTCGCCAAGATAGAAACGACGCTGGATGACCAACTGCAACTCATTGAGCAGAAACTTCAGAGCATTCATGCCGTGCAGGAGGAACTGGAGGAATTGCGTGAACGGGTTCAGAACGGCATACGACGGTTGGAAGGGCAGCAGAATGACACATAACTGAGCATTTGATTTGAACCAAATGATGCAAAATGTTCAATCCGTATTCCACAACAAGCACCGGGAGATCCGGTGTCATTTGTGCCGTTTTGTTTCTTTATTTCTGAAAATAAAGATGAGAATTTCATTGCTTTTCAAAACATGGTTCACAATATTAATTAATCTTGAATCAGGAGGAATCACGTATGAAAAGAGAACCCTCATTACCTGACGAATTGCCGTCATCACGTGGAGGTTTGCTGTCCCAACCTAGAGCGGTATGGGCGGTAGCCTTTGCCTGTATTATCTCCTTTATGGGTCTGGGACTGGTTGACCCGATATTGCCTGCGATCGCAGATCAATTGCATGCTTCCAAAAGTCAGGTATCTCTGTTGTTTACAAGTTATAACGCGGTTACCGGGGTTGCCATGCTGATTACGGGTGTTGTATCCAGCCGGATTGGTGTGAAGTGGACACTGCTCAGCGGGATTTTGCTAATCATTGTTTTCTCTTTCCTGGGCGGAACCTCTGATACCGTAGGTGCACTGGTCGGTTACCGTGGCGGTTGGGGACTGGGGAATGCCTTGTTCATCGCAACCGCATTATCCGCTATTGTGGGACTGTCCACGTCGGGGACAGCCAAAGCAATTATTTTGTACGAAGCAGCTCTTGGTCTGGGGATTGCCGTTGGTCCATTGCTCGGTGGTGAACTGGGTTCCATCTCGTGGCGTGGCCCGTTCTATGGGGTAGCTGTTCTGATGGCGATTGCTTTTATCAGTATTACGTTTATGCTGCCTAAGATGGCCAAACCCAAAACACGCAGCTCCTTGTCCGATCCGTTCAAGGCTTTGGGTTATCCTTCACTGAAAACATTGGCAATCACAGCTTTCCTGTATAACTTTGGTTTCTTTACCCTGATGGCTTATTCACCTTATGTCATGAACCTGGATGAGCACGGACTCGGTTATGTATTCTTCGGTTGGGGTCTGATGCTGGCGATTACGTCTGTATTCGTAGCACCAAGACTGCAACGTCGATTCGGCTCCGTTCCTTCCATGAGCGTTATGCTGACCCTGTTCGCCATAGATTTGCTGGTGATGGCAGTAGGTACAGTGATGGGATCATCCACAACCGTTATTGTGGCCGTTATCGTCGCCGGGATCTTCCTCGGGATCAACAATACGTTAATTACCACGGCAGTCATGGAAGCTGCGCCCGTGGAACGTTCTGTGGCATCGGCTGCCTACAGCTTCGTCCGGTTCCTTGGCGGTGCACTGGCACCATGGCTTGCTGGTAAATTGTCCGAGTGGTTCCTGCCGGAGACCCCGTTTTATTTTGGCGCATTGATGGTTCTGATCGGGGTCGTTGTGCTTCTGGTACGCCGCAGACATCTGCGCGATATCGATGCTGCTATTACGCACCACTAATGAACAGGAGGAATGGAAAATGTTAAAACGAATACTCGTTGCGGTCGATGGGTCGGAGCACGCACACAAGGCTTTGGAGCAAGCTGTTGTTCTGGCAGAGAGTATGAAACAACCGCCTACCTTGATTATTGTTCATATCAATCCCTCGGTTTCGCTGAATGAGCCGGCACTCGGCGTGGATCTGGAAGCGCGGATCGCAGAAGAAGGGCAGCATATCATACAACCCGTGAATGACTTGTTATCCGGTCGTTCTGTTCAATATGAAACATTGCTGATTGCTGGTGATCCTGTGAATGAGATCTGCCGTGCAGCGAAGGATAGAGACTGTGATCTCATTGTGATGGGAACGGCCGGAAAAAACATGCTCGCTGAGATTGTGGTGGGCAGTGTCAGCCACGGCGTCTTGAAACATGCAGGCTGTCCGGTCATGACTGTCAAGTAGAGGTAAGAGGTAAGACTTGTAAAGGTAGGACTTGTGTTGATGATGCTAAAGTGGTGTATTAATAGGTATGGGGAAACTCTGCGGAAATCATGAATGGAGGATGCAGCAATGAAAAAACAACATCTGTTCATCGGGGGCAAGCCCACCGAATCAGTAGACTATATAGCACTTCAGGCTCCGTACTCTGGAGAAACACTGGCAGAAGTATCCTCGGCGTCAGCAGAGGAAGTTGAAGCAGCGATTGGCGCCGCAGTTCAGGCTCGTAAAGAGATGCGCAGAATGCCTGCCCATCAGCGTGCAGACATCCTTTATAAGCTGTCAGCCCTGCTGGAAGAACGGAAGGAAGAAGCAGCACGTATTATTGCGCAGGAGGCAGCGAAGCCAATCACTGCGGCGCTCGCCGAGGTTGATCGTACGGTGGAAACGTATCGTTTCGCTGCGGAGGAAGCCAAGCGCCTTACGGGGGAGACCGTTCCCATGGACGCAGCCAAAGGTGGAGAAGGGCGAATAGGATACACAATGCGGCAGCCCTTGGGCGTTATTGGAGCCATTACGCCATTTAATTTTCCGATGAACCTGGTGGCTCACAAGGTTGGTCCAGCACTGGCGGCAGGCAACACAATTGTGCTGAAGCCTGCGGAACAGACGCCGCTGTCCGCCTATTATATCGCCAGCTTGCTTCAGGAAGCCGGATTACCTGATGGGGCGTTGAACGTGGTGAGTGGGGATGGCAAAACGATTGGTGATGTGCTTATAGAGCATCCTGACGTGGCTCATATTACATTTACAGGCAGCCCCGCTGTAGGCACAAGCATTCGCAGCAAAGCCGGACTGAAGCGGGTAACATTGGAGCTAGGGTCCAATGCAGCCGTCATTATAGATCGGGATGCCAATTTGGACAACGTCGTACCGAGATGTGTGACCGGAGCTTTTACTTACCAAGGTCAGGTATGTATCTCATTGCAGCGGATTTATGTGCACAGCGAGATTGCGGATGAGTTCATTCGGCGTTTTGCTGAAGCAGCGAAACAAGTCGTGGTCGGAGACCCGCTGAATCCGGATACGGTCGTCTCTGCGCTCATCACATCCAAAGATGTACAGCGTACGCTGGATTGGATTGATGAAGCGAAGCAGGCAGGCGCTGAGGTTGCAGCAGGCGGTGAGGCCGAGGGAGGCGTACTGCGTCCAACGGTGCTGGTTAACGTTCCTCGGGATGCCAAGGTATCTTGTCAGGAGGTATTTGCCCCGATCGTCGTCATTAATGTGGTGGATTCGGTTGAAGATGGCATTGAGCATGTAAATGATTCCATCTATGGCCTTCAGGCGGGTGTATTCACCAATGATATTCATACTGCATTGCATGCTGCGGACCATATCGAAGCTGGCGGCGTAATGATTAATGATATTCCCACATTCCGTGTGGACCATATGCCTTATGGCGGTGTGAAGCAGAGCGGGATGGGACGTGAAGGTGTCAAATATGCCGTGGAGGAAATGACGGAATTGAAGTTTGTTATGTTTAACAAGAATTAAGATCGACCTATAAGACGAGCGGATATTCGAGATGAAATAGAACAAGGTGATCCTGTGCCCAAGTTAGCGGGTGCAGGATTTTTTACTTTTCTACAATCAGTCCTTAACGTAAAAAAATACATAGCCTTTCTTCACTGACCCCGGGTTCACATCTGATGAGAAGGGTATAAATACTTATCATACCGCAAATCTACCAATTACATCTGTTCATATCACTGAAGCGTTGTGTATCCATCCAGAGAAATGAACGGATTACAAGGGTACAGAATTGTTGAAAGTTTTATAATCTCTCACTTAAATTTAAATGAAATGCAGTATAAACAAGCCTGAACCTAGAAGTTACAGGCCAGACAGGAGGTATATTCAAATGGCATATTCCATGGTTGATGTATCCGGGATGTCCGGTGTAAGTCTGAGTGAATTGGGACAGTACGCAGAGACAGGTCTGCTGAATCCTGCCTTCGTAGGTCAGGATGAGGATATCTATTATGAGAAGCCGGAGTTGCTGAGATTACAGCAGATTCTATTTTGTAAAGAAGTAGGCATGGAGGAGAACGAAATCGGCCCCATGCTCAGGGATACTCCCCGGGATATGATTCGTATCATGCAGCAGCATCGGATCGAGATGCTGGAGAAGGCGCTTCATCTGCACGGAATGATACAGACACTGGACAAAACGATCTCCTATTTACGAGGAGAGCAGGAACTGGATGAGGTTGAACTGTACGCTGGCTTTTTGAATAAGGGGCGTCACCCGCTTTTGGATGGAACGACCTCTGACCATGACGCAAAGAATGATTATGACGAACACAAGCAGACAAAGGCTAGTTCGAAGCACGACGTCAATTCCTCGGAGCCATCCACAACGCCTCAAGGCCAGGAGATGAAGTCTAAGGAAGATTACCTCGATTCACAGGCGAAGATTGATCGGATACATTTGGATTTGCAGCAGGCGATTGAGGATGGATTGGAACCAGGAAGCCTGGAAGTGCAACAGATTATCGGCAGACATCTCGAGTGGATCAAGGGTTATTACACACCCACGGCCGAAATCTATCGGGATCTGGGCAATCTGTATGTTGAGCACAAAAATTTTCGCCAGATGTATGATGGCTACCATCCGAAGTTGGCTGAGTTTTTACGAGACGGGATGATGATTAAGGCGGAACAGGATATATCCTAATTGCATAAAATATCATGGGCGAGCAGAACATGGGTGTGAAGAAAATAATCATAACAAAGAGCGCAGATCCTCGAGGGAGGAGTGCGCTCTTTGTTATTGCACATCATTGTATGGCCGCTGAATACTCCATCGGCTTAATGACTGTACTTCGGGCAGTCAGGATAATTCCAGCTGCTCTGTAATCAGGCTTACCGCCTTTTCCAGAAAGACGCGGTCTTCATCGTCAAAACGGTTCTTGAGCGGGCTATCGATGTCGAGCACCCCGTACAATTCGCCGTTTTTGATTATCGGCACAACGATCTCACTGTTCGAAGCGGCATCACAGGCGATATGGCCTGGAAAGGCATGCACATCTTCAACAACCATTGTACGTCGTTCCGCAGCAGAAGTGCCGCATACACCACGTCCCAGTGGAATACGGATGCAGGCAGGCAGTCCCTGGAATGGACCGAGTACAAGTTCTTTTCCATCATACAGATAGAATCCGACCCAATTGGTATCGGTCATAAATACATTGAGCAGCGCCGCAGCGTTTGCCAGATTGGCAATGGCGCTAGGTTCATCGCGGATCAGAGCGCTTAACTGTCCCAGGACGGCGGTTTGCTGCTCGCTTCGTGTTCCTTCATAAGAAACAGCTTGAAACATGATGAATCACCCTCCCGAGCAAAAATGGTACTTATTTTCAAGATAGTGCAGAGCATGCGGTTAGTCAAGCGGAGGATTTCGGAAAAGGCAGGTCATGCCTGCATATTCCTCCTGTTTCTCATCTTCCTGCGTGGGGTAATTACATAGCAACCACGGCGGGCTACAACCCGGGAAGGAGCTTGGCTTATGCATGCAGAGGTACAGAATCTTTTTGTACGAATTCATCTTTTATATTTGGCCCAAAATCAGGATTTAACCATTAGCGACGCATTGCCTCTATTGGAAGAACGGGGATACCGCGTTGGAGAGCGGGAGATCAAGCAGGAGCTTGAGCACCTGACGCAGGAGAACTTCCTGACCGCCCATGGAGATCAATGGAGTCTGACCGGGACTGGCATTGAGGAGTTTAAGGAAATTACAGCCGTACTCGGCCGGGTTAGTGAGGAATTGCTGGCGACAGGCAAGAAGACGTCTACAGCCTGAATCTACATTCGGACAAAGTCTCCCGGAATTTCATGCAAACTTGAGTTAATCCATACTACAACAAGACCGGGAGCGGAAGCGCCCGGTTTTTTGACATGATTAAGATGATTGAACAGTTGCCATTCGGTGCAGGTTATGGTTAGATGGCTATTGAATCTTATGGTCTGTGTAGATGGATCGGATCGGAGTGTCTTTACATGTATAAATGCAAAGGGAGAATTCCCGAATTAGAGACAGGGCGGCTGCGTTTACGCAAAATGCGTCGCCGAGATGCGGCCCAGATGTTCGCTTGCTGGTCCGACCGGGATGTGACCCGTTATATGAACCTGGCACCCATGATTGGGACAAGCGAGGCCGCAGATATGATTGGGCTGCTGAACCAAATGGCAGGAGAAGAGGAGGCGATTCGCTGGGGCATCGAACTGAAGGAAACGGGTCGGCTCATCGGAAGTTGTGGATATAACACCTGGCAGCTTGAAGGCGCCTTCCGGGGAGAAATTGGATATGAGTTGGGGCGTGAACACTGGCGTCACGGTTACATGACGGAGGCATTCTCGGTGTTGCTGCCCTTCGGATATGAAACGATGGGTCTCAATCGGATCGAAGCGCTGGTAGATCCGCGTAATCTCGCTTCCGGAGAGTTCCTGACCAACCGGGGGTTCACGCGGGAGGGCCTGCTGCGTCAGGTGCAGCATACGTCTACCGGATATAAGGACATGGTGATGTATTCCCTGTTGTACGATGAGTTTTTGCGTAAGAGAGATAAATAAAAGAAAGCAATATGTAATTTTTTTACATTGAAATTTACACAATAACGAAGGGGCAGAACAAAGCTGGAGAAGCGTAGCGTTCGCATTTATCACCGGATTTCCCCTTTGAAGGGGGATGGAAAAATCTGGGGATAACAGCGATTGAAAGGTTGTTCTGGTTCGTAGCGGGCTGTGTAAATCAATGTTTCAATTATATAGAGAATTGAAGAGAGAAGGGTTTGTGTGAATACAACCGGAGGTTTGAACCGCAGTTTCATCCTGGCGGGGTTGTTGTTGGCGACTTTTTTGTCGGCCATTGAAGGTACCGTAATTGGACCGGCAGGGCCAACCATTGTCAGTGAACTGGGAAGTGTACAGCTGTTAAGCTGGATTTTCACTGCTTATTTGCTCACGATGGCCGTGAGTACGCCGATTTTTGGCAAAATCAGTGATATATACGGGCGTAAGCCGGTATTCCTGATTGGCTGTGCCTTATTTTTACTAGGTTCACTCCTGTGCTGCCTCTCGCAGAACATGGAGCAGTTAATTATTTTTCGTGCGATTCAAGGGATTGGTGCAGGTGCGGTTGTGCCTGTTACGTTTACGATTATTGGTGACATCTACCGTATTGAAGAACGAGGCAAAATACAGGGCTGGATCAGCTCCGTATGGGGTATATCCTCTCTGGCGGGACCGCTGCTGGGCGGTTATTTTGTAGATAATCTGGGCTGGCAGTGGATCTTTGGGTTCAACTTGCCGTTCGGACTGCTGGCGATGTGGTTTGTGTTTCGTTATTTGAAGGAAGAAATGTCTCCGCGTACCGCGAAAATTGATTATGTTGGTGCGTTGACCTTTACCGTCGGTATCACAGCATTGCTCTTTGTATTGTCGGCGGGTGGGCAGTATTACGCCTGGAATTCTCCTGTTATTGTGGGATTGAGCATTGTGGCTATTTTGTTTATTATTTTATTTTTTGTGGTGGAAAAAAGAGCCCAGGCCCCGATGGTACCCCTCCATCTGTTCCGTATTCGGGACATCCGGGTGGCGAATATCGCCGGACTGTTGACCAGTACCCTGATGATTGGCCTAACCAGTTATTTGCCACTTTGGGTGCAGGGGGTTCGGGGCGGTAATGCGACTGAATCGGGATTGTTGCTTGCCCCAATGTCAGTCGGCTGGCTGATCGGCAGCGTTCTTGCGGGCCGTCTGTTAATGAAGATTGGTTCACGCTTAACGGCGGTGATTGGATTAACCGGGATCGCCATTGGCTCAGGAGGACTCTTCCTGGTCGGCGGAACGTCGCCCCAGTCTGTACTGTTTATTTTGACCTTTATATACGGACTTGGCTTCGGATTTGCTTTTACGATATTCACGATTATTTCGCAGTCTTCGGTTGGATATAAAGAGCGTGGATCGTCCACGGCGTTACATACCTTCATGCGTACGCTAGGACAAACCATTGGTGCAGCAGCCTTCGGCACTTGGTTGAACTATCGAATATCAACGTTGTCGAGCGAGCAGCATCTGGCGGAGGCGGGGATTTCGGATGGGGACCTGAATCAACTGCTTGCTCCGCATACGGAAGCTGCCCTGTCGGATGAAAAATGGTCACTTTTGCGTAACGTGCTGGAAGGAAGTCTGCATTCGTTGTTTGTTATCATGTTTGTCATTGCCATTATCTCATGGGTGACGACACTGGCCTTGCGCAAACGACTAATCGTTCCCGAAGATGCAGATGCTCCGCCAAAAGTCCAAGCTTCCGGGCAGTGACGTGAAAAGAATCAAGGCAGCTGTTCCACGGCTGCCTTTTTTGGTTTATTATTTTCTAAAAGGGAGTTTGCAATAAATGGGAGGCAGGTTGAAATGACAAATCAATGGACCAGATCGATCTGGGTAGTACCTTTCCCAATCAAATGTCTGGCAGCCATATTGACCAGCACTTCAATTTCTCTGATTGTTGGGATCATGGAATATGTTCCCTTGGCGGAACGAGCGGAACATACATATTACTATCCCTTCTGGTATACATTGATCATAAGCATTCTTATCAGCTCGGCTATTCTTCTGTTTCTGATTCTGCCTTTATCGTTATTTGCGGATAATGTGCTTGCTTCCCGAAGAATGAATGGACTTGTAACCAAGTGATATTTGCAATTTTAACGTATTTGCTCCTTGGAGTGGGGAGTGGAGTGTTGTTCTCGATCTTTGTATTCAAGTTGGATGCCTTTGAGTATACAGGTCATTATCAGTACATCGTTATAATGACCTTTGTCTTTCTGTTGTGGCAACTAGGGCTGAGCGGGTTATTATGCAGGAGCCGTGATAAGAACAGATCAGATAGCATCATTGATAAATAGCCAACTCATGCTGAATGGAGGCACGGATGATGTTTCCCAATAATCTGAATTCGTCCAATGAAGATGAAGCCAAACGCAAGTACGAAGAGAATCAAAGGGAGATTGAGGGTCACAGCCGCTCAGGTCTGTCCAGTTATATTGTCGATTTGCTGATTGCAGGTGGATTGGTCGTCGCTGCCCTCACGTTGTTGATGTGGATTCGGTACCTTAGATGAACAACTACGAACAACCGGTACTGCCTCTATAGGCAAACCGGTTATTTGAAGTGGAACAGGTGATATGGTTCTGGTCTTAGCCGTTTGCAGATAAACGATCCGCACCGTGTGCAAGCCTTTCCAACAGCTCAGAGAGCAATATTTTATCATCCTCGCTAAGGCCACTGACAGCACGATCTATTTTGTGTGCGTAGCCTGGATAGATGTCATCCATCGTACGTTGGCCTTCCTCGGTTAATTCCACGAAAATAATGCGTCTGTCCTGCGGACAGTGTTTGCGATGTAAAAGTCCCTTTTGCTCCAGCTTGTCAATGACATAAGTGACATTTCCGCTTTGCAGCAGAAGCTGTGCGCCGACTTGTTGAATGGGCTGTGCACCTTTCATATATAACACTTCGAGCACCCCGTAAGCAGTGGGATTGAAGCCATGCACTTTGCTTCCGGATACAGCGTGTTCATTCACGCTCTTAAATGTCTGGGCCAAGGTGCGGTACAGATGAAGAGAACGTTCGGTTCCGATTTCCTGTAATTCCAGCATGCTGATCCCGCCTTTTCAGATTAGTTTGAAGCTGATAATGAACTGACATTTGACGATTCAGAGGGTCGCCATGTTTTTATTGTAAGCGTCTGTTTGTGTGAAAAACATGCGATATGTCACAAGATTTGCATTTTTAGCAATTTAAATTTAATCATTTTTCGTCTATATAAATTGAACTAATGAATATTACACTTGTCACTCCGCTGACAGGGGAGAAGGAGTGTATATAATCATGAAAAAAGTGAATCGTTGGGTAAAATTGTCGGTGTTGTCGGGTACGTTGGTCGCTGGATTGCTGGGAGCTTCGCAAGCCACTTACGCGGATAGCTATAGCAATAACAGCAGCGGAAATCTGGATCTGAATGCAGGTTTGCGTCTGGAGTTGGGATCTCTTCTGTCAGGACACCGTGACGCAGGTTACGGCAACAATGGCATCTATGGTGGTTCGTCCAGTGCATCTGGAGCATTGAATCTGGATCTCGGTTTGAATGCCGCCCTATCCTCTGAGAACACAAGCCGTTACAATGATCATTCTTCCGACTATGCTGCTGAACGCAGCAGTTCTGGTAACCTGGGCCTTGGCCTCCATACCAATGTTTCGGGAGAAGGTACAACGATGAACGACTATTCACGAGGCGGCGATACTCGGAACGTGAACAGCAGCTATGCGAGCGAAAGTCGTGGCGCGCTGGATTTGGGTCTGAACGTGAAAGCTGAAGGTGAGAGTGCAACGATGACTCAAACTGAACGCAGCAACAGCGTGAAGGACCGTGATCGTAACGACAGCACTAGCTATGCCAGCGAAAGCCGTGGAGCGCTGGATCTGGGTCTGAACGCGAAAGCTGAAGGAGAGAGTGAAACAATGACTCAATCTGAACGCAACAACAGCGTGAATGACCGTGATCGTAATGATAGCAGCAGTTACACGAGCGAAAGCCGCGGAGCACTGGATTTGGGTCTGAACGTGAAAGCCGAAGGTGAGAGTGCAACAATGGCTCAAACTGAACGCAACAACAGCGTGAATGACCGTGATCGTAACGATAGCAGCAGTTACACGAGCGAAAGCCGTGGGGCGCTGGATCTGGGTCTGAACGCGAAAGCTGAAGGAGAGAGTGAAACAATGACTCAATCTGAACGCAACAACAGCGTGAATGACCGTGATCGTAACG
>NZ_JAROCD010000007.1:340392-402800 GCF_030433635.1 Paenibacillus vandeheii
GAACGCGAAAGCTGAAGGAGAGAGTGAAACAATGACTCAATCTGAACGCAACAACAGCGTGAATGACCGTGATCGTAACGATAGCACTAGCTATGCGAGCGAAAGCCGTGGAGCATTGGATTTGGGTCTGAACGTAAATGCAGATGCAGAGAGCGAAAATTCAACTGTGGTGGAGTCAAATCGGTAACATGAGTTTTTCACTGTAATATAAAGAAGCAGGGGTTCCGGAGCCCCTGCTTCTTTTGTTTTTATGATACATGTAACAAGAATATTTCCAGTTTTGAATTTATATAGAGTAGGTTAAGTGTTAGTATAATTGTTATAACAGTTGAATAATATAATTAAGGAGGGATATTGAATGAATAGGGTGAATGAGATGGAACGAAAAGTAACTAAATTTGGTAATAGTTTGGGTTTAACCATGACAGATGCTTTAAAACAGATCGGACTTGAACAGGGAGATATGGTTCATATCGAGGTGGACCAGTCCAACGGAGAAATTGTTATTAAAAAGTCGACAAAAGTTAATTTACCGAATGGAATCAGCAGTGATTTTATGGATACACTCTCTGATGTTATGGATGAATATGACCAAACTTTGAAAGGTCTTAAAGACAGATGAACCAAATTCGATATTTGACTGTCCAAGAAGTTATAGCGATCAACGTAGCCATGATAAAGCGCTACAGTCCGGGGGAGCAGATCGGGGTAAAGGATTCCGGTCTGCTTGAATCTGCTGTATTACGACCCAAGTCCTCCGCTTTTTTTAATGATGCTTATTCAACAATATATGAAAAGGCGTCAGCCTTATTTGAATCGCTGGGGCAAAATCATCCTTTTCACAATGCGAATAAAAGGACTGCTTTTACTGCATTAGTTATCTTTCTGCGTTATAACAATCTGCATCTCCAAATGGAACAGTCTTTGGCTGAGGACTTTACCGTTGATATGGTGAATCACAAATATACTTTTGAAGATGTAGTCTTGACTATCCGTACATACTGCTTTTCCAAAAACGAAGAAAAGAAACAATAGGTCATTCCTTACTATGATTTATTGTTTTCTTTAATTTCCTATCTAAATCCAATTTATAATCTGAAAAAGGGAATTCAAAAAAATCTGGGGATAACAGCGATCGGAGGGTTGTTCTGGCATCGGAGTGGTAAGTGTAAAATAATCTTTGTTCCATTTAATATAGAATACAAAAGCTCAAAATGATCAAACAATCCCTAACGAACTCGATTACAATAACAATAAAGAACCGAACAAGCACCTGACAGGACAGGGAGTGAATGATATGGAAAGCGAATATAAAGGTACATCCGCACAGGAGTCTATATTGGACGTACATATTAAGGAAGCAGGATATGAGGCGGGTCAATCCACGATACGAAATATCCGAATACACGTGGCTCCCGGAGAATTGGTGGGTATTATCGGACCGAATGGGGCTGGCAAAAGTACGACCATCAAAACGCTGCTTGGCCTGCTTGAGCATGCGAAGTATGAAGTAACCATTGGGGGAGACGGGCGCTATGCCTATATCCCGGAACAGCCTGTTTTTTACGAATATATGACCCTGTGGGAACATCTCGATCTGGCTGCGGCAGCCTATGAGATGGAGGAAGATGTCTTTGTCGCCAGGGCGGAGGAGCTGTTGATTCGTTTCGGTATGGACCACGTTCGCAATGATCTTCCGGCTAGTTTCTCCAAGGGCATGAGGCAAAAAATGATGCTGATGATCGGCTTCCTCTCCTCGCCGGATGTATATATTGTGGACGAGCCTTTCATCGGACTGGATCCGCGAGCAACCAAAGATTTTCTGAAATTGCTAGACGATGAGCGCCGCCGTGGTGCAGGCGTACTTATGTCAACCCATGTACTGGATACCGCTGAGCGAATCTGTGATCGTTTTATTCTCATCCACTCCGGGCGATCCGCTGCCGAAGGAACGCTGGATGAAATCCGTGCAGCCGCAGATTTGCCGGACGCCTCGTTATTCGATTGCTTTGACACACTGACATCCTAACCGGGAAGGGGAGAAGAGATGCAGACCTTTCAAACATATACACCACTTGGTTTATATAGACGCAGGCGCAAGGAGCACTTCAATGAACAGCTAAAAAACCTGAAACTGGTAGTAGATTGGACGGTATGGGTTTACCTGCTTGTTCCGGGTTTGTTGTACCTTAGCGGATGGTATGTGAGCTTATGGTCCAAACCGCTGCCCTCATGGACGACCGGATTAACACTGCCTGCACTGACAGGGCTAATCGACATCGTTATGCTTACAGGTGGAATTATTATATTTGTGGAGGAAGCGGATGTGTTATTCCTGAAGTCGAGGTCGCTTTGGATGCGAACGTTGATGAGACAGGGGATCTACCGGGCTTGTTTGCAGCATCTGGGCAAAATGATTGCAATTACCGCGTTGACTGCCCCACTATGGTCTCGTGTGTATGACATGTCCTTTATCCAAATCGCGCTTATAGCGATCTGGTTTGGCGCAGTGGCTTCATTTCAGGTCATTGTACTCCATATGACAAAAGTGCGTTATACCGGGTGGAGACGCTGGCTTCGCATGGTTCCTTTGGCAATTGTAATGGGCATCATTACGATTGGGGCAACGTTTTGGATGCATGGACAGATCTGGACACTGCTTGCAGGCATCGTGGCCGCAATCCTTCTACTAATAATGGTTGGCCGAATGAGGCTGGAGATGAAGGGGACCTTTGAGGGCGATGTGAGAGAGGATTTACGGGAAAGACTGAAGCTTACAGCACTTATACTAAGTCGCTCCATCACCAAGCCCAAAGCGCCGCGCACTCGGACCGTGATATTTCGCAAGCCGCGCAAGCTGCTGCGTCATCGATCCATCTCTAATCGGACAGCCGAGATAGCATTCAAGGCATTCTTTCGTAACACATCGACCATGAAACTGTATTTGCAGCTTGGTGGTCTGTCCATCGCTGCCGTTGCTTTGCCCCCTTTTCCGGTCAATGTGATTGTGTGTGGATTATTGATTATCATGCTGAGTGTGCTCTTTTATCGTTCATGGGATGTATTTGCCACCTCCGACTATGTTCAGCTCGTATCCTACGATGCCGAGGCGTTGAATCAAGCTGCGACGACCATGGTCCGAATGTTATTCGTTCCGATCGGGATTCTAATGGGATATTCAATGGGGGCAGCCTGGCTGGGTTGGCTCGAAGGTATCCTTACAGCAGCGGCTGCGGTGGCATTTGGCCTGTTCGTCCTGTCTATAACAGGCTGGATTCGTTACATCCGATCTGCTTAAATGATATTCTTACTTGTGCAGTAGCATATCCGATGAAATAACTGACCATGCTAGAGGAGACGGATCTTATCATTTTAGAAGATAAGAGATCAGCTCTCGCAAGGAGGAAAAATTATGATGGATGATAGCGAACTTCAGGTGCACTTCTCAGATCATGCGGCACTGCTCGCTGCGCAGGCGACTTTGGAGGAACTGGGGTATAAACCATATCAGTCAGGACCGCTCGAATTGTACATTCCTACAGATCGTCAGGATACGCAGTCTGCTGTGGAAATCGTACAGTCTCACGGAGGCAGTGCCGTATTTCTTTCCGAAACAGACGGATTGGATCAGTTTCAGAATATATCCATTCCGGCTCATCTCGTGAATGAAGATTGGAATGAGGGTTATGCGCGTGGAAGCCAGGGGAGCAATCCTGAACAGGGGATGCATAACCGGGATGATGACCCGACATTCGATGATTCAGTCGATGGATTTTCCGGCAGTGTGAAGGCGTAAAGTCATATGGGCGATGCCGCTGTTTGTCTTAGTATGTAGCCGTGATTCTGATTGGCACACATCTCAAAAAACCTCGAACCCCCACCGATAGTAGGGGTTCGAGGTTTTTTTAATACTTACTTTTAGTACCTTAGCTGATGTGGAACGTGAATCCGTCCATCAACATCGTAGGTTCATGTTATGAGCGAAAGTTTTTATATTCTGCAGCATGCATACCCGCCGTATACCCCGTAGAGAAGGCGGCAGTAATATTGTAGCCTCCCGTGTAGCCATGAATATCCAGAACTTCACCGCAAAAGAATAGCCCCGGCAGCAGCTTGGATTCCATGGTTTTTGGGTATATCTCCTTTAAGTGGATTCCCCCGCCAGTTACAAAGGCCTCCTTGAGAGAACGTGTACCGTCTGCGCGGAAGGTAAAAGCCTTCATCAACCCCACTAACGTAGTTAACATACCTTTGGGAAAATGGTGGAATGTGAGGTCTTCGCTGATCTCCGCACGCTTCATCATCAATGGAATCATGCGTTCAGGAACCCATGTTTTGAGTATGTTTTTGACGGCCTTTCGGGATTCCTGCTCCAGCACCTGCTGAACCTGGGCTTCCAAAGCGCCGGCAGACAGATCCGGGAACAGATCAATACTCATCGTGACCTGTGGTTGTCCAGATTTCATCTGCACTTTGCGAATAAACTGGCTGCAACGAAGCGCAATCGGCCCGGATACGCCAAAATGGGTAAAGATCATATCTCCGCGATGGGAGATAACCGATTTGCCTTTGGCATCCAGAACAGATAACCCTACATTCCGCAAGGACAAGCCTTGTAATTCTTTGGATTGAATCCAGCTCTCACCAGACACAATCGGCACTTCCGTCGGATATAGCTCCGTAATCGTATGTCCAGCCGCTTCAGCCCAAGGATAGCCATCCCCGGTTGAGCCGGTTTGTGGGACCGATTTGCCCCCGGTAGCGATAATAACGGAGCGTCCAAGTATTGTTGTGCCAGATGCCAGCTTCACGCCCTGCACGTGTTGACCATTCTGAATTAATTCCTTAACCGGCTGTTTGGTGCGAATCTCTACCCCAAGAGAAACGATTTTGCCTACCAACGCATCAACCACCGTTTTGGCTTTATCAGTTACCGGGAACATTCTCCCGTTATCCTCCTCTTTCAGGGCAATACCGAGATTTTCAAAAAAACGCATAATTCCCTGATTGTCCAGATTCTGAAATGAACTATATAAAAAGCGTCCATTGCCCGGAATATGCCGGATCAGTTCATCCGTCTCCTTGGCATTGGTCACATTGCAACGACCGCCACCAGAGATCCCGAGTTTGCGGCCGAGTTGATCTCCTTTATCCAGCAGAAGCACGGAGGCTCCATGCTCGGCAGCAGCAACACAGGCCATGAGGCCCGCAGAGCCGCCGCCAATTACAATGACATCATACATGCGTTATTACCCTCTTTTTTCATTGATTTTGTCTGATTTCCGTAAACGCTGTCTACTCCTGCCTGTTTATGAAACAATACAAATGTTTTAGCAGTTCTATTATGCTGTCTTAAGGGATATATTGTAATATACTGTCGCCTATGTTTTAATCAGAAATACATAAGGGAATGTGCAGGCAGAGGAGGGAGATGGCATTGTGGTCGCGTTAAAGGACATTCTTTTACAAATACTGCTTGCAGGAGCTGCGGTATTCCTGATTCCATTATTGCACTTGGGGCTCTCCAGACACGCGGTCGCCAAGGCAGGAAATCACAGGATGATACTGACCAGTTTTGCCGCAACCAGTGTGGTGAGCATGTTACTGTGTCTGCTTTTTGCTCTCTATGGAAGCCCGGTATCCGTTCCCATCTCCTTGGGCATTGTGCCCCTGACGCTTGTCATATTGTATTGCAGGCCCCGCGTAGGCCTAACGCTGTCTCTTCTCCAGATACTCTTCTATTTTCTCTTTGCGCATCCCTATAATCTGTACGGATTTCTATTTCAAACGGGCATTCTTCTCTATCCTATTGTATGGTTGTCAGCCAAACGATTCAAGCATTATACACGTTCACGCAAAATGGGAACAGTTATCGCCTTGATAACGGCAGAGCTGGTTGTGGACAGTCTGCTATATATCCTATCCATTGAAAGTCATGCAACATTCTCAATGTTACATTGGCTATTGCCAGCTCTAGGATACACGATCGGTGCAATCCTCGCCGGAAGTCTTAGTATGCTCTGGATTGAACAAATGCAGCATCACCGGGGGCTTGAACAGCATTTGTCCGAAGTTCATCATCGATACATAGCCGAAACGGAAAAGCTTAACCAAATTCTGAATGCCGTTCCTTTATCCATAGCGACCGTAGATAGGGAGGGTACCGTGCAGTTCGTCAATGATACCATGGAGCAAACGGCGCGGGATCAACTGCCCTGCACAACAACACCTGATTTGATTGGGCAACCTGCTAGCCAGTTTGTCGAACAAGCTCAGGCAGACAAGATGGAGAACAGTATTCGCAAAGCCATTGTTCATGGAGAAGTGAGTGGGCTGACAGTGCGTTATGGCTCAAACGTGTTCCAGTCCCGGACGGTTCCTATTTACGCTTTATCCCCAGAACCAAGAGAGGCTATAGGGGCCATGTTGATCATTCAGGATATTACTGAACTTGAAATGTTGCGAAGCGAGCTTGATAATGTGGATCGCCTCAGTCTTGTCGGACAAATGGCTGCAAGTATTACCCATGAGGTAAGAAATCCAATGGCGGTTGTGCGTGGTTTTCTTCAATTAATGCAGGAAAAGAGCCCGGAGTCCCTGGATCACTATTACCGGATCGTGCTGGAAGAGCTTGATCGGGCAAACAGCATTATTAATGATTTTCTATCATTGGCGCAGAATAGAATTGCCGAGAAAGAAGAATCCCAGCTGCATGATATCATTCATGAACTAAGTCCTTTGTTATGGGCAGATGCAAATTTGCGAGGTCAGAGTATTGAATTTATACTGGCTCACGATGTGCCGAAGCTGCATCTGAATTCAAAGGAAATCAAACAAGTGGTACTTAATCTGGCTCGCAACGGGATGGAAGCCATGAATGAAAAAGGAGTACTTACTTTGGAGACCCGGTTGGTAGATGACACTGTGGAGCTGTGTGTACGTGATACAGGCCCGGGGATACCCAGAGTGAAAAAGGAGAAGCTGTTCGAACCTTTTTTTACGACCAAAGCCAAAGGAACCGGACTGGGATTATCCATGTGTCTAAGCATTGTTGAACGACATAACGGAACCATTACCGTCGAATCGGAGGAAGGTCAGGGTACAACGTTCAAGGTTGCATTCCAACGCTGAACTTCAAGCATGTTTTGCCAGGGATTGAGACATAATATTGAAGGAGAAGCCTTTCCGCAGGCGGTCTTTGAACCTTGCTTTCATTGATTAGCGATGTATAATAGGAATAGCACAAAAGCATTTAATTTTTTAAATAATAGAACTTACATGTTTAAGGAGTGAAACCGAATGTCTATGTCATTTGATCAATACATGAAAGATATGGTTCAACCAATGCGGGATGATTTGACTCGTTTGGGAATCCAGGAGTTGCGTACACCAGAAGAAGTTGAAGCAAGTTTGCCAGATGCCAAAGGAACTGCTCTGGTAGTTATTAACTCGGTCTGCGGATGTGCCGCAGGTCAATGCCGCCCAGGTGTATCCCAAGCCCTTCAGCATGATATTACACCAGACCACCTGTACACGGTATTTGCCGGTCAGGATAAGGAAGCTACAGCGAAAGCACGTGAATACTTTGCACCGTATCCTCCATCTTCACCTTCCATCGCTCTGATGAAAGACGGAGAACTTGTTCATTTTATTGAGCGTCATCAAGTGGAAGACCGTTCTGCAGAGGAAATTGCAGCTGAGCTCACAAGTGTGTTTGACCGTTACTGCCGTTAATTAGCTCAAGCAACGCCCCGCCTTTCGGATGACCGATGCCGGGGCGTTTCATTTTGAGCGAATAAGGTTATTGAACCATTCGGACCTTTCAAAATGGACATCAAATTTCATTAATTTAGAAACGGGGTGTGTGAACGATGAGTTTGCAACAACAGATCATCGCTGAATTGAAGGTTAAACCAAGCATTAATGAAGAAGAGGAAGTGCGCAAGCGCGTTGACTTTCTCAAAACGTATGTGAAAAATGCCGGTTCTAAAGGGTTGCTCATCGCGATCAGTGGCGGGATTGACAGCGCTGTAGCTACGGCGCTTTGCAAAAAAGCAACGGACGAGCTTACAGCAGAAGAGAATAAAGAATACAAAACGCTGGGCGTATTCCAGCCTTATGGTGAGCAGTCGGACATTGACCACAGCTATGCTGTGGCAAAAGCCTATGACCTGAAACATGTCGTGGAAACAAACATCGAAGATGCAGTTAACGAGATTGCACTCGAAGTGGAGCAAGGTTTCAAATCCATGGGTAGTCCGCGTCATATGACTCACCAAGGCAAAGGGAACGTGAAAGCGAGAACCCGTATGGTGATGCAATATGCTCTGTCTTTTGAGGAAAACCTGCTGGTTGTCGGAACAGACCATGCTTCTGAAGCCATCACGGGTTTCTACACCAAATGGGGTGATGGCGCCGTGGATATTACACCACTGAGCACCCTGAACAAACGTCAGGTGCGTCAGCTGGCTGCATATTTGAATGTGCCACAGGCCATTTTGGACAAGGCTCCATCAGCAGGACTCTGGGAAGGCCAGACCGATGAAGATGAACTGGGCATTTCGTATGAAGCGAACAGTGACTATCTGGAGGGCAAACAGATCGATCCGGCTGCACAGGAGCGTCTTGAAGCATTTTACACGCGTACACATCACAAACGTAATGCTATTCCTGGCATCTAATATGGATGGCAAGCATGCCAAGTTATGGACAATGCAAGCATCTAAACAGCAAAGAGTCACTGCATAAGGCAGCGACTCTTTTTGTTATGCAGGAACTACTTACTCCAAGCTTCGATCTGGCCAAGCGTCTCGGCGATCGCCTGCTCAAGCTGCGGTGTCGATTCTTTGAATGGATGCACAGTGTTAAATGTATGGTTTCCTCCAAGGATCTGGTGCCACGGGATATCCGGACGAGCCTGAACCAGTGCCGCCGAGCCGTCACGCAGACGTTTCCCGTCCTCTGTTCCCTGAATAAGTGCTACTTTTAGCGAAGAGGCAGACAAGCGATCAATAATGGCATAGCGGTTCTTGTGCTTGTCCAAATCCTCCAGAATAGATACATCCAGTGGCATCTGCTGACCTGTTCGGCCGTTCGTGACATGGCTGCGGCCATGCGTACGCATTTCCTCTTTTTGCTCCGGTGTAAAGAGATCCAGGTTGGTTATGCCGTTCCAGGACAGTACACCCGCAATCTGCTCGGGATGATCAAGCGCGTACACGAGGCATACGCCTGCACCGCGGCTATGTCCAATCAGAATTACTGGCAGTCCGTTAAGCTCTGACTGTGTGGAGACATAGTCAAGCAGCGTTGCCAAATCGGCAAGCTCCCGGCTGTACGTATTGACTGCAAACTTTTCAAGTTCAGAAAATTGCTCCAGATCTTCTCCGACACCGTTGTGAGAGAAATTGAAGGTCAGGACGTGATGCTTTTCGCTTAGCTGGGATGCTGCGTAGGGGAACATGCCCCAGTCTTTGAAGCCTTTGTAACCGTGAGCCAGGATAATGATCCCTTGAGCGGGTTGCCGTGCAGTGAATATATTTCCGCGAATGACGGCATCTCCGCCAGCAGGCAGTTCAAATGCTGTGGACATATCTTATTCCTCCTAAAGTTTCATAATATTCCCGATTCATATTTTAACATAAATGGTAATGTGCACGAAGGTACTCGCTTCCGTACGCCCCTCCTGCTACAATAGAATACGTGTTCGGATAAGTTACGGATCATATGACCGAATGGAGATCGTTTACAGCATAAAAGGTTAAGCGGGTGAAGCGTTAATGATATATGGCATTGGAAACGACGTGCTGGAGATTGGACGCATGCGCAAGCTGATGTCCGGTCGCCACGCAGAAGCGTTTATGAAGCGAATTTTAACGCATGCAGAGCGGGAGATTGCGGATCGTCGGGGAAAACGGAGGGTCGAGTTTGTATCCGGCCGCTTCGCGGCGAAGGAAGCGGTGTCCAAGGCGTTTGGCTGCGGAATTGGAAGCGTGATGAGTTTTACCGACATTGAAGTACTGCCTGATGAGAAAGGACGTCCCGTTGCCACACTGTCTGCGGAGGCATGGGAACGACTGCAACTGCCATACGGTCAACAGTATGACATTCATTTGAGCATTACACACCAGACGGAGCTGGCTGCAGCTTTTGCTATCGTGGAGCAGACGGAGAAGACGCTGCCTGGATCCGAGCAGTAACAACGAGGGAAAGTCTCAAGAACATAAGCATGTAAGCACGGTAACAGGAGAGGACGGGAATATGGGTTTATTGGAACAGAAACGACATTTCAGTGTGAATTTGCTGGATTGGTATATGGTTAACAGACGGGATTTGCCGTGGCGCCGCCACAACAACCCCTATTTTACGTGGGTATCGGAAATTATGCTGCAGCAGACTCGGGTGGATACGGTAATCCCGTATTTCAACCGTTTTATCGGAAACTTTCCGACTGTACAGGCTCTGGCTGAGGCTCCGGAAGAAGAGGTTTTGAAAAATTGGGAGGGACTCGGATATTATTCGCGTGCCCGTAATCTTCAGGCAGCTGCCAGACAAGTCATGGAGCTGCACGGCGGGGAGATGCCGCAGGACAAGCAGGCGGTCTTTGCGTTAAAAGGGGTAGGCCCGTATACAGCCGGGGCCATTCTCAGCATTGCCTTCAACCAGCCGCAGCCAGCGGTGGATGGCAATGTAATGCGGGTCCTGTCCCGATACTTCCTCATTGATGAGGACATTATGAAGGGCAGCACCCGGGTGTTGATGGAAGAGCTCGCGGGAGAGCTCATTCCGGAAGGGCGGGCGCGTGATTTCAATCAGGCGCTGATGGAACTTGGCGCGCTGGTGTGTACGCCCAAAGCGCCGCACTGCCTGACTTGCCCGGTCATGGAGCAATGTTCCGGCCGCATCGCCGGACGGGAGCTCACGCTGCCGGTCAAGACCAAGGCGAAGCCGCCGCGCCCTGAGCAGCGGCTGGTCGCCATTGTGGAGGGCCGCGGTGCTCATCGCGGCCGTGTGCTTGTGCGCCAGCGCCCAGCGACGGGCCTATTGGCCCGCATGTGGGAGCTGCCGCATGTGCTGGCGGCGCCCGCCGCAGCCGGCAAGGCGGCGGGGCCGCTGGCCGATGAGCCGGCCATGGCTTTGCTGGCCGGCAGTCTGTGGGCGGAAGGCTTCGCTGCCCGCCCGGAAGGGCTGGCTACCCATGCGGAGCATGTGTTCAGCCATATTGTCTGGAGCCTGCAGGTGTACAAGTGCACCGAGCAGGACCAGAGTAACGAGCTTCCGCTGATCGCCGCGGAAGCCAGAGCCGCCTACGACGCACAGGCGGCTGGGAAGGATCACTCATCCTCAGCGTCTGCTGCGTCTGAGTTGGCAACAACTCACTCAGAGCAGTTCCATTCGGTTACTTCTCTGCTCTCCAACCCATCGGAAGATGCGGACCTGTTGGATGAATCTCCAGTGGCATATGACGCTCAGCTTACGCTGACTGGCAAAGGCGATGGCCTGACCTACCGTTGGATTGGTCCGGAAGATATGGACAAGATGGCATTCCCGAACATCTTCCTTAAGCTGATCAGCAGTTATTTTGCAGGAGCGTATGACGATGTTAATGAATAATGGGCACGTGCCATATGGATATTAAATGAACTAACGTGCAGCATGTAAAAGCACACAAAAAGAGCCTGATCCGGTCGCATTGACCGGATCAGGCTCTTCTATTATGCCAGCAGTCTTATTTCGCTGCAGCGTAACGTTTGTTTACTTCGTCCCAGTTGATTACATTCCAGAAAGCACCGATGTAGTCAGGACGTTTGTTTTGATATTTCAGGTAGTAAGCGTGTTCCCATACATCCAGACCCAGAACCGGAGTCAGACCTTCGAAGAGAGGGCTGTCTTGGTTAGGTGTGCTAGTGATGGACAATTTGCCATCTTTGCCAACTACGAGCCAGGCCCAGCCGGAACCGAAACGAGTTGTAGCTGCTTTTGCAAAATCTTCTTTGAATTTGTCAAAGCCACCCAGTTCGCTATCGATTGCTGCTGCGATGTCGCCAGTAGGAGCGCCGCCGCCGTTAGGTCCGATGATTTCCCAGAACAGGCTGTGGTTCGCATGTCCGCCACCATTGTTGCGAACAGCTGTGCGGATACCTTCAGGTACGCTGTCCAAGTTAGCAATCAGATCTTCCAAGCTTTTTCCTTGCAGTTCAGGAGCGCTTTCCAGAGCTGCGTTCAAGTTCGTTACGTAAGTATTGTGATGGCGATCGTGGTGGATTTCCATCGTTTGTGCATCAATATGTGGTTCCAGTGCGTCGTTAGCGTAAGGAAGTGCTGGTAATTGAAAAGTCATAGTGAAATACCTCCTGAGATTTTTGGATTTTGTTAAGGTCAGCCTTTTGCATAATTCAATTCGAATCGCTTCCGGGACAAGTTCTAGTCGAATAGGTTCACTTCGATCTATATCTTGCTGAATGAAAGTCGCTCATTAGGATTTATGCAAATTGCCCAGGTACATATGTAAAAATACCCTTGTCACTAATATTAAACCGCATCCGGGCTAATTAAGCAACATTTTTGTTTATTAAGTCCCCCCAGACGTTAATCCATTTATGGGTTAGAGATAACAAACATATTTTACCCATTATGAAACTATTTATGTGATTTTTGGGGTTTAAATAGAGAAAAAGTTTAATATTCGGATGTAAACGGTTACAATTAAGCGCTTTCAAAAGAAAATGCGTGTTTTATGGCGTAAAGTATGGTTTAATTGACGAAGAAGCGGTATTTTCTCGTTTTTTGTCATTATATGAACATTGGGTTTTTGGTAAAAAGGGGAACCCCTTTTTGTAAAACCTCATCTAAGCTAACGAAAAGGGAGATTTAAGACATGCACGTTCGTTCCTTTCAGTTGAGTGATGCAAGCCAGATGACGGAGCTTCTCCAGGTTGCACTATCGGAAGAGTGTTATGAGAACACGATGGGCCCGTTTGCCCGTCAATTGTCATGGGATTCTGACCTGATCATGGTTGCGGAAGAAGAGGGAGACCTCGTCGGCGCTTTGATCGGCACGATTGACCACAACCAGGGATGCATCTATCGTATTGCGGTCCATCCAGACTATCGTCGCCGCGGAGTCGGCAAAAAACTTGTCGAGGCCATGGAACAACGGTTCCAGCAGCGTAAAGTCAGTCAAATTTGGGTGGCGGGTGATGAGCACAACAAAGTAGCCATGCCTTTGTATGAAGCAATGGGTTACGGTGCCAATCAGATTATGAGCGCTTTCCAGAAACTCAGTATCTTGTCCAAAGCTTAGTTTGTATGGTTAATAAAGAAATATAACAGATTTTCATTTCATATTAGGCGTATCTTTCAGCGTGTAACAACGTGAGGGATATGCCTTTCTATTTATATGGGGGCTATTCACCGATTATTCCCCTTTTTTCGCCACTTCTGAATGCTATTACATTTTAACTTGGGCCCCTGTTTTACCGGTTATATTCGCATGGTTATTCACCTTTCCAGATGTATTGGTGCTCATAACCAATTGTTTCACCTTTGCAAATGAAGTAGAATTAAAACGATTACGATCACTCGATTTTGGTAATATCAGAACATATAAAGATGGTGCGCCAACTTCCTCATATTTTAAAAAAAACTTTCACTATATGTGGTCTTTCTCCCTTGAAAGTACATTGATAGACGTTTTTCTAACAAAATTGATAAACGAGGTGTCTCTTTGAACTCCAATAACCTTTCAACGGAGCATGTGGCTTCCAAGGAACGAAACGGGCCAGGAGTGCCTAATCAACCGGGAAAATCCTGGGGTGCAGAGCTTTGGGACTGGGTGAAAACCATTGTGATTGCTTTTGTGATCATGATGCTGCTCAACCTGTTTGTGTTTAATCTTTCGATGGTCAAAGGTCAATCAATGCAGCCAACGCTGGTCGAGCGGGACCGTCTGTTTGTGAATAAAATTGTATATGATTTTGGGGCACCGACCCGATGGGATGTCATTGTGCTTCGTGATCCAAGTGAAGGTGTAGAGAAAAAAGATTTTCTGGTCAAACGGATTGTCGGACTTCCTGGGGATACGGTTGAAGTGCGGGATCACCATCTGTTCGTAAATGGGGAGCAGCAAGCGGAAACGTACACGGATACGGAGGTTCAGGACCCTGATTTTGGACCGATTACGCTTGAAGCGGATCATTACTTTGTGATGGGAGATAATCGTCATGAGGGCAAGAGCAAGGATAGCCGTGTGTTTGGAAGCATTACATCCAGTGAAATTGTAGGCAGGGCGGAGTTTATTTTTTGGCCGTTCTCGGAAATTAAGAAACTGTAAAATGTTAGCAGGACATGGACAACAACTTCGCGCTGCATTTTGCGTTAAACGATATAGACTCGGTTTCTTTTAGCTCCGGTATGTCCGACTTGTATATCGAAATCAGCGCCTGTCCTCCCACCTGAGGCGGGCGTTCACTATTTACGGAATTAGCGTTGGAAGAAGAGAGGGAATAGATATGACGAGTGCACAGACCGGAGCAGCAAATGCGGCAGCTGTATGGGAGAAGTTAAAACAAGAGATTAAGGCAGCCGCTCCCGAGATGGGCATTGATGATATTGGGTTTGCTTCGGCAGAGCCTTTCGTGACATTGAAGTCTATTCTGGAGCAGCATCGGGCTAAAGGGTTTGAATCCGGATTTGAGGAGCCTGACATTGAGAAAAGGGTGCGTCCCGAGTTGAAGGACGGCGAGCCTGCTTCGCTCATTGCGATAGCCGTGGCTTATCCTTCGAAGATGATCAATCCGCCGAAGTCGGAGCCGGGTGCTTATCGCGGTATTCTGGCTCGTTCCGCCTGGGGACAGGATTATCACCAAGTTCTGCGTGCTGCGATGGACAAGCTGGTTCATTTTATACGTGAGCGCGTACCTGAAGCCATGATCGAAAGTATGGTAGACACCGGGGCGTTGGTGGACCGAGCTGTTTCCCAGCGTGCGGGGATTGGATTCAGTGCCAAGAACTGTGCTATTATATCGCCGAAATTTGGTTCATGGATCTTTCTGGGCGAGCTGGTAACCAATATTCCGTTTCAGCCAGATAACCCGGTGACCGAGGATTGTGGTGAATGTACGAAGTGTATTGATGCCTGTCCAACAGGAGCATTGGTGGGGCCGGGACAGCTGAATGCACAGCGCTGTATTTCGTTTGTGACCCAGACGAAAGGCTTCGTGGATGAAGAGTTTATGCTGAAAATTGGCAATCGCCTGTACGGTTGTGATACCTGTCAGATTGTTTGCCCGAAGAATCGGGGTAAAAACTGGGACCACCATCCCGAGTTTCATCCCGATCCGGAGATTGTAAAACCTTTGCTGATACCGCTGCTCGACATCGGTAACCGTGAATTCAAAGAGCGCTTTGGCCAAAGCTCCGCCGCTTGGCGGGGCAAGAAGCCAATCCAGCGCAACGCCGTAATTGCCCTGGGCAATTTCAAAGACAAAACCGCTGTACCGAAACTAACGGAGGTACTGAAGCGTGATCCGCGTCCCGAGCTGCGGGGAACTGCAGCCTGGGCGCTGAGCAGAATTGGAGGAGAAGACGCAATGAGAGCTATTGGGGAAGCTGCCGCTAACGAACAAGATGGGAACGTGCTAAGCATGCTGCAGAAGGCCAAGGAACGACTGAGTTCGTCCGCGACCTTACCCGATAAGCCTCAGGCAGAACAATCGAGCAACAATAAGCCTGAGGATCAGAAGGAACAGAATAATCAGCTTAACCAATTGAATGGGCAACAGCCAAATCAGGTAACGGATGAGGCACCCAAACAGGAGAACGGACAGACGACAGAGCCTGTCAAACCGGAAGCTGCAGCATGGAAACCGTCAGCCGTAACAGGTCTGCATGGTACACCCGTATATTACGATGAGGTACTGACACCGATCGGAACACTTACGCTTTGTGCTACGGAAAAGGGGCTGTGTCACATTGATTTTGGTGCTTTCCATGTGCGCGAGGCGCATCTGCAACAATGGGCCCGTACCTGGATTGGGGAATATCGATATGAGAAAAATGAAGAGAAGCTGAGTGAAGCTGCACAGCAGTTGAAGCAGTATTTTGCAGGAGAACGAAAAGCGTTTGAACTGAAGCTCGATTTGTTTGGAACACCATTCCAGCTACAAGTATGGCAAGTCCTGTCCGATATATCTTATGGAGAGGCCTCAACACACCAACAGGTTGCGGAAATCATCGGCAGGCCCAAAGCTGTTCGAGCAGTTCTGGATGCGATTAGCAAAAATCCGATTCCGATTATGATTCCCTGTCACCGCATCAGCGGTAAAGACGGAACCCTGGTGGGTTATGTAGGCGGTCTGCAAACCAAAGAGCAATTGCTCACATTGGAGCAGCAATCGTAAGAGCGGGGGACGTTCATGAAGTATGTTAACGTGGAGAGCGTGGAGGCGGGGGAGTTTCTGGGTAAAACCATATATTCCGGCAACGGCACGGTATTGCTGTCTGCCGGAGTCCAGCTTACCGTATTTATGGTTAATACGCTGAAGCGTATTGGCGTGACCATGCTGTACATCCAGGATGAAGCGTATAAAGATGTGGATACAGAAGACATTCTGGATGAAGCCACGAAAAAGGCAGTAATTAATGAAATGAGTGTCACGCTTGAATCTATTCGTTCCGGGAAGGACTGGAGCCCGAAGAAGGTCGCCATCAGCATAGATAAATTGTTGAACGATGTTCTGAACGGGCGTGAATTGCTTGTCCAGCTCACAGATATTCGGACCAAAGATAACGCACAGTATGTTCACGCCATGAATGTATGTTTGCTGTCTTCTGTCATTGGTCTGAATCTGGGGCTTAACTATGCGCAGCTCAAGGATCTGGCTGTCGGAGCCCTATTGCATGACATCGGCAAAGTGGAGGGGCCACCCGGCAGCGGTTCAGCAGCGAATTCTTCTCTGCATCACACGTGGAAAGGGTTCGAGTTGATCAAGTCCAAACGGGAGTTTAATCTGCTTGTGGCACATACGGCATTGCAGCATCATGAGCATGTAGATGGTACAGGACTGCCGAGAAGTATCAAGGGAAAGGACATTCATCTGTTCGCCAGAATCGTCAGTGCAGCTAACACGTATGATAATCTGATCAATGGCCTTTCGGGTCGAAGTATGCTGCCACATGAGGCCTGCGAAGAAATGATGGCGATGTCTGGCACGAAGCTGGATCGAGATATTCTGATCGAATTCAACCGGAGTGTGTCCGTTTATCCGAATGGAACAGCAGTTCGATTGTCTACCAGGGAGACCGGAGTCATTGTACGTCAGCACCGGGGATTGCCCGGCAGGCCAGTCATCCGGGTTGCACGAGGCAGTACACGTTATGATCTGGATGTGATAGAAGTGGACTTGGCTCAGCATACAACCGTTTTCATAGAGGCGGTCCTGATGTAACTTAAACGGATGTTGCTGAGAGATTTACTGAATGTTTTCGATCTGTTTCCTGGATGTTAAATTCGGCAGTTAGCTGGAAAATCCGTTTGCTCAAGGCGTGCGGAAATGCTATGATAACTTTCAGGAAATCCGGTACGTGTCATGTTTGCATCGTGAGCGTTCAACATCATGTGCTGACACGGATCATCAGGCTTTTTAGATTGCATACAGAGGTGTCTAAGAGATGGCAATAGCAATACCGATTATTACATTGATTGTTGGTCTGGTCGGAGGATTTTTCATTGGGGTATACTACTTGCGGAAACAGCTTGAGAAAATGCAAAGTGATCCCGATATGCTCCAGAAGATGGCGAAGCAAATGGGTTACAACCTGAATGGCAAGCAAATGCAGCGCGCCCAGCAGATGATGAAGAACCAGCAGCCTGGCGCGAAGATGCCTCAGCCGGGGCAACATCCTGCGCGTAAAAACTCGGGCCGCCGAAAATAATAGCTGTGAGTGAGCATTTTGCATAAATCAAAAAAGCGACTTCCAATCATGAATGTGTAGATCGAAATGGTTTTATTCGTCTATATAATATACCCGGGAGCGGTTAGAATCGAATTATGCATAATGCTGAAGTGAATGACTGCTTACAGCATGTGGTTCGAAAGGAGGCGTTCGGCAGTGGCTGGCGTTAAAGATTATTTGAATTCAAAAGTATCCGACAATCGGGAGAAGATCGAGTATCACGTTGAGCAGATCCTGAAATTGATCGGTGAGGATAGTACGCGTGAAGGGCTGCTGGAAACGCCTGCACGCGTAACCCGGATGTATGAAGAGATTTTTGGCGGGTATGAAGTGGACCCGCGCGATGTACTTGGGGTTACGTTTGACGAGAATCATGAAGAACTGGTCATAGTGAAGGACATTGTCTATTACAGCCAATGTGAACACCATATGGCGCCTTTCTTCGGCAAGGTGCACATTGGATATGTACCGAGCGGCAAGATTGTGGGACTGAGCAAAATGGCCCGTCTGGTGGAGGCGGTTACCCGCCGCCTGCAGGTTCAGGAGCGCATTACCTCACAGATTGCTGATATTCTGACTGAAGCGGTAGAGCCGAATGGTGTCATGGTCGTGGTGGAAGGCGAGCACTTGTGCATGTGTTCCCGCGGCGTGAAGAAGCCTGGCAGCAAGACGGTGACGTCTGCTGTACGTGGTTCTTTCCGTGACAATCCGGCACAGCGTGCCGAGTTCCTGTCGCTGGTGAAAGATTAAGATTGGCTTGTTCCACTTGCTGGACAAGCCGGAAGCATTTAAATCCTTTGGCGCCATCATGTTGGTTACGTTCGGCAATTTGGCTGGATCTGAAATGGAAGAATGATGCTTGTGCCAATGGAAGCTTTCATAAATGAGCCGTGTTCCCTGGGGAACCGGCTTATTTATATATTACTTTTGCATTCACACAAGAGGATACATAAGGATCACGCAATTACTTTAATTCATCCAGATTAGTTTAGTCGGAGGCTATCTTATATGAGTGTACCGTCCAATTCAGATCATCCCGGATCGCCGGGAGCAGAGCAGCAGATACAGCTGAATCATTCCTTGCGTCTACAGATTTGGGAGACCCCGCTGCTGCGGCACGGGAGCAGTGTGCTTGAAGCATTTGCCTGGGAAGAAGTCATGTGCCGCCGAGTGGGTGAAGGTCAGTTGCCTGTTGCTCACATTTGGCGACATCCAGATGCCTTTGTAGCGGGACTGCGAGACAGGAGGTTGCCACAGGCCGTAGAAGCCATGGAACGCATGAGAAGCCAAGGCACAGCGGTCTGTGTTCGTCCATCCGGTGGTGCAGCAGTTCCCCTGAATCCAGGGGTGGTTAACGTGTCTTTAATTTTGCCTAACCCGGGACGTGCCATTAATATTCACGACGATTTCCGGGAGATGGCCTCATTGATCGCTGAATCGCTAACCCCATGGTCGAGTCAGGCACGTACGGGGGAGATCGAGGGTGCTTTCTGTCCTGGCGATTATGATGTCAGTGTGGGTGGACTGAAATTCTGTGGTATTGCCCAGCGCAGACAGGCCAAGGCTTATATTATTACTGCCTTTATCATCGTGGAGGGACAAGGAGATCAACTGGCAGCAGATGTGCGTCAGTTCTATCAGGACGCAGCAGACGGTGCCAACGAAGGGTATCCAGATGTTCGGCCCGGAACGATGGCCAGTTTGCAGGAGCTGGCAGGTGTCCCTTCTGCTGCGGCGTATACCGCTTCGCTGGTACGCACACTGCGTCAGCGTTTTCCCCTGGCGGAGACAAGCCGAGTGTTGACCGTGGATCAGGAAGCTGTCAGACGGACGGCTGAGCAGATGAAGCTGCGTTATGATTAGGTTCAGAAGCTTGGACTTGGAATTGGGTAATAGAGATGATATGATGTGATTTCGGAAGGAGAGTGTCTACATGGAAACATTAAGATATACGTATTTATATGAGGTCATTTCCACAGGCGAAAAGTCTGAGTTCAGTCAAATGGCAACAAGCAAAGAAGAAGCAGCTGCTCTGATCATTGCACGTATCGCTGATCTTGAATTTACAGGTGAGGAAGATATCAAGCTGGGCGATCTGATCGCGATTAGCAAACAGGTTGGCGACAATTATGTTGCCTGTGAGGGTTGCGCCTCTTAAGGTAAACGCTCTGTATAGTGGGCCTCAAATGATAAGCAAGTCTCTAGTATAGAGGCTTGCTTTTTTTTATCTGCATTTGGATTATTCGATTCAGGCGCGCCCCGCTGAACAACAATTGCACGGGAAGAAACATGCTCATTTGAAAGTTTTTTGCGAAAATGCGAGAAAAGGCATGTTTTCACGAAAAATGCCGATAAATGTTCAGAATCCGTTCAGAGCTGATAGGTATAATCTTCCTACAACAGATAGAGAAGGGAAGATTCGAACATGCGAAAAAAGGATCACCAGAAGCGCTCCAGGCTCCTGAGACGAATAGGGATTGTGATACTAACATTCCTTATGGTCTTCGGCATGCTGCCAGTCGTATTTCAACAAGGTGTCGTACAGGCCAAGAGTTGCTATGACCTGACGGAAAAGGATTCTGATGATGTTGAGTGGAAGCTCATTAGTACGCCTGAAGAACTAGCTTGTGTGAGAGAAGATTTAAACGGTAATTACAAGCTGAAGAATGATATTACTGAAGCAGTGATGAGTACGTATTTGAATGGGGGATCTTGGTCACCGATTGCCGATGAAGTAGAAGGTGAACGTATACCTTTTACAGGCAAGTTCGATGGGAATGGTTACTCGATTTCCGGTTTGAAAACGACGGATGAGAATCAGAACGATGTGGGGCTGTTCTCTGTATTACAAGGTGCTGAGGTTAAAAATCTTATATTAAACGATGTCTCTATAAAAGGAAATGTGATCGTAGGCGGACTTGCCGGACGGAGTATAGAGTCGCGCATTGAAGGGGTCCACATCAGTGGAAATATACAAGGGAATATGAGAGTAGGCGGTATTTCAGGTTTATCGGACGAAAGTGAATATATAAATAACAGCACTAATGTCGCGGTAATCGCCTTAGGTGAGGATGGCGACTCACTCGGGGGACTTGTTGGAGAAAGTAATAAAAGCACGTTCATTGCAAATGCTGCTGAGGGTACAGTGAGTGGTTATGAGGCTATAGGTGGACTAATCGGAGAGTCGAATGATAATTTCATTCGTCAGAGCTACGCTTCAGGACAGGTGACGGGTAACTACCAGGTAGGCGGCTTGATTGGCCAACTTAATTATGAACTTGGCCAAACCGTTGCGGATAACTATGTGGTTGGTTCAGTGAGATCTAATGCTACAGGGTATAATGATTTTTCTGCTGAAGCCATTGGCGGACTGATTGGTGAAGTGAAAAAAAATGGAGAAACAGCCTCCGCAAAAATCAATATTCAAAATAATTATATGGCTGCGTCTATGGATATCACTGTTCCTGATCATTCATCATCACCGATTGATGAACAGACCATTGGGTCAGTCATAGGTTCTTTTGATGATCCAGAAGGTGAAGTAAGCTTGTCCAGTAATTATTATGATTTGAACAAAAGTAATACTAGCCAGCAGAGCAATTCGATCTACGCATTGGGAGTTCTTACCGAACAGATGAAACAACAATCCAATTACAGCGGATGGGATTTCGATGAAGTTTGGACACTTCGACAAGGCATCAATGATGGGTATCCGATATTGCGTTCATCCAAGCTTATGAATGCACCGACTCCACCACTGCCCGATCCTACAATAGGTTATCTGTATCCATATCCTATGTACGGAACAGTTACTCAGTCCACATCTAAAGTTACGGTGAAGCTTAATGAAGCTGGTAGATTTTATTATGACAATCAATTGTTTGATCAGGAAATCGTAGGACAGTCGGAAGAAGATACTAAATTACATGCCTTAGCTAATCTATCTTATGTTGATCTAGAAGCTAATGAAGAAAAATCGTTCTTGTTCACAGGATTGGACGAGAACACTTGGTACCGAGTGTTCCTGGCGGTAGAAGATAAGAATGGTCAGCTCAAGAACATGGGAGATCGGGGATATTCAACACTTGCAAACTCAACTCCTCTTCCAAAAAACTTAGTGGCTACACCTGGTGATGGTCAGGTTGCCATTGAATGGACTACAGAGCCAGAATTAGATTATCGCGTGTATATGTACCAAGGAACAGCAGCGCCTGAGGATCCCGATCTGTGGACAGATGTGACGGACAGTTACAGTGATGGACATATCAGTGATCTGACAAATGGGCAGTCCTATATATTTGCAGTTAGATCGTATACTTCCGATGAAGAAAATTCAGATTATGTTGCATCTAACGTTGTGATCCCGAGTCCAGACCCAGACCCGAACTTTCCTGTACCACAGCATGTAGTGGCAACAAAAGGTGAGAAAAAGGTTACGTTAACTTGGGATCCAATCATGAACGGATTAGCTTCGGTCTATATGTACGAAGGTTCATCAGCACCAGTAGACCCTTCACAATGGGTACTTGTTACTTCTAATATTTTGAATAGTAGTTGGGAAATTAATGATCTTAGAGAAGGCGGAAAATATATTTTCGCTGTTAGAGCTGTATATGAAGATGGCGTATCCGAATATGGAATTTCTAATTCAGTGAAGATTAACATAACTCCATCCAATCCAGAAACGCCAGGTAATGGGGGAAGTGGGGGAGTTATTACTCCTACTCCTGTAACGCCAACAACTCCACCAACTCCACAGAGAGAAGTTATCAAAGTAAATGTGGAGAATGGAGATCAGGCTTCAACCATAGCTTCCTTGGAGATTAATCGTACTCGAGGAACAGATGGTACGGTTAAGGATGAACTTCTTCTTGATCAGAGCAAAACGCAAACCATTATCGACCAGTTGAAACAGACAGGCTCCCGCACAGCGGTTGTCTTGATTCCAGACGCAAAAGATGAAGTATCACAGTGGGATCTGAAGCTCTCTCCACAATCGTCAGCAATGCTGGCTGAGCAAGGAGTGGATCTGGTTATTTCCAATCCTAATGTGAAGATTACCATTCCGGCGAGTTCCTTAAACGGACGCACAGATGATATTTATTTCCGTCTTGTACCGGTGAAGAAGGAATCCCAACGTTTAGAGATCCAAACGAGAGCACAGGCGAATGAGTCGATCATCCAATTCGTAGGCACAACAGATATCCAGATCATTGGACGTCCAATGACGATCGAAACGAATCTACAGAGCAGACCTGTTACGCTCATATTGCCTTTAGATGCTAATCAGGTTGCAGGTGTGAAGTCTGAGGAGCTAGGTGTATATATTGAGCATAGTGATGGAACGAAGGAGCTTGTTCACGGCAAACGGGTTACCCTAAACGGTGACAATCAGCAAGGCGTCGAGATTGAAGTAAACAAATTCAGTACATTCTCCATTGTTAAGGTCAAAGGCTGGACAGACAACACCTTGAAAGCACAACCTTATATTCAGGGGTATACGGATGGCAGCTTCCGACCAGAGCGTAATGTAACTCGTGCGGAAATGGCAACATTAATCACGCGTATTCTGGGAACATCTACTCTTGAGGGAAGTCATGAATTTACAGATGTTACATCCAGCCACTGGGCACAGGCGGCTATATCAGCAGCAGCCCAATCCGGTTCTGTTCAAGGCTATACAGATGGCAGCTTTAAGCCGGATCAAGCGATTACCCGCGCGGAAATGGCTGTCGTGTTACAGCCGTTATTAACATCTAATCAGATGACTACTGCGCCGACAGCATTTACCGATGTGAACGAGCATTGGGCGCAACAAGCAGTAGAACAATTAAGTTCGGCGGGAGTAGTTACCGGATACAAGGATGGCACGTTCCGTCCAAGTCAGCCGATAACCCGCGCTGAAGCTGTTACAATGCTGAATAAGCTGATTGGACTTCAAGCTGAAACGAATGCGGCAGGACAGTGGTCGGATGTACCTGCCACACATTGGGCTTCTGAAGCGATTGAGGCAGCTTCTATCCGCAAGTAAATAGTTGTATTCAAACTCAAAGAGATATCTTTCAGTCATTCGGCTGGAGATATCTCTTTTTTTACATCAACATATTGCACGATAGATTCAATGCGCTCCAGAGTACTCCCCCGATGCTATGCTTAGCCCGAGAATCCTAATAAGGCGGCCATAACAGCTTGCGTGCAGTTTCGTAACGTTCGGCCACAGCTGGCCAGTACACAACCTTCCACCAGTCCTCGATATATTTTTTGCGTTCATTCTGATGTTTCAGATAGTAGGCGTGTTCCCATACATCAAGCGGCAGGAGAGGCACAATGTCGGACTGGGATAAGTTCTGGTGTTTCTCCGCCTGCAAAATTTCCAATCTGTGTGCCCGTGGGCTCCAGACCAGCATGGACCAGCCGCTGCCTTCCACTTTGTTCGCGGCTTCGGTGAATTGATTCTTGAACGCTTCATAGCTGCCGAAATCCCGCTTGATCTGTTCAGCGAGCATGCCGGAAGGCTTGCCTCCACCTTTGGGATTCATGATCGTCCAGAAGATCGTATGCAGGTAATGGCCTGCACCATTAAACGCGAGTTCTCGTTCCCAATGTTTGACGAGTTCGAAATTATTCTTTTTCCGCGATTCTGCCAGCTTTTTCTCCGCGGTGTTCAGTCCGTCGACGTAGGATTGATGGTGCTTGTCATGATGTATGCGCATGGTCATCTCGTCAATATGTGGCTCCAGCGCATTGTAGGCATAAGGTAAGGGTGGCAATGTGTGTCCGCCAATAGGCACAGGTTTCTCCTTGACCCCCGCTGCGTTAGAGTTGGGTGTGCCCTCTTCGTTTGCATTGGGAGACTGAACAGCAGCTGAAGACTGCGCCTGTACGGATGGATGGGGGGTGTTGACTTTTCCCGCAGCCGAAGACGGATTTTCTACAGCTTCACGATGGGACTGTCCAGACACGGACGTGGAGGCAACGTGTAGGTTGGGATCAGCCGGTTGCCCCGAGGTTTGAAGAATATGTTCCAGTGAAAAAGTAGAATCAGACACCGAATCTCGCATAGCTCCATGTTGTTTCAGCGTTTCAAGTACCCCCAGGAAATACTCGGATTCGCGAATGAAATGCAGAATAACCATTTTGGCAAGCGGGACAGACTGAACAGCAGTGCTTTGCTCCAACAGGACATATAGCTGTCTAATGAACTCTCGCGATTGTGCGCAGGCTTCAGCCACGAGCTGTTCAATACAGCGGATGATGTAGGGGGCAGGAGGCTGGGTTCCCGGCAGTACTTGCTTCAACAACTGATTCGCGACTCTTTCGCTGTTCTCAAAGATGGCTTCCCATTCCGCAAGCCATTGGACATATGAGGGTTCAAGATCAGGAATCAATGCACGGATGATAATCGTATGTTCCTTTTCTTGCTCTTTCCAGAAACGAACTTCTTCAAGTACCCGCAGAGGCAGCAGATGTCCATATCCATACCAATTCATAAGTGGTAAACCTCCGTTCAAATGAATTAAAATCTAGATCCAGCAGCAGAAATGAAATTGGACCCCCCGGTTCGCTCAATTTTGTAATACACAAGCTAGAGCTGTCTTTAATTACGTCCCAAGAGTATATTCTCCCGGCATGTTGTCCTATGTGTACATAAAAAAAAGAGCCCCTAAGGGCTCTTGAATTACCGAATCATCACGATTCTCCATTATTGGTATTATCCACATCATCGCTGCTCGTCTTTGTCACATGACTCAGGAATGTAGAGACGCGGCGCAGGTACTCCTTCGGATGCTCCCGGAAGATCAGCTCATGATGCGCACCATCCACAATCCATTCATCGGAATACGGATTGGTCTGGTTGGCAGCGAGCAGCTCCGCAATCGGGTAAGGAGCTTTCTCATCCTCGGTACCATGGATGAAGAAAATAGGGAACGGATAATCTTCCTTTTTCACTTCCTGATACGGAATCTGCTGCAATCCGGTCCCGTTCAGAATTGGGAACAGCAGATTCATAATCTGCAGCGTAGGCTGACGCGGCAGATCAATCTGATTATGGATGTTATGGTACAGTGTATCCGGCTCAAGCAGGAACGTGCTGTCCAGAATCATCGCATCCACATCTTTGGTAATCAGCCCAGTCTGGAGGGCTGTACCTGCACCCATGGAGAAGCCCCATACAACAAGCTCCTGAGCTCCGCGCTGCTTCGCAAACTGGATTGCGCCAAGCAGCTGCTGGGATTCGGCTTTGCCGCCTGTGGCGACGGCTTTGTTCACCTGTGAAGCGAAGCCGTAATCGAACATGACCACATTGAAGCCGAGTTGGTGAGCATAATGGGCCAGGTCATACATCGGTACCCAGGTTTCTTCACGATTTGCACCATATCCATGGCTGAATATGATGGTTTTATTTGCATTATCGTCAGCCGGGATATACCAACCCTGCATCGTTCGACTGCCGTCTGCTGCTGGAAACGTGATGTCTTGATACTTCATGTTCTTGGCCTGCATGGGATTAGAGAAGACAGGCGCTACCGTTGGATTGGATAATACCCAAGCAATATAACCGTGTAGTGCAATGAAACAAAAGAGCAGAAAAAATACAACGGAGAGCAGCAACGCCACGACAATATGTTTGAACCGGATCAGCCTCGGTGATAACGAAGAAGGCAGATCTGACACTTTCGTTTGCAGCGGGGCTTCGCTCTGGGATGTCGGATACATGATTGCCCCTCCTTTAAAAAATCAAATGAAGATAACAACGAGACGAACAGAGCGGATAAATGATTGTACTGACTACGTATGAAGCAAAATCTTAATTTAATATATCTTTATCGTATGTTCCAATATAGTCAAAGTCAATTGATTGGAGCCATTTGTTACGCAATTGTTATATAGTTCTGAAGATATATGGTTAACATTTCCTGAGGGTGCAAATTGCAGGGGATTTATATTTATAAAAAGAAAATATTTACAATTATCCCTATTCCAATTGGCGCTTTTTAGTTTACAGATGAGACCGTTTCTCATATAATTTATGTAACCAAGTTTCATGTGATGAAACATGAGGAGGGCAATATGCCATGGAAGACCGAAAGTTAACCGTCCGGGCTGTAGAACGGGCGCTGGATATATTATTGTGTTTTACAACGCGCAGTGATCTGGGACTCACTGAAATTGCCACTCAGATCGGTCTGCATAAAAGTACAGTCCATCGTCTGATGGCTACTTTGGAGGAGAAAGGGTTCGTGATCCGGGATGCAGCAACCGAGAAGTATCGACTCGGCATACGCATCTGGGAGCTGTCTGCCCACATGTCTCGCAGTGATGATCCGGCCATTCTGCTCCTTCCTGCGATGGAGCGGCTGAGAGATCGACTGGGCGAAACCGTGAGCTTGTATCTGCGTGATGGCAGTGAGCGGATTCGGATTCAAGCCGTGCAGAGTGATCAGGCGATTCGCCGGGTGGCACCGGTTGGGGTCAGACTTCCGTTGTCTGTAGGGGCATCCAGCAAGGTGCTCATGGCGTTTGCAACCGAAGAGGACCGGGAAGAGCTGATGAACGGACCGGAGTGGCCGGTGTTTATTGATCCCAAAGTATACTTGGCACAGATGATGGATATTGTGGAGAACGGTTACGCCACAAGTTATGAGGAGCGTGAGCCGGGAGCTGCGGCAGTATCTGTACCTATCATGGATCGAAGAGGCAACATCGCTGCTGCCCTGTCGGTATCCGGGCCTGTCAGTCGTCTCTCACAGGAGACGTTGCATGAATATGCACCTGTGTTGAAGGAAGCGGCCACCCAGATGGGGCTTATGTTATCCTGATTTTATTTTCTTGAATATAAAGGTTGTTTTTATGATTCGGTTGCGCTACTCTGTAATGGACGGCCCAACGGGGCCAGCATAATTGAATATGCATTTGCGGCTTAGATGCTGCAACTTGTTAACGTTACTGGGGGAGTCCGAATTGTCCGGACTGAGACGGAATCGCATGAGATTCCGGACCCTTTGCACCTGATCTGGATCATACCAGCGTAGGGAAGTAATCGGCGATACGACCACGAACACCACATGATGTGGCCTATGGATGGGCTCCGCTATGGAGCCTTTATAAGGTGCGTTATTGGTGATGGACATAAGCCGGTTCCCTTGGGAACCGGCTTTTTTTATACAGTAAACAGGCGGAAGAAGCTGCCAGAACTGCTTTTGGGCAAAGTACCCGGGAGCATCTGCCAAGCTTCTGGGATAGAGTTCATTTGCATTGACTGCCTACGTATTACTAAATGTGATGTCCCTGCTTTCTGTCGTATGGTCGCTCTTTCTTTATCTATGTTGTGGATGATTCGGGACAAGTGCGCAAGCATTTTAATCCAGACGATCACCAATGAGGAGGAGACAAGAGCGATGAGTAAAGGGAACAGAACGATGGGACAGGACGAGCAGGATCAGCAGTTGGCAAAGGAAAAAGGGACAACAGGACGGGTTCAGCCCTTCCCGGGCAGCCGCAAAGTTTACATTTATGGCTCTCGACCGGACATTGCTGTACCGGAGCGTGAAATTGCCCTTCATGACACGAATACTCCCCAAGGAGTGGAGCATAACGAACCGCTGCGTGTCTACGATACGAGCGGGCCGATGACCGATCCCGGATTTCATGCCGATATCCGGGCGGGTCTGCCAGCGCTGCGTACACGCTGGATTACGGAGCGTGAAGATGTTGAAGCTTACCGGGGACGGACGGTAAAGCCGGAAGATAACGGTCTGAAGCCAGGAGGGAAGCGAGCTGGAGCCGAGGAGTATCCAGGGTTGCGTGGTCAACCCTTGCGAGGAATAGCTGGGCGCAGCGTGACCCAGATGCATTATGCACGACAGGGAATCATCACACCGGAAATGGAGTTCGCCGCCATTCGTGAAAGCGTGGAGCCGGAGTTTGTGCGACAGGAGCTGGCGAGTGGCAGGGCGATCCTTCCGTCGAACATCAATCACCCGGAGAGCGAGCCGATGCTGATCGGGCGTCATTTTCATGTGAAGATTAATGCGAACATCGGAAACTCTGCCGTATCGTCCTCTATCGAGGAAGAGGTGGAGAAGATGACCTGGGCGGTACGCTGGGGGTCGGATACGGTGATGGATCTTTCCACAGGCAAGGACATTCATACGACTCGGGAATGGATCATTCGCAATTCTCCGGTACCGATCGGAACGGTGCCGCTCTATCAGGCGCTGGAGAAGGTCAATGGTGAAGCCGAAGCACTGACCTGGGAGTTGTATCGTGACACACTCATTGAGCAGGCAGAGCAGGGCGTGGATTACTTTACGATCCATGCAGGCGTGCTGCTGCGTTATATCCCGATGACCGCCAAACGCATGACGGGCATTGTGTCACGGGGCGGGTCTATTATGGCGGCATGGTGCCTTGCGCATCATCAGGAGAATTTTCTGTATACCCATTTTGAAGAAATCTGTGAGATTATGAAAAGGTATGACGTGGCGTTCTCTCTTGGAGACGGGCTGCGCCCAGGAAGCATCTACGATGCCAATGATGAAGCCCAGATGGCGGAACTGGCTACGCTTGGTGAACTGACGCAAATCGCCTGGAAGCATGATGTGCAGGTGATGATCGAAGGTCCGGGACATGTGCCGATGCACAAGATCAAGGAGAATGTCGATCTGCAAATGGAGATTTGCAAAGAAGCGCCGTTCTATACGTTGGGACCGTTGACGACCGATATTGCACCGGGATATGACCATATTACCTCAGCAATTGGAGCAGCGATGATCGGCTGGTTCGGTACGTCGATGCTCTGTTATGTTACGCCAAAAGAACATCTGGGCCTACCCAATAAGGATGACGTGCGGGAAGGGGTTATCGCCTACAAGATCGCTGCACATGCTGCCGATCTGGCGAAAGGTCATCCGCGTGCCCAGCGACGGGACGATGCGCTGTCCAAAGCACGGTTCGAGTTCCGCTGGCGGGATCAGTTCAACCTGTCGCTGGATCCGGAACGGGCGCTATCATATCACGATGAGACACTCCCGGCTGAAGGGGCCAAGGAGGCCCATTTTTGCTCCATGTGTGGGCCTAAATTCTGCAGCATGCGCATTACGCAGGATATTCGTGCTTTTGCCGCGGACAAAGGATTGTCCGAGAATGAGGCCCTGGCTGCTGGCATGCAGGAAAAGGCTGAGGAATACCGAACACGCTCCTAAGCGTTGTTACAACGCAATCTGGGCAGCCTGATATGGTGAAAAGCCGTTCCTCTCCGTGATCGTGGAGAAGAGCGGCTTTAACCCGGTATGTGGTGTGCACACTTAATCTAAGAGGACAAGAAGTACGAAACAACCTATTTAGTTCAGACGAAGTGACCCGTCAGGCCGTCAACCTGTGCGGGTCACTTCTTTTTACGGTCTATGTATGTGAGGAGCGCAATAATTAACATTGTGAACATGATTACGTCGTTGAAAGAGTAGCTCAGCCCCTAACGAACCGAGCACACGCTATTTGCCGTAATTTCCACAGGTCTGCGATTTAACGAATCATAGAGACGTTATTTCTTGAAATGCATGTCCTGCTGTACTGAAATCGCATGTCTGGACCCCAATAGCGTGGCTGAGATTCGTTAAACTTAGCAGATCACGATAATTCTGATAATAAGACGCGCTGGGTTCGTTAGAGCCTTTGCTCCAATCTAGAGCAAGAGAACTTCTGGAACAAGTTCTTCAGATGAGATGTCGCATCACTGATTCATCTTTGGCGTGACGTTACCGATATAAGCAGTCTGGAAAATCACTTTCAAATATCGACGCACCGCTCAAAAAACACTTACCGCTCACCGCTCAACATTAACGCCGAACTATGCTCAACTTCTTCTCCAAATAAGTCGAAAGCGATGCCAGCGGGCTAAAGATCAACATGCCGGTAGCTGCTGTAACTCGTGCTGCTGCGGGAGCCATGGACAGTTGAGCAGCTACTAACGTGCTTCCCGGGGACTGCTCAGCAATCTGCTGCAATCCAGCACTCACTTCCGCAAGATAACCTTCCTTATCGCCTCGCATAATTAACTAGAATGTACCCGGGATCAATACCGCTTCAGCTTCTACAGTGTCAATCCCGTTTCGCTGTCCATTCTCATCATCCTGCTGCAAAGCCTGATTCACCCGTGCCAGCGTTCCTTCAACTGTTGCAGGGTTGGTAAACGCCAATATGTATTTCCCCGGTACTCGTTTCATTTCCTGAAGTAATGGATCATCGATGCCAATCACCGGGACGGGAATATGTTGTGCCTCCTGCTCAAGTACGGCCGCAAACAGGGTACAGGTGACGAGTATGGTATCTGCGTGACAGTGTGCGATCCATTGCAGCGTTTGGGATACTTTCTCATGCGTCATTGCCTCTGTGAAATCAGCATCATGTTTGAGGCGATCCAGACCCGGATCGACATAGTGTACGAGTTCAACCTCATAAGGAGCGAGTGCTTCTTCAATCAATGCAATGTTGGAATAGTGAGCGTGAAAACAGCCGATAGTCATCATCATATTTGCCCCCTGAAATGGATGTTGATTCAATAAAGTGTCGCAGATGTTTAACCCATTATAGAGGTTTATAGGGATGTAACAATAGACTGTACATAAGTAAAATACTGAGGTAATAACATTTAGCGGGAAAACGCGAATAACCGTTCATCTACAACTTCGCAGAAGAACGGTGCAGCCACGCAAGCGATTCTCATTTTGCTTATCATTTCATTTATCGCAAGGAAGGAGAAGCGTTCTTTTTAGCCATTTTTTGCTGTAAAATTTCATGAAAGGATAGACCTTGAGTGTTCTCATTCTCCTTTTTAGGAGCAACGGTCGCCGTGTTGCGCGGATATTGGTGGTGGTACGGGATCATTTGCTGAATAGGCATGCGGATCATCTTGGTTCCTCCTTAAATGCATTTTCGAATATGCATATGTGATTAATAAATAGGTTATGTATTCCGACTGGTTATCGTCCCTGTTACGCAAATAGGTATATGTGACTTGTTAGAAGAAATAGGCAACTTAAGGTGTAATTCCAATTGGGTTGTAGTGATTTTACCCCGTATTCAGGAGATGTAAACGTTTTTAAGGAAATTCAGGAGGAAAGGACCGCATATGTGAGGTTTCGTATGGGAGGATAGAAGCTGTTGTTAAGTGAATAGACCCAGTTTTGGGAATGCCAATGGTGTCGAAATTAAGACCTATTATCTGGTTGAATAGGTACGACGCAAGCTAGCTAACTTGGTACCATGGTCGGTTGTCGGGTGCATATTAGAGCATTTTTCGAAAGGCAGATAAACGGAGTACACCAAAAAGCCGCCAGGAAAACCTGGCAGCCTAACAGCATTTTGCATAAATCTGGGATTGAATTTCAATCGGTAAGATACCGATCGAAACGGTCTAATTTGGATCAAGAAATGAACATGATCACTTTTCTACTTATTTTTCGTGGTGAACAGCAATATACAGGTCCACTTGTACGTTCTCAGGATCGAGACTCCGCTCATCATACAATTCGAAATCTCCGGTAAACGTGCGTTCCCCCTGATTTTTCCAGGACCACACCGCACCCCAGGCTTCACCCACGACTTCGGCCATCGGTCCCTTTCTGGAGGTGAACACTGCATAAGTTGCAGGGGGCAAATCAACGGAATCCACCCCCTCAGGCAACGATTCATCCGAGCCCACCTCATGACCCACCAGTATGGTATATTCTCCATGTATGCCATCCGTATAGTCTGCGTAACAGCCATAGCGGGCCGCTTCAGGGGCTGGCTGATAGTCTGAGGCGAAGTAGCTGTTCCAGAGTCCCTGAATACAGCCTGTGCCACTAATTTCAATGGCATTGGTTGTTCTGGCGGACATACCCGCAAGGCGCTTTCCTGGCAGCGTGACATATTTCACGGGTTGGGCAGATAGGGAGTTATTGTCATCTACCTGACCGGGATGAACAGATTTAGCTGAATGTTCTGCCGAAAATGCCGCGTTCCGTTCAGAGGCAGACGTACTCCATCTTTTCAAAAAAGGAAGTTGGTTGCGCAGCATTGACTTTGCTGATTCTTCATCCATACCTTCCTGATTCAGGATGGCGGTGCACATTTCAATCATACCTTCAAGCGTAATATCGGGTTGCTCAAACTTGCCTTCTTTATAACAATAGATACAGTATTCGCGGGTTGTAGTACCATCCGTTTCTGTTCCGAATTGGGCAGGCGTAGTGAGTGGCATTCCACAGCTCTGGCATACGGTGACGTTCATAATCAATTCCTCCTCGTTATGTACAGCTTGAATATAATAGAAGTATAACGGGAGGAACTGGACACCTGTCTGTCAGGTTCGAGGCGGGGCATTATAATTTTGCGCAATTTGTTCAGCAATTCTACGAATCTCTTCCCGAATATGCAGAGGCTCCAGCACTTCGACATCGGCGCCAAACCCAAGAATGAACCCGTACAGCCAGTTGTCCTCCGGAAATGCGACCTGGCTCATATAATACCCCTCACCATCCGGCATGACGTTCTCTATGCCAAACCATTCCTCCGCAATGTGACGGATACGAGCATGGAATCTCAGGCTCAGGGCCACCTTGTTATCTGGAGTTGCCCACTCTTGCAGCCAAGGCCTGTCCTGCAGGTTAATCGGCTTGCGTTCGAAGTTTCCTTGGGCAAGAGCGACGTCTCGCATGCGGACCAGCTTAAACATACGGAACTCGTTGCGTTCGTGACAGAACGCATAGAGGTACCAGGAATGCTTTTTGAGCACAAGGGTATGCGGATCGGTCGTTCTATGGGTCTGGGTACCTTCGGCACTGCAATAGGTAAAGGTTATGGGCCGCAGTTGATCCATGCCCTGTTCAATGAGCTGGAGCTTGATTTGCAGCGCTTCGGGATGGGTCCACATGGAATAATCCACAATAAAGCGGCTGGTATTGGCCTGGAAATCTTCATTTTTGGCTTCAGGCACGATACTGCTGAGCTTCTCCATCAACAGGTCTCGTGCCACATTCGTATGGGAGGTGGAGACACTGCGCAGCGCAGTGACAATGGAGGCCAGATCTTTGTCGGTCAGCACATTTCGGTCAAGCCGGTAACCTTCTGCAAGGCCAATACCACCGCTTGCACCCTGATAGGTGACGACAGGGATACCCGCCTGACCCAGCGTGTCTATATCCCGGTAGATGGTACGAATGGACACCTCAAACGTATCCGCCAAATCCTTGGCCTGCACCCGGCCACGATTGATCAACAGCACAACAATGGCTAATAAACGATCCAGTTTCATATATTGGATTCCCTTCAATCATTTATAAGTTGGATTCAGATATGTTATATTGTTGAGCATCACATATAGGAGTGGAATAAGCAATGAAACGTATTACGATTTTGATCGCAGATGATGAAGTTGAGATCGCTGATCTGGTTGCATTGCACTTGCAAAAAGAAGGATATCACATCATCAAGGCATTCGATGGGAAAGCGGCGGTTCAAGCCGTTCAGACACAAACAATCGATTTGGCTATTTTGGATATTATGATGCCTGGTATGGATGGATATGAGGTAACCCGCAAAATTCGAGAGCAGTATCACCTGCCTATTATTTTTCTAAGCGCCAAAACCTCGGATATGGATAAAATCACTGGGCTCGTGATGGGCGCAGACGATTACATGACCAAGCCATTTAACCCGATGGAACTGGTCGCCCGGGTCAATTCCCAGCTGCGTCGTTCACTTCAATTCAGCCAGTCTGTACCGATCCAGCGTTCCATTCTGGAGAAAGGCGGCCTCATTATCTCGCCAGATCAGCATAGCGTCACCCTTTATGGCAAGCCCATCGAATTAACACCGAAGGAGTTTGACATCCTGTATCTGCTCGCAAATCATCCCAAACAGGTGTTCAGTGCAGAGAGCATCTTTGAACAAGTGTGGGGAGAGGCTTATTATGAGAGCGGCAATACCGTGATGGTTCATATTCGGACCCTGCGCAAGAAGCTGGGGGAAGATGTAGACAAGAACAAGTTTATCAAAACGATCTGGGGTGTGGGGTACACATTCAATGAATAAACGCAGAAGTTTTCGAACAACCATGATTCTGTTGCTTGGTCTAAGCATGCTGGCATCTGGCGCGATTACCTTTGGGGTATATAAACTGATGCAATACTATTACACCGGAGTGCGTGCGGAAGATCAGTTAGCTGAATATCGTCACTTTATGAAAAGCATAGGGGATATTTACTTTTTCCTTATCCTGTTCATACCCCTTGCTATACTGTTTTTCTTCTGGTTTACGAAGCCTTATGTTACCTATTTCAAAGATATCTCTACTGGTATCCGGCAACTCGCGAGTGGAGATTTCCAGCACCGTGTTCAGATTTCGACGAAGGACGAGCTGGGCGCGATTGCAGAGGATATCAATCTGGCAAATCTGAAGCTGAAGGAAGCGGTAGAGCGGGGAGATTTTGCGGAGAGCAGCAGGGACCAGCTGGTAGTAAACCTGGCGCATGATTTGCGTACACCCCTAACGTCAGTATTGGGTTATCTGGATCTGTTGATGAAGGATGATCAGCTGACGGAAGAGCAGGTCAGACACTTTACAGCGATTGCTTTTACCAAATCCCAGCGTCTTGAGAAACTGATTGATGATTTGTTTGAGATTACACGAATGAACTATGGCATGTTGCCAATTGAGAAAAAGAGACTTGATCTTAGTGAGCTGCTGAGACAGATGAACGAAGAGCTGTACCCCGTTTTTGAAAAGAACCATCTGGTCACCCGACTGCATATCGATTCCGAATTAACCATCTCCGGCGATGGTGAGGTGCTTGCACGCGTGTTTGAGAACCTGTTAATCAATGCGGCGCGTCACGGTACCGATGGCCTTTATGTGGATATTCATGGGCATCGTGATGCAGGACAGGTTATCATTCAAATCATGAACTATGGGGGACATATTCATCCAGATGATCTGCCTCATATTTTCGATATGTATTATACCGGGGATCGAGCGCGGACACCTCAGGAAGGTGGAACAGGTCTGGGACTTTTTATCGCCAAAAATATTGTGGAGCAGCATGATGGGACCATTTCGGCCCAGAGTGATGTCGTACGGACCGTATTTGAAGTTCGGTTACCTGCATTAGAATGAAGTTACATGCCAAATTTAAGAAAAACTTTAGAATTGCCCTGCTTTTTTTTAACTAGTTTTCTCTATCCTTGATAATACGAGGTAAAGGAGGAACAAGGGATGAAGAAGTGGGGATTTTTGATATGTATCATTGTACTGGGATATATTTTTTCCAAGTCACCTGCATTGTTTGAGCAGAAGGAAGAAGCGAATCTGCAAATTCAGAATACGGCTGAAAATCGGGCGGGATATACCAAAACCATTAACGTGGATATGAAGAATCAAGTACATAAAGGGAATTTACTGCTCGTCAATTCGGAGTATCCTGTTCATGCGGAGGGTATTAGAACGGACATTGTGAATTTGGCTGAACAACAAGATCTGGTTCGTGGATACGGCTTGCTGGATCAGAGTATCATGTTGTCAAAGTACGTAGCGCAAGCGTTCCAGAAGATGATTGAAGCTGCAGCGAAAGATGACGTGCGTTACTTCCTCATCAGCAGTGGTTATCGAGACTTTACGAAACAGGAGCAGCTTTACGAGGAAAAGGGTTCGGACTATGCGCTTCCTGCGGGTCACAGTGAACATAATCTGGGCTTGTCCATGGATATCGGCTCTACCCTGGCTGCCATGAGTGAAGCGCCAGAAGGAGCTTGGTTGGAGAAGAATGCATGGAAATACGGATTCATTTTACGTTACCCGAAGGATAAAGTGCACATCACTGGCATTCAATATGAACCTTGGCATTTTAGGTATGTGGGACTGCCGCACAGTGCCATCATGTATCATAATCACCTGGTGCTGGAGCAGTATTTGGATCTGCTGCAACAGAAAAAGAGCATTTCCGCTGAAGTCGGGGACAAGCACTATCATGTGCGTTATTACGATGCATCCAAAGAGAAGAGCATTAACGTACCTGAACACGGTCAATATGAGATATCGGGAGACAACATGAACGGAGTTGTCGTGACGGTGGAGGAATAAACAACAACAAGATATACACGGAGGTTCATTATGAAACCTAAAGAGTTCAATATGAAGATCGTTTGGGTGGCGGCATTCATCATCTATCTGTATCTGTTGACCAAGCTGATCCTGTTCAAGGGACATACGATGGATTGGAACGTCGTTAGAGTTCAACTTATGACGTTCGCGCAACAGCCGGATCTGATTCATACGCGTACCGTTAACCTGACGCCATTTCAGGAAATTTCAAGAGACTGGCATAGCCTGTCGTTACATCGTCCCGGAACCGCAATTCATCTGCTCGGTAATATCATGGCCTTTATCCCGCTGGGTATCTTCATTCCAGTGCTGATGGGTAACAAGCTATTGTCAGGGGCAAAGGTACTTGTACTTTCCTTGCTCTTAAGTTTTGCTTTTGAAGTGACACAGCTATTGACGGGCATGGGCATATTCGACGTGGATGATCTTATGCTGAATACCTTTGGTGGGGTGATTGGTTATGTCCTGTATACGATGCTTATCGGTCTGAAACGCATAATCGTAGGTGGAGCGGCTGGCACCGCGAGAGAAGAGTATAATTCCAATCAGAGTCGCGTGTAAGGAGGGGGCGTACACGCAATCCCCGGGATCAAGCTTCACATTACATTGGACATTAAAAGGAAGTGTAAAGGCATTACACAGCCTTTTTCATATTAATAAGAGCAGCTCCCCAACACGTACTAAGTACGTGTTGGGGAGCTTTTACGTCAGTGCCAGATAGGGTGAAGTAAGTGGGAGCAAATAATGGTACAGTTTGCGATTGGAATTGCTAATAAGGTAGAGTAGAGAGGATAACCCTATTTACCTAGATCCTTACAAGGAGGACATATATTGTATTCATTGGCTAAACAACTCGCAGGAAGAATGAAAGCGATCATGGAAATTGAAAGTGATATTGCTGAAGCTGAAAGAGAAAGTGAACACCAAGGTGAAAAGCTTGTACGTGATTTAGAACAGAAAAGGTCAGATTTGATAAAAACCTTTTCACGTGATGAGTTGCTGGTCATCAAAACGGTAATGAAAGTTGGAAGATCGGAGAGAGGGTATCGATATCATTTTAATTCAAATGAAATTGAAATCATTAACTTACCGATTGAGTTGAACAATCATGAGTTGATGCGAAAATATTCCTACTATCTGGTACATAAGACCAAACAGGAGCTTGCCCATGGCATCGAATATTATACGGCTGTGTCAGAACAACTAAAAGAAGGTATGGAAATCCTGAAACTTTAGTCTGCCAATTAGGATCTAGGAGGTCTGCAAGATGATAATGAAAATTTCTTACTATACGCCAGATGGTTTCTATTATTATGTTCCCGATCAATATGCAGAGCAAATAGATAAGTGGAGAAGGGAGTTTTCAGATTTTTTGCAGAGTATAGAAGGGAAACATCCGTTCACAGAATATACAGAGTCCATTAATTATGAGGGCAAGTTGGAATACGCTGTTTTTGTCCGTAGTTACGGAGGGGATGATTTTATGGACTGGATCAACGTCGAGAAATTGAACTGCAGAGGTGTGTATCGCATTCCCGAGCCACCTGATGATTCGGAAGTTGGATTGAAGATTGATTTTTAAGCATATATCGATTATAACAAAATCAAAAAGCTCCCCGTCACCGTGCAGAGCGCACGTGACGGGGAGCTTTTCTGTATAACTTAATTGCATTAAATATAAAGGCAATTAAGATTTTTTCATCATTTGACGCAATACGGTTTGCAGGATACCGCCGTTATGGTAGTAGTCCACGTCCACCATGCTGTCCAGACGAGCGATGACAGGGAAGTCGAACTTGGTGCCGTCCTCACGGGTTACGGTAACTGTCAGCTCTTGACCTGGTTTCACATCATTGCTCAGACCTGTGATGTCATACGTTTCACGACCGTTCAGACCGAGGCTGGACCAGCCATGACCTTCCTGGAATTGCAATGGCATTACGCCCATGCCCACCAGGTTACTGCGGTGAATACGCTCGAAGCTTTCTGCGATAACGGCTTTGACGCCGAGCAGGAATGTTCCTTTTGCCGCCCAGTCACGCGAGCTTCCTGTACCATATTCTTTACCAGCGATAACGATCAGGTTCTGTCCTTCATCCTGATACTTCATGGAAGCATCGTAGATGGACATTTCTTCGTCCGTTGGCAGGTATTTCGTAATACCACCCTCAGTACCTGGAGCCACTTGGTTACGAATACGAATGTTGGCAAACGTACCACGCATCATGACTTCATGGTTACCACGACGGGAGCCGTAGGAGTTGAAGTCTTTGCGTTCTACGCCATGTTCTTTCAGGTACAGTCCAGCCGGACTGGATGGTGCGATATTACCCGCTGGCGAGATGTGATCCGTTGTTACGGAATCAGCAAGCAATGCCATGACACGTGCGGAACGAATATCTGCGATATCAGTTAACTTGTCGCCAAGCTCCTGGAAGAATGGTGGATTCTGAATGTACGTGGAGTTAGGATCCCACTCATACAATTCGCCTTCCGGTACAGGGATCGTATTCCAGCGTTCGTTAGCTGTAAATACGTTCTCGTATTTGTTGCGGAACATCTGTGCGTTCAGCGAGCTAGCGATGGTATCCTTGATTTCCTCGGAGCTAGGCCAGAGGTCTTTCAGGAATACAGGTTCGTTGTTGGTATCATAGCCGATTGGATCGGTTGCAAAATCAATATTAACGGTACCCGCAAGAGCATACGCCACAACGAGCGGCGGTGAAGCCAAGTAGTTGGCTTTGACCTGTGCGTGCACACGACCTTCAAAGTTACGGTTACCGGACAATACAGCCGCTACCGTCATGTCGTTCTCAGCGATTGCTTCACTTACTTCGTCTGGCAGTGGGCCAGAGTTACCGATGCAAGTTGCGCAACCGTAGCCGGCTACGTTGAATCCGAGTTTGTCGAGGTATTCAATGAGACCTGCTTTTTGGAGATACTCGGTAACAACGAGGGAACCTGGAGTCAAGCTGGTTTTCACGTAGCCAGGCGTGGTCAGACCACGTTCAACGGCTTTTTTCGCAAGCAGACCCGCTCCGACCATAACGCTAGGGTTAGATGTGTTAGTGCAGCTTGTGATTGCCGCGATAACGACAGCACCAGCAGACAGTTCACTAGCGGAACCGTCAGGGTGTTTCACAGGCACTTTCTCAGCGATTTTCTCGTCGCTCAGTCCATAACCGCCTTTGTCGATCGGCGTGCGGATAATGCTATTGAAGCCTTCTTTCATTTGAGTCAGCTCGATGCGATCCTGTGGACGTTTAGGTCCCGCGAGACTTGGTACAACAGATGCCAGGTCAAGTTCAATCACATCTGTAAACTCAGGGTCAACCGTATCAGCAGTACGGAACATGTTCTGAGCTTTGTAATAAGCTTCAACCAGATCCACCTGTTCGTCGGTACGGCCGGTATTACGCATATAGTTCAGTGTTTCACTATCTACAGGGAAGAAACCGATTGTTGCACCGTATTCTGGTGCCATGTTGGCAACAGTCGCACGGTCAGCCAAGCTGATATTGGAAAGACCTGGTCCGTAGAACTCAACAAATTTGCCGACAACGCCTTTTTTACGCAGCATTTGGGTAACTGTGAGTGCCAGATCCGTTGCGGTTGAACCTTCGCTCAGGCTGCCTGTTAATTTGAAACCGATAACGTCCGGTGTTACAAAATAAAGCGGTTGGCCCAGCATGCCTGCTTCAGCCTCGATCCCGCCAACACCCCAACCAACAACGCCGAGTCCGTTGATCATGGTGGTGTGGGAGTCCGTTCCTACGAGGGAATCCGGGAATACAACGGTTTCGCCGTCAATGGTTTTGGTTGCAGCCACGGAAGCCAGGTACTCCAGGTTAACCTGGTGAACGATCCCTGTGGATGGTGGAACTGCACGGAAGTTGTTGAATGCCGTTTGCGCCCAGCGCAAGAAACGGTAACGCTCTTCATTACGCTCGAACTCAACCTTGATGTTGTAGTCGAGTGCATCATTCGTTCCGAACGCATCAACCATAACGGAGTGGTCGATAACGAGATCGACGGGAACGAGTGGGTTGATTTGTTTGGGATCGCCGCCTGCTTTTTTCACGGTATCACGCATTGCTGCAAGGTCAACGACAACCGGTACACCGGTGAAATCTTGCAGAACGATACGTGCAGGGATAAATGGAATTTCTTTGTTATTGTCACGGCCTTCTGCCCAGCCGGTCAGTTGTTTAACATGTTCTTCGGTAATTGCACGTCCGTCAAATTGACGAATAGCTGCTTCGAGCAGCACTTTAATGGAGAAAGGAAGCTTGGAAAGGTCGCCGTAGCCGCCTTCCTGAAGAGCATCTAAACTGTAGTAGCGATAAGACTTGCCTCCGACCTCAAGACTGCGGGCCGCGGAGAAATGATTCTTGGCTGACATACATGTACCTCCTTAAAATGTGTCGGTGAGATGAAGAAAACGTCCATATAGGTGAAGAACAGGCCTTCATCGTTCCGTGTCCTTGTTCACTGGTTTCATTAGGTGAAACGTAATTTCATAATCGTAACTTTAGTTTTAAGTATACCGTTTTCAACGCCGTACGTAAAGGGCTTTTTGCCTGTCCAGCCAAGCGAATTAGACATTGAATGCGTTCTCAAGTAAAGGGAATGGACGTGATCTCTTCCGTACGCATTATCCCCGTTATTAAGGCTTCAAAACAGAACCAGACACATACAACCGAAATTCTCTCATATAAATAAAAAAGAGTTTTCATGCAATGGAGCATTCCGGACATAACTCATGCCAAAGGGGGACACAGGCTTGGAACGCGAATGGAAGAGTGCCTTATATACCTACGTGAACCAGTATAATCGCTGTGAGATCGACTACCGTCCACAGACAAGCGAACGGATTGTAACCGATCCGGAATTTGTGCTGGAACGGGGAGAGCGGATGGCCAGACTGGACCAATGGTATCGCAAGCGGCGGGCCGTGCCTCTTCGCAGTGAGACCAGCGCCAAGCTTGTGCGGACACTGATGGATGGGGCAGATGAATCGGTGGTGGACGTGCAATTGTACAGCAGGCTGTTCTATGAGAAGAACGGTTTGACCCATCGGGAAGACCGGATTGAGCGGGAACGCCTGACCTTTCTTAGGCAAGGTGGAGCTTGGACCATTGCACGTGTGGAACGTGAGGTGCCGGAGCGTCGTCCGGTAGGCGAGGGTCGTCCTTTTCAACAAGCTGATTTTGTACAGGCGATGAACCGGCCGCTGCTTAACCGGGAAGTACTGGGACAGGGTAGGAAATCAAAGCAGCAGCTGTATCGCAGGGATCTTGCTGTGGCCTACGCGGATCGGTGGTGGAATGCGGGTAATCCGGCCTTTGAGGAATTCGATGTGGACTGCACCAACTATGTGTCCCAATGTCTCTTTGCAGGGGGAGCACCCATCCACTATACTGGTAAAAGAGAAGCAGGATGGTGGTACAAAGGCTATGTGAATGGCGCCGAAATGTGGAGCTACAGTTGGGCGGTCTCCAATAGCCTGGAGCGCTATTTATCCGGCAGCAGCTGGGGGTTGTCAGCAACCGAAGTGGAGCGTCCCGAGCAGCTGATGCTTGGAGATGTCATTCTCTACGACTGGGATGGGGATGGCAGGTTTCAACACAGTACCGTTGTGACCGCTTTTGATGCGGGGGGAATGCCGCTTGTGAATGCACATACAGTCAGCAGCCGCCACCGTTTCTGGGATTACCGGGATTCTTACGCTTGGAACGAGCGGACGGTGTATCGGCTTTTTCATATTGCAGATGAATTTTGATGGTCAAAGATTTTACGGGATTCGGTGACGTGGACATCCGGTTCCGTGTAAAATAAGTCTAGATAACAGAATAAAAGTGGTGCTGAACATGCAGGCATGACAGCATCATTGCACAGATAATCGGAGGTTACACATGAGTATGGATAAATTAACAGTAGGCGTCGTTTACGGCGGAAAGTCAGGCGAGCATGAGGTGTCGCTGCAAACGGCGTTTGCTGTAACGAACGCATTTGATTATGAGAAGTATGAATTGGTTCCTTTTTATATCTCCAAGCAGGGTACGTGGAAAAAAGGATCTGTCATGCATGCGCCATTCGCGCAGATTGAAGATTTGAAGCTGGAGCAGGCGGCGGGCGGAACCCAGGAAGCGCTGAACGCGCTGTTTGGCCGTTTATATGGCGGAGAAGAGGCGATGGACGTCATGTTCCCGCTGCTGCACGGTACGTTTGGTGAGGATGGTACGATTCAAGGAATGTTCGAGATGGCAGATATGCCTTATGTTGGTGCAGGCGTACTTGCTTCGGCAGGTGGCATGGACAAAGTGGTCATGAAGAAACTGTTCGCACAGGCTGGAATCGACCAATGTGCCTTTACGTATTTTAACGCTACGCAGTGGAAGCAGACCGAACATGAAATGATCCTGCAGGTGGAGGATCAGTTAGGCTATCCGTGTTTCATTAAGCCGGCCAATCTCGGTTCCAGCGTGGGGATCTCGAAAGCGCGTAACCGGGGTGAACTGAAGACAGCAGTGGAGTTTGCTCTTCGTTATGATACGAAGGTTGTCATTGAGGAGTTTGTAGAGGCGCGTGAAGTCGAGGTTAGTGTGCTTGGCAATGATGAACCGATGGCTTCCGTACCAGGAGAAATTGTATCCTCTGGTGAATATTATGACTATGCAGCTAAATACATCGATGGTCAGTCTCAGATGCTGATCCCTGCTCCGCTTGACCCGGAAGCAGCAGATCGCATCCGCGAGGCCGCATTGCAGGCATTCCGTGCGATTGAAGGCAATGGGATCTCCCGGGCCGACTTCTTCATTCGCAAATCCGATGGGGTATTGCTTATTAATGAAGTAAACACCATGCCTGGTTTCACCCCCTACAGCATGTATCCGCTCTTGTGGCGTGAGACGGGCGTATCGTATGCAGAACTTCTGGATCGCATGATTGACCTGGCTTTGGAACGCTACAACCGCAAGCAGGCGCTGAACTACGAGAACGGCGTACAGGTGTAGCCTGAGGACGACAATATAAGGAGGGGTATGAATGGGATTTCAGACCGAATTCAATTCCGTGTGCAAATTCAAGAATGAACAAGAGCTGTTCGAATTGCTTGAATACGGCCGTGGCAAAATGGTCAAACAAGGCTTTCGTGTATTTCCTACCGGACAAAAAGTCATTGCTTACACACCGGATAACGTGGCGGTAGCCATCGTAAAAATCGTAGTCTCCATTGCAGAGATTAACTTCCAGGGGCAGGAAGTGACCGAAGTGGAGATGCAATTGATCCGTAAACTGAACGAGGAAGAATCACGCATTCAGACCGCTCTTGCGGACGAGATGTTCTTTGGTGAACAGGCACAGGGGTAGTTTGTTACACGTGGACCGGAATGAATGGACGGATTTGTCGAAATTACGATTATGGTCACTCTTTTAGGGTAAAACTTGGTTATATACAGTGAAGGGAAGTCTGCCGGCTTCATATGCCGGGGAAGGAATTCCGCCCTAATAGAGAGGAAGAAATTCATGCTCGTACGTTTTGGCTATGTGGCGATGTCCGTGCTTGTGGAGAATGCTTCACCTTCCCGGACGATGACCATGTCCAGCTTTAAGAAAATTGATGATAGAGAAGCGGCAATTCGCAAGCTGGAACGGATTGCAGCCGAGAATTTGCATAATACATTACGTTTGCTCAGACACAATAAAGGCAGCCATATTCATGTATATCGCTTCTCCTCCAAATTAATTCCGCTGGCTACTCATGAGGATCTGAGTGATTGGGACCCGTTTCCCGCGCTTAAGCAGGATTTTGCTGTGATTGGCGATTTTGTGAAGGCGAACGAGATGCGTGTATCTTTCCACCCGGATCATTTTACAGTACTCAGCACGCCTCGGGAGGAAGTGCTGCGCAACTCCATGCGCGACCTTCGTCATCATGTACGTATGCTGGATGCCATGGGGCTGAATGCCACTGCCAAGAACAATATACATATTGGTGGTGCATACGGGGACAAGCCTAGTGCAGCGCTGCGTTTTGAGGAGAATTTTCTAAAGCTGGATCGGGATATTCAGGAGCGGATGACGCTCGAAAATGATGACAAGACCTTCAATGCACCCGAGACACTTGCAGTATGTCAGCGTATGGGGCTGCCCATGGTGCTGGATATTCATCATCAATGGGTGAACAATGAAGGCGAACAGCCGTGGGATCTCTGGCCTGATATATTGAAGACATGGGAATCTCCGCTTGCCCAAGCGGATTCATCGGCAGACAAGCCGTTGCCGCCCAAAATTCACGTGTCCAGTCCCAAGAGTGAGAAGGACCTGCGAGGTCATGCTGATGGTGTTGAAGTGGAGCCTTTGCTCACTTTCTTGCGCCATATCGCAGCAGATACGCCCGCCCTTGATGTGATGATTGAGGCGAAGCACAAGGATGAAGCATTGGTTCAACTGATGCAGAAACTAGCATTCTATCACGAAGAGGGTGTGGAGTGGGTGGACGAGTCGACGGTTATCATTCATCCGTAGCGCCAAAAGGGGCCTGGGCAGCGAGAAACTTTACGAGCCTCGGGGCGTATACTTTTAACAAGTATTTTAATTTTTCGTAGATTGATATAGAAAGTAGAGTGAACGCTTTGAATGAGAAGGAAAAAACACCTTATGTCGTGACAAGCAAAAGCTATACTGCCGTCGCCATTAATGCAGCCTCCAAAGCTGGAGAGTGGATCAAGAGCCGTCTCGGAACTGTGGGGGAGCCCGGAACCAAGTATTCCCCGCAGGATCTCGTTACTGAAGTGGATAAAGGCGCGGAACAGATGATCCGCCGCCTGATTCTGACGCATTTTCCCCATCATGCCATTCTGGGTGAAGAAGGCGTGGAACCAGGACCGGAAGCTTCGGCAAAAGCACTGAAAGAAGCTGAGGAAGAAGAGTTTCTCTGGATTGTGGACCCGGTGGACGGAACGACGAACTTTGTACATGGTTTTCCGTTCTACTCCGTATCCATCGCTTTGGCCCATAACGGTGAGGTAATTGTGGGAGTAATCTACGATCCTTCCCGGGATGAGATGTTTGTTGCGGAAAAAGGAAAAGGCGCTTACGTCCACGGAAACCGGATGCTTGTATCTGGTGAACAGGAACTGGCTCAGAGCCTGATCGCGGTTGGCTTCCCGGCGGATACGACTTACGCCTTGCCGATCAACATGGCCGCAGTTCAGGCGCTTGCACCGCAAGTACGCAGTCTGCGGGCAGGCGGTTCCGCCGCCCTGCATTTGGCCTATGTTGCAGCCGGTCGCCTCAGCGCTTATACCGAAGTTGGCCTGAAACCATGGGATATCGCCGCAGGGGCACTGCTGGTGGAGGAATCCGGAGGCAAGGTCACTGACACCATCGGAACGCCTTATCAACTCTCGGTGAGTCATGTAGTGGCCAGCAATGGCAAGATTCATAATGCACTGACGGATGTGCTGAAGGAAGCAAAGGCAACCGGCTTGGAGTGAGTGAAGATTGTTCTGTCCACGAAGTGAAAATGTAATAGTAAGATTAGTGCATTTGTGACTTTAATCTAAGGAGCGAACAACAATGGATGAATCCAAAGAACTGGAACGACGTTTGAGTGATATGCTGACTGAAGGGGACATGGAGGAGTCCGGCGATGCTGATAAGCGTGAACGCCAGCTCATTCCTCCCAAGTACGAGGTGCGCATCCAGACAGAACGGGACCCGATTGTTGAAGAAACGTTGAAGTACCGGGATATGGCACGTGAAGTGGACGATCGCTATGATCGTTATATAGAGCGTTCTGCCGGGAACAAACCGGAAATCGACACGGATGGTTCTGATTCTGGAGACGCGAAGTAAACAGAAATATTGACAGGTTGATATTTTATCTGTGTTAAATGAGGGGCTTCCAATAGTCATGAATATGACGGGAAGCTCCTTTTGAACGTCAGCGTAGGGTCCAGCGACGACGACCGGTGGGTGAACGACTTCGGGGCAGTCTATTTACGTGTATAGTGAGAGCTCCTCCTTTTTCGTACAGACGACAGCACCCCTTTAATAATGTTAGAATAGAGTTACACGAACTTCTGTCATCGGAGTGGAAAGTGTAATATGCAATTATTGTTTACTTAGTATAGATACGAGACAAGGAGTGTTCTAAGAATGAAGCGTAAACGCATATGGAGAAGTACCGCCGCGGGATTAACGGCAAGTATGCTGGCAGGGATGCTGATTTTGGCATCAACCGCCCAGTCCGCTCTTGCTGCGGATAGCAATACGTTACCTGCGGGAACTGCAACAGCATCTTTACCTGTAAACAAGGATGCCCTAGCAGTAACTAAGGAATTCCGCATCGTCACTTTGGGCGATTCTATCACCGTGGGTTACGAGCCGAACCTGAAAGAACTGCCGTATGGTTATGTGGAACGGTTACAGGAACAAGGCCTGCTTCACGGACGTACTCAGGTGGACAACTATGGTATAGCCGGATTGAAGAGCAGTGGTCTGAAAAACTTTGCAGATGCGATTAAAGAAGGGAAAGCGCTCACTTCCGAAGCCATTCAACCGAGTCTTCCTGATCCAAGAGCGGCACAAGTTGGAGCCAATATTGCTGCCATCCAGGAGAGTGTAGCTGGAGCGAATCTCGTTGCTATCACAATCGGAGGAAACGATGTATCCGAGCTGCTCGGCTCGGCAGATAAGCTGAGTGATGCGGAACTGGAAGCAAAAGTGAAAGAATTGCTATCATCCTATACAGCCAATGTTAGCGCAGTTATCAATGATATTCATGAGATTAATCCTAATGCCAAGATCGTAATCGCAGATCAATACCAACCTATGCCAGAAGTAGCTGGTAAGGAGCTTTATGCGAAACTAATGGAAGCTTCCCAAGGGTTTACGAAGACCATTGATGGAATTGCTACTGAATTTTCCGCTAAAGGGATGGATGTAAAAGTGGCTCATGTCGCCAAGGAGTTTATTGGCGGAGAAGGCACGATGACGCACATGATTAAGGACCGCGATTTCCATCCGAATCAGCTCGGATATGAAGCGATTGCCAAAGTATTCGCAGAAACGATCTGGGGCGATTACACCAAGCTGACAGCTCCTGCAAGTGGTGAACCGATGAATATCATCGTAAGTGGTAAAACGCTGGATACACCGTACAAACCAATCATCCGTAATGGCAAAAACTTTGTGGCGATCCAGGATATCGTGAACGCTGTTGGCGCAACCACGGTATGGGATAATAAAACCTCAACTGCAACCATTACATACGGAGACCGGAAGGTTGCCGTGAAGATCGGTGCCGCTGCCGTTCAAGTGAACGGAGCATCCGTGACTGTGGATACACCTGCATTCCTGAACAAAGTGGGCACAGAATCCAAAACGTATGTACCTCTCGCCATGGTAGCCGAGGGTCTTGGCTTTGATGTGCAGTATGTAGCCAAGTTAAAAACTGTATTTGTGAATCCGTAACGTAAACAACAACTTGAAATCAAATTTATAGCCAGATAAAACGAGCCTATAGGATTTTTCTAAGGCTCGTTTTCATGATGAATATAACATATAGTTGTTTTCTGATTGTGAATATCTGATGGTAAGACTCAGGTTCACATAATATTGTTTCAAAATTCTTTTTTATAAGTTAGAAATAAATATTCGAATTGATTATCTTCTATGCCTTCGCAGTTTTCTTCTGATTCGGTGTAAATGTTATTTAATATTTGACGAATTTCCTCATTGACCTTCTTCCATTGTTTTTTAGTGAGAGATAAAGTTGTAACAGTTACTTCAACATCAGAACTCTCTTTAGACGCCCCTCTTTTAAAATCCCTGTTCAAAACCCAGATACCCTTAGTATAAATTTCATTAATTTTTTGGCTTAGAATAATGGCACTTTCTTTAGCTAATGTTCCATCAAAAGTTATATTTACATTTTTTTCAGTATTCGATAAATAGTAGTTTTGAGTTAGATTATTTAAATTCTCACTTCGAGATATCTTAACTAAATCTAATTCCTTCAATTGTTTTACATGATAATACAAACGGGATGCGTCTTCGTTTAAACTTTCAGCAATTTGTTTAATTGTTTTTTCCTCAGAACTAATTGATTCTAAAATCCTTTGCTTGGTTTTATCTAGCAAAGCCTTTGCCAACTTCTCATGATTATATTCCAAAGAAAATCACTCCTATATTCAATTCATTTGAAAGCATTAAATTAATACAATAACAATAACCAGCACTTCAACTAAAGCATACAGTAGAAGTATTTATTGTTCAATTTATTACGTACTATGTTTATGTAATTAACTAAAAATATAAACATTTGACAAAATAAAAAAATGGAAATAAAATTGTTTTAAACGTTAAAATTAATTTAAATGGAGGAGTGACTTATTAAACGAGATTTTTGGTATTTAGTCTCTGGGAGACTTTTTAGCAATATTGGAGATAGTCTATACTCGGTAGCAGCGATGTGGTTAATTTTTGAATTAACAGGCAATAGTGTATTCACAGGTATAGCTGGCTTTTTAACTATGGTTCCATCAGGATTACAGTTTCTGATTGGACCATATATAGACAAAGCTAATCTAAAGAAGGTAATGATTGTTTCTCAACTAACGCAATTTGCATTGATAATCTCTATTCCTATTTTTTACCACTATAACTTTTTAAATGTATACACATTATTATTCATCATGTTTGCTGCCTCTTGTGCCAGTGCTTTTGCCTATCCAGCACAAATGTCCCTTTTGCCTCGAATTGTAAATAAAAATAGTATGACCAGAGCTAATTCTTTAATGGCACTTGCCTATCAAGGGACAGATATTCTATTTATGGCTATATCAGGAGTGTTAATTACAATTACAGCGACTCATGTAGTTCTTTTCTACAACTCGTTTTTGTTTTTGGTGACCTCGATATTATTTACAAAGATCAGATATAAAAACCTGAGAAGTCATGAAAATCCTAATCCAAATGAGAACATATATGAATTAATTAAGAACTATTATTCTGAACTAACTGAAGGATTTAGTTATATTAGGAATTCCCTTATACCACAGATATTGCTTGGATCGATCATTGCAAATTTCCTAATAGGTGCTTTTATCGTGAGTTTACCTAGTTACGCTCAAGATCGAGGTGGTGTAGAATTCTATGGTTATTATTTAGCAGCTTTTTCAGCAGGATCCCTTGTAGGATCTTTGTTAGCATTATTATTAAAGGAAGTAAAAATAGGTAAACTAACTATAATTGGTTTCTTATTTAGTGGTTTAGTTTGGCTGGCTTCTGGATTAATATCCAACCCTTATATATCGGTTATCCTACTTGGTTTAGCATCAATTATTATGGGGATAACAAATGTGATTTTTATGACACTTATTCAAAATTCTGTTGATGAGAACATCTTGGGCAGGGTCATTTCTTTAATAGTTAGTTTAACTGTAGTAGCCACACCGCTTGGTAATCTTGTAGGTGGATTCGTTTCTGAATGGTTAGGAAGTATATATGCTTTTATCGGAGCTGGAATAGGTCTGATATATGTCTCGCTTTACTGGTTATCGAATCCAAATTTAAGAGGAATATCTACTGCAAGCAATTCTTCGCACTTAGTAACAGGGGTAAAATTAGAGGAGAAAGCAAATTAAAAAAAAATTTACCGAAAAAAATATTTACAACGCAAGGTAATATTTGTTATAATCTACTTGTAAGTTGATTTGAAGGAAGGAGTTGAGATAAATGGTTGTGATCGAACAAGCAAACAATGATAAGCCAACAGTAATTAATGCTTTTTGTTAAGGAAACCCAAAAACACACCACCTAAGAAATTAGGGTGGTGTGTTTTACTAATAAGGAGGAGAGCTATGTTTAATAGAGATAGTAATTTTCTTAAAAATAAAGAATTGAAGAAAGGGTTTAAAGCTTCACGATATAATGTAATCTCAGATACTAAGGATGGAGGTCTTAAACTTTATAATAGTTTAACTGGAAAAATTATAAAAATAGATTCGAAACATTACGATAAAGCCAAAAGAATATTACAAAATAAAATAACTGATTTAGATATTGAGTCTGATGAACTTATTAAATATTTATATGAGAATGAATATTTGGTTGATCAATCATTGGATGAATTCAAAAGGGCGACTGCACAAAAATTGAGATCAGTTTCATCAGATAGAACACTGCAGTTAATCATCCTTGTTAATGAGGATTGTAATTTTAGATGTGTATACTGTTATGAAGACTTTAAAAAGAAAGAGATAACGAGCATTACAATACAAGGGATAGAAAACTTTCTATTAAACAATATAAAACACTATGATTATCTTCAAGTTCAATGGTTTGGTGGGGAACCATTAATTTCGCTTGGAGCACTAGAGCTCCTGTCACATAAAATAATAAAAATTTGTGAGGAAAACAACGTTATGTACTCTAGTGGAATGACCACTAATGGATATTTGCTTACGCCTGATGTAATGGATAAATTAAATAAACTTGGTGTTAGAAGCTTTCAGATAACTTTGGATGGTATCGATGAAACGCATGATAAACTCCGAGTGGGCAAAGAGGGGGAAGCTACTTTTGCTACGATATTCTCTAATCTAATAAACTTACGAAATACTTCTCATCAATTTCACATTTTACTTCGAACTAATGTAAGTGATCCAGTTAAGGTGGTCATGGAAAACTACATAGATTTAGTAGACGAATATTTCAAAGATGATCCAAGATTTGACATCCATTTTGTTACAGTAAAAGATCTAAAGGGGTCACAGTCAGGAGACCTCCATTTATGTGATACAAAAGAATTATTTCCGTACTATGAGTACGCTCAAGAAAAAGGTTTTTCATTTGATTTCTATAAGGGACCGCTTAGACCTAATGGATCTGAATGTTATGCTTCCAATCCAAACTCTTTAGTAATTGGTTCAGATGGAATGATTTATAAATGTACGGTTGCCTTTAATAACCAAGATAACCACGTAGGAAATTTAAAAGAGGACGGATTCCTTGAAATTTTTGAGGAAAGATTAATGTTGTGGGTAACTGGTGGTGCCAATGAAGATTCCAACTGCACAAAATGTTATTTCAGGCCTTCTTGTCAAGGGAATGCTTGTCCTTTAGAGAGAATAGAGGCTAATAGAACACCTTGTCCACCAATTAAAAAAAATATTAAAAGATATATAAATTTAATACATGAGGAAGAATTATATGTATAAGAAAAAATTATTGTTTGGAGTTACGGGTTCGATAGGTGCTTCAAATGTCCCCACTTACTTAGCTTATTTGGCACAAGAATATGAAATAAATCTAATAATGACGGAGAATTCTCAGAAATTCTTAGTAAGTAATGCATGTCTCCCATATGTAGAATATGTTTATACAAATATGAATGATCATAGCCGCGTTAAAATTCCTCATGCTAATTTACCAAGAGATGCAGATTTATTTTTGGTATTACCAGCAACAGCAAATTTCTTGTTTAAAATAGCCAATGGAGCTGCAGATGATTTGTTGACATTAGCTATTTTGAATTATGGTGGTCCTGTGTGTGTAGCCCCAAATATGAATCCTCTAATGTGGAACTCACATTCTGTACAACGCAATGTTAAACAACTAAAAGAAGATGGTTTTCATTTCTTAAATGTCTCCGCTCATTCTATAGAAGCTTCTAGTGGGAATATATTATTTTCTGAAGCGTCTTTACCTCAACCTCAAGAGTTAATTGATTCACTAAATAAAGTTTATACCTGTGCAAAAAATAGTGAACTGATCTTATGATATCTGAAAGTTAATCCTCTCTAAAGAAATTTATAAAAAGATAGAAATATTTTTATTGTTCTAGGAACTTTTTTTTGAATGTTGATATGTCAATTTAAACGACCGGAAAAACGGTCGTTTATTATTTTTAGGAAAACTTGTTTTTTTGTGACGACCAACCCGAAATAGAAAAAATACGATTCAAATTATTTAGATCAATATTGCGAATTTCTATAATGGATACCATATTATGGGGTTATAGTTTTTAAAAGAGACAGAAGGATTTTAGAATTAGAAAAAAATGATAATTAGTATTCAAAGATAGGAGTAAAAAACAATTGAGTTCTATCTACAGTTACAGTAGTTTAGAAAACCAAAACTAACTTTTTTTGAAGGGCAAGTCTTCGGATGTTTTTCCCCACCGAACACGAATAAGCAATTGGAAAAATATATTAATTAAACTTTACCATTATCCTTGAACATATAGATTCCGTTTACTTGTAAAGTAGTTTCTACATTGAAAAGCTATCATTTGGATTTTGCTGCCTTCATTGATATAGTTCGTCCAGCGATGGTAATTATATTTCTAGTCAATAGTTTGGATCGTTTTCAAGTAAACAACTATGGAGGAATGCTGGCGCTTTGCTGAACTGCAGATGCCATTGCTGGACAAAGGTGAAACTAAACCGTTTCTTAGCGAAAAAACATATTATCTGAAAAAATATAATGACAGACGTTGAAGAACATTAACGCTAGAACATAAGATTGTTTACTAGACATACTAAGATTATCCTTTTGCTTCCTTGACGAATTATGGATTGCGCGGACTGGCAGACCCGGCTATCCTGAGTAAAGAAAATGAACGGAACTTTGATATAAATCATTGTTCATCGATTTCCATCAGTTAGTGGACATTTGGTAAATAAGTAAAAAACACTTTAGTTATGCATCTATTCTTTCCCCCAATATGGATCGGTCGAAAAACTATCTCTAAGATTTACCTGAGATTTTTCTAGATTTACTAACTAAATCAGTTAATCGACTAGAGATTCAAACACATGGTAAAGCCCAAATATAATATGGCTTGTCATCTGACCATGGATGTGTAAATATGAAAATAACTTACAGTAGATCGAAAACCATTTCGAATGGACAGCACCCTTCGCCAGCCAAAGGAGCGCTTTGGATGAGAAAAATTAAGAACGCTTTCACGAGATTGCCGATTCATCACAAAACCATTCTTCTCATCGGACTTCTGATGTTGATCAGCTTCGCATTCTATGTATCTGTCCTGAGATACGTGTTCAACATTTATGACCGACAAATCTATGAGAAATCCTCACAGGTGCTTAATATGTCTTCGGTGGGCATCGAGAACCAGCTGCGTGAGATTTCCAATCTATCCTTTAAAGTCATGTCTGACGAACCACTACAGCAATACCTTCTCCAGTTGGAAAATGCCGAAACGGGATATGAGCAAAATGGCCTGCGCAAAAAAATCACCAACAGATTGGTGGCTTATGCAGGTTCAGAGAAATACGTCTATTCCATGATCTTTATCGATAATGATAATAATGTTATGGCGGCTGGGAACCGTGAGGGAATCTCGGAAGCAAAACAGAGTGAATTGGTTGCTCTGGGACAACAATATTCGGGCTCCAATGCCTGGTACACGGGTGGGGACCAGCAAGCCAGGCTGTTGTCGGTTAGACAGGTAAAGTCTTTTACCGGTGGAGCATTCACGCTGGAGAAGCTTGGCACCCTCGTTATTCGTGTACGGCTAGATCGGATTGTTCAGGACCAGATGCAGCATCCGGCAGAGGATTCACAGTTATTAATTACAGATGGCCGGGAAGTGATCTACCCGACAGAGTCGACTGTCAGCAAATCTGAAATTGAGTCGGAACTGAAGCGGTCTCAGCCTTATGGGATCGCCATGTTTGAGCAGGGTAGAAATTTTGTCGCCCGTGCACATTCTTCCTATACGGATTGGGTGTATCTGTACATGACGCCCTTTGACCAGATGTTTAAGCAGATCCAGTTTGTCAAACAGCTGGTGACTGTCATTTTTATCATGATATTCCTGGCGGCGCTTGTATTTGGGGCTAAATTTTCCCGTAGTATTACACAGCCGATCGCCCAGTTGATCAAGAAAATGCGCAATATCGAAAAAGGGGATCTGGATAAGCTGGAGGAAGCAGCGCTTGGCAACGTTCCGGTATCTTCGCAGAATGAGGTTGGGTTGCTGCATCGCACGTTCAAGATGATGTTACAGCGCATACGTGAACTCATTGATGAGAATTATGCGAAGCAGCTCGTGATACGAGAGACTGAATTGAAAGCGCTTCAGGCGCAGATTAATCCACATTTTCTGTACAACACACTGGAATCAATCAACTGGCTTGCCAAAGTGCAGAAGCAGCATCAAATCTCTGAAATGGTTGAGGCCCTCGGATTTCTGCTGCGAAGCTCCGTGAACATGTCCGAGAAGTGGATTACTTTGGAACGAGAAATAGAAATTGTCCGCAGCTATGTGACAATCCAGCACACGCGATTCGAGGAAAGGCTTGATTTTGACATGGACATTGCGCCCGAAGTGGGAACTGCACGCATTCCGAAGTTAACCCTGCAGCCACTGGTGGAGAACGCCATTCATTATGCTTTGGAGCCAAGCATAGAACCTTGCCGTATTCGGATCAAAGCGAGAGCGGATGGAGACAACGTTGTGATTGAAGTGGAAGATGATGGTCCAGGCATGACTCCCGAATTTCTGGAGCAATTGCAGGAGGGACGTATTCAGACGAGGGGACAGGGGATCGGACTGTCGAACATCAAGGAACGGATCAGGCTGACCTTCGGGGACGAAGGCGAAATGATCATGAGCAGCAATCCCGGATCAGGGACCGTAGTATCGATCAGAATACCTTGGATCAGAGAGGACGATGACGATGTACAAAGTGATGCTCGTAGATGATGAACGTGTCATTCTGGAGGGGATTTCGCAAGTCGTGGACTGGGCCGCAGCAGGAACGGAGCTGGTGGATACCGCAAGAAACGGGATTGAAGCGCTGGATAAAATCGGTCATTCCAGACCGGATATTATCATTACGGATATTTCGATGCCGGGCCTGGATGGTCTTGGATTAATTGAAAAGGCGTCCGAAGCTTACCCTGGACTCCGCTTTATCATGTTGTCTGGTTACAAAGAGTTCGAATATGCTCGCCGGGCTATGCAATATGGAGTGAAGCATTATCTGCTCAAACCGTGTAACGAGAACCAGATTCACGATGCCTTGTCCGAGCTGCTTCAGGAACACCAGGATGCCCAGGTGAAGGAACATGTGGCCGGAGAGATGAAACAGCGGCTGCAGCGGGTGCTCCCACATGTGAAGGAGCAGTTCCTGCTGGAGTTCATGACGAACCAAACCTATGGTCCGGTTGATTTGGAGTATTATCAGGAGCTGTTTGAACTGGAGCTGGAAGATAGCGAAGTTCGGCTGCTGCTGTTTCGGATTGCAGATGAACATGATTATAGTCATTTATTTGCGATCAAAAACATCGCCAGTGATCTGCTGCCCCATGTTCTGTTAAGCACGACCATTGAAGGCAAACTGTTAATTCTGCTAGGGGACTCTTCCGATCCGGTCGGTTTAAAGGAGAGCATTGAGGAAGTGCGGGCTGCTTTTACCAGACTGTATAAACTCGAAGTTACGGCTGCCCTTAGTGAGGCGGATCGAATGATTCAATCCAGGCGTTTGTTCCGTGAGGCGCTGCAATGCCTGAACCACCGCTTTTTTATTGGCGAAGGCAAGTTGATTACCAAAAATGATCTGGCCCTGGCCGGGGAATGTGCTGGGGTACACGTTGAACAGGATGCAGAGCAGCTGTGCCAGTTGATTAAGTCAGGTAATACCGAAGAAGCTGCAGCGGAAGTAGATCGCCTCTTCGATCTTTTATCCGGTCAGCAGCTTGAAATTGGGATTACCCGTTCGTATGTGGTGCAGTTGTACTCCGCTATGATTCATGTCTGTCCACCTGAGGAGGCAACGGAATTCACTCAGCGCATGGCAGAGCTGCCCCATATCGATACCTTGTCTGGCTTAAAATCCTTTGTAGCCAGCAGCGCAGCCCGGTTAACCTCCGGTTATTACAAAAACCACATTAGCCGTCAGTCTTCTGCCGTGGAGAAGATGATGGATATTGTAGACCGTCATTATGGCGAAGCTGATCTATCCCTTAACGGTGTCGCTCATCAGATGTTATATATGAACCCAGATTACTTAGGTAAAATTTTCAAAAAAGTGACCGGCGAGAACTTCTCCAATTATGTGAATCGTTTGCGTATTGAGCGTGCCTGCGACCATATTCGCAGGGGTGGGGATGTGAAGGTATTTGAGCTTGCCGAATTGTTTGGCTTCGGAGGAAACTCGCAATATTTCAGTCAGGTATTCAAAAAGTGGACCGGCATGACACCTACCGAATTCCGTAGAACTGGCTTATAACAATCAACTGACGATCATGTAGTCGGAGTATGAGGGGGACGAACCGCACCGGGAGGGTGCAGTTGTCCTCCTCTGTTTTTTGAACCAACAAGACGGTTTTGTGTATTCAACTATGGTCTCACATTTGCGAAAATGACAATATAAAGTTTGTGAAAGCGTTATCAGAAAATGAAGGTAACTCATTCACACAACCATATCAACATAAAAGGGGAGATTGGCATGGTGAAAAAGGCAATATTCCTGATGATGGCGGCATTGCTGGTATTAACAACGGCATGCAGCAGCAGCGGAGGATCGGGCGAAACATCTGCGGATGGTTCGGTAACACTTCGTATCGCGTGGTGGGGATCGGATGCACGTCACGAGTATACACAGAAGGTCATTGACTTGTACAAAGAGAAAAACCCGAATGTCAAAATTGACGTGGAATATGCGTCGTTCGATGACTACTGGAAAAAGCTCGCTCCACAAGCTGCAGCGAATCAACTGCCGGACATTGTTCAGATGGATATTTCCTACATCAGCCAATATGCACAGAACGGACAGCTCGAAGATCTGTCCCCGTATCTCGGAAATCAGATCAAAGTGGACGATGTATCCGAGAACGTAATTAGCACAGGTATTATCAATGAAAAACAATATGGGGTACCTGCGGGTGTTAACGTACTGGGTTTCCAGTATGATCCGGCTCTGCTCAAAAAAGCGGGTGTAGATGCCTTACCTGAAAATATGACCTGGGAATCATATGAAGAGCTTGGCAAGCAAACGGCTGCCAAAGGGCTATTCTTGGATGGAGGCGTGGCGCCGGATATTTTCTTCCACTATTTCCTGCGGACCAAAGGATTATCCCTCTACAATGCTGAAGGAACAGGGCTTGGCTATGATGACGACAAACTATTCGTTGAGTTCTTCGGACTCATGCGCCGGATGATTGAGCAGGGCGCAGCGCCTTCACCGGATCTGGCGAACCAAACCAAAGGTATCATCGAGGAATCCGATCTGGTTAAAGAAAAAGGAATTGGTGTATGGCAATGGTCCAACCAGTTTGTAGCCTTGCAGCAGGTAGCCAATCGTCCATTGGAGATTGCACCAATGCCTGGACCGGACATGGAAAAAGGTCTGTATATGCAGCCAAGTATGTACTGGGCTGTAACATCAAACTCGAAAGTGAAGGAAGAAGCAGCCAAATTCATCGATTTCTGGGTGAACGACGTGGAAGCAAACAAACTGATCAAGGGCGAACGCGGTGTGCCAATCTCGGGCAAAATCAAGGAAGCTATCGCTCCTGAGCTGAGTGACGCAACGAAACAGGTATTTGACTTCGTAGCGGCCATGGAGCCTAAGGCTTCGCCAATGAGCCCACCACCACCGGTAGGTTCGCCGGAAGTCATTGCTTCTCTGGCGGATGTTGTGGAGGAACTGAACTTTGGCAAGATTACACCGGAACAAGCAGCAGCGACATTCCGCAAAAATGCCGAAGCGGTTCTTGCCAACAATAAATAACAGTTGAATGATCGCTTGCTCATCCCATGACCGGGATGGACGGGAACTGGGCTACTCGCATACCGCGAGGGCCTTTCCCCGTCCATGAGATCGAAACGAAGGCTGTGGGAAGTAAGTAGATCCATAAAGGAGGTTTGTTCCGTTGAGGCAATATTCGTCGTTGCGCAGAAACTTAACCGGGTATGCATTTATTAGTCCTTTTATCATCGGCTTTCTGGGCTTTACGCTCATTCCGATGTTTGTATCTCTATACATGTCGTTTACGAGTTATAATCTGTTCACTTCTCCACGGTGGATTGGGATGGACAACTACACCAAGATGTTCTTTGATGATCCGAAGTATTGGAACTCGGTTAAGGTAACGTTCCTATACGTGTTCATTGGTGTGCCATTAAGGCTGGTCTTTGCACTTTTCGTAGCCATGATCCTGAATACGGGCTCCCGTATGGTCGGAACGTACCGAACCTTGTACTATCTGCCATCCATTATCGGTGGTAGCGTGGCCGTGTCCATTATGTGGCGTAACCTTTTTAGTAATGAAGGTGTCATCAACAGCGCATTAACAGCAATCGGAATTGGACCAATCAGCTGGTTTGGTGATCCAAATGCGTCTCTGGTTATGCTGATCTCGTTATCTGTCTGGCAGTTTGGATCTTCCATGCTCATCTTTCTGGCAGGTCTGAAAAATATCTCCCCCGAGATGTACGAAGCAGCAGGTGTGGATGGTGCCAACCCGGTACGCAAATTTTTTGGTATCACCTTACCGCTGCTCAGCCCGATCATTCTGTTTAACCTGATTATGCAGACCATCGGTGCATTCATGACCTTTGTACCTGCATATATCATTTCTAAAGGCGAGGGCGGGCCAATGGACGGTACCATGCTTTACTCGCTGTATCTGTTCCGTCAGGCCTTTATGTTTAACAACATGGGTTATGCTTCGGCCATGGCCTGGATCATGCTTATTATGATAGGCATACTCACAGTTGCGGTGTTCCTGACATCCAAGTTCTGGGTGTTTTATGAATCCGAAGGAGGGAAGTAACGATGGTTTGGAGAAATGTGAAATGGCCCATCTATCATCTGTTCGTTGCAGCTTTGGCCCTCCTGATGCTCTATCCCGTGCTATGGATGCTGTTCAGCTCCTTCAAGGAAAGCCGCACCATCTTCGTGACTGCCGAGTCCCTGTTTCCTACAGAATGGATCTGGAGCAACTACGCGGATGGCTGGAAAGGTGCAGGCGGAAGACCGTTTATGGATTACATTACCAATTCACTTGTTATAGTAGTTATCTCCACGATTGGTGCCGTGTTATCCTCGTCGTTGATCGCTTTCGGTTTTGCACGGCTTAACTTCAAGGGGCGTAACTTCTGGTTCTCCCTGATGATGCTGACCCTGATGTTACCGCATGATGTTGTACTCGTACCCCAATATATTATCTTTACGAAGCTTGGCTGGTTGAATACCATTCTGCCGATTGTTGTACCTACATTCTTCGGGATGCCGTTCTTCATCTTCCTGATGGTTCAGTTCATTCGTACAATTCCGAAAGAGCTGGATGAGGCCGCTACTATTGATGGATGTAACAAGTTCAGACTGTATGTGCAGATTATTATGCCGCTCATCAAGTCATCACTCGCAACGGCAGCCATCTTCTCCTTCTACTGGAGATGGGAGGATCTGCTCGGTCCAGTGCTGTATCTGAACTCGCCGGATAAATATACCGTGTCGATGGCACTGAAAATGTTCCTGGATAGCGAATCTGCTTCCAACTGGGGTGCGATGTTCGCGATGTCCATTGTGAGTCTCGTACCCGTTGTAGCCGTGTTCTTTATTTTCCAAAAACAAATTGTACAGGGCATGAGCACCAGCGGATTGAAAGGATAAACGATATTCACTGGATCCAAACCTGAATTAAGCATGTTGAAAAAGGAGGCTCTTCCTATTGAATAATGCTCAGGGGAATCAGGCTGTTACCACGGAGGTAACGTTAGAGGGCGGTAAAGAATCCGTCACCCACTGGAAGTTCAATTTTGGACCGGACTCGGGTAGTGCGGGTGAGATTGAGGGTTATCTGAAAGTGTCTGCCAGCACCCTATATGAAGAACAGGGGGAATACGGTTTTGAATCCGGCTCCCTTGTGTATGAGAAACAACGGTTAAGTGAAGACGACGTATTAGATACCAGTAGGGCAAACAACGGCAATCAAGGGCAGGCCACTGTGTCTGCCCGATTGCGTTCAAGCTTTTGTATTCCGCTCAAGGCATCTTTCATCGTTGATGTACCCGATGGAACCTATCAAGTATTGCTAATTGAAGGGGATGAATGGGCAGAGACGATCACCCGGGTCAAAGCCGGAGAGGGCAGACTAATGCTGCCAACCATTCGTACTCTTCCTGGACAATGGGCAGAGGTTCGATTCTCCGTTGTGGTTCGCGGGGGGAAGCTCCGACTATCGTTCTCCGGTCCCGCGCCACGGATCAATGCAATGGAGATCACGCTTGCGAATCAGACGATGACTGTATTTCTCGCTGGTGATTCTACCGTGACGGATCAGCCGGAGAGTGGATATCCATACTGTGGCTGGGGACAGCTGTTACCGGCTCAGTTCAAACACGATGTTGCTGTAGATAATCATGCCCAGTCTGGCCGTAGCTCCCGCAGCTTTATTAATGAAGGCAGGCTGGATGCCATTCTGGAGAAGATGAAGCCGGAAGATTTTCTGTTTATTCAATTTGGACATAACGATGAGAAGCCGGGCCCTGACCGGGGAACGGAACCTTTCATAACATATAAGGAGTATCTGAAAAAGTATATTGATGCAGCCCGCGGAGCGAGTGCTCATCCGGTGCTCGTGACACCAGTGCATCGGCGCTACTTCGCTGATGACGGAACATTGACCGACACCCATGGCGATTATATTATCGCCGTGCGTGAGCTGGCAGAAGAGGAAGGGGTGCCGCTGATCGATCTGGCTGAGCGAAGCCGCATCCTGTTCGAGCAAGCGGGTATTGAAGGCAGCAAGGCGGATTTCATGTGGGTGCTGCCGGGTGAGTACGTGAACTTCCCAGCAGGCGTGGAGGATAACACGCATTTCCAGGAGCGCGGTGCCCGTCGCCTCGCCATGGAGGTGGCAGAAGCCATCCGCGAGCTGCGACTTCAGCCGCTGCAAATGTATTTGAGGTAAGCGGCGAAGGAGGGCGGAATCGGAGCAGAGGGAGCGAAGCGTCCGCCTTTGGAGCGGGATTTCCCCTACTGAGGGGGAATGAAAAGAAATCCCGAGCCAACAGCGGCCCACAGCCCGATCCGCCCACCGAAGCGCCCGCACCGCGATTCGCCATTTGTGCTTTTGTTACTCAGCGAGTTAACGAAGTAACGAGCAAATTTGCTCTTAAGTTGCCCAACGAGCATAGCGAAGGCAATAAGCCTTTAAAAAGCCAAGGCGAGCGTTGCAGCGAAGGAGGGCGGAATCGGAGCAGAGGGAGCGAAGCGTCCGCCTTTGGAGCGGGATTTCCCCTACTGAGGGGGAATGAAAA
>NZ_JAROCD010000007.1:402807-437229 GCF_030433635.1 Paenibacillus vandeheii
GAAGGAGGGCGGAATCGGAGCAGAGGGAGCGAAGCGTCCGCCTTTGGAGCGGGATTTCCCCTACTGAGGGGGAATGAAAAAGAAATCCCGAGTCAACAGCGGCCCGAAGCCCGATCCGCCCACCGAAGCGCCCGCACCGCGAGCCTCCCGCGTGTTTAATCTAATTATTGCATTAGCAAAGGAGGAAATTCATTGACACAGGATCAGACGAACACTTCAGCTCATAAAATATCTTCCGCAGCGACAGGTCACACCTACTGGGTGATTCCCGATGGTTACATTCCGCCGGACAGTTCGGGCTCACTGGAGAGTCATGAGAGCATCTGTGTATTAAATACAGGCATCGTGGATGCACGGCTGCAAATAACGATTTACTTCGAAGACAGGGAACCGCTCGAAGACATTGTGGCTGAGGTGCCTGCGCGGAGAACAAAGCATATCCGGACTGCGTTGCTGAGATCGGGTGAACAACTTATTCCTCCAGGAGTACCCTATGCGATTACGGTCTCCAGCAATGTTCCTGTTATCATTCAGTACAGTCGTCTGGACACAACTCAGCCTGAACTGGCACTCATGAGTGTTATGGCATTTCCTTTGGGATAACCTGTGAATTATGAAAAGCAAAGACGACCAGGAAGCTTGCATGAACTGCAGGCTGCTGATCGTCTTTTTATGCTACTCATCGTATTTATACGTACTGGCATTGAGGATTTTTACATGAACTTCCACCTTTCCGAGTTTAAACCGGTCAAGTGGATTAGCCCGTTGATATACCTCCTGTCTCCATAGGGGGAGGTCATGGCGATAGAGGTGTTCTACCAAACCGTAGGAATCAATCTTGCGTGATTTGGTTTTTTCAAACGTATCGCGGATTTCGGACTCAATCTGTTTCTCCGCCTCCTTTTCCATGGCATGGGGAGACTGGTGAGAGTCATGATCCTCGATGATAGCGCTTTTAACCGAAGTAACCAGATCAAAGGTAACACCATTTCCCTCTTTCCTCGCCTGAATCTTGGTCTTCGGGTTATTAAGCCTAAGCGTCAGATTCGGAGTTTTACTCCCGTTCCTGTATACATACAACGGATATTGATAGACGTGGTCATAATTCACGAATCGTGTACCATTAGCTTCCTTGCCCGTCACCTTGCCTTGATTTTTACCGATTGAAATGACATAAAACCCATCCATTCTAATCAGCGGGGGAGCTTTATCCCCGTTAAACCAGGTCTGGTTCTGATTGGTGATGGAAGGTAAAAGAATCACTGAAGCAGGCTCCCGAAATCCGTCAAGGAGTTGATGAAGCCGGATGGGTTCATAACTGGAATGTTGCTTATACAGCTTCATCGGTTCAAACAGCTCGATAGTCTGGGCGGATTGATTCAGCAGGGCAGAGGGAGAGAGTACATCTGTAATGTTACGCTCTGTACCGTAGAGCCATGGGGTATATCTCAGTTGACCTGAATGTAACAGGGTATTGAAGACATCCTCCAGCCGTCCATTCAACACATTTTTGGATAAGACAATCGCTTTTACATGGGTCCACAGCGTTTGTTGCTGAGAAGTTTGATATAAGTCATCAATAGCCATACTCAGTGTTGTACCCTCACCCCGGCCTATCCAGATTTCACTTGCTTCCCTTGAAGTTGGTCCATCCTGCTTGGCAATACTGGAGAAATCAATGAGTTGTGCGTAAGCAATGTAGTGGTTGTCCACATAGTCTATCCCTACAGCCGTGATAAAGTTAATACTCTGAACCTCTTTTGAATCCCAGCATCCAGTCAGCAGGATGAAGCAGCTTATAAACAAGCTAACTTTAGCCATCCATCTTGTCACGAGCGTTTCCTCCGGCGAGTGGAATCCTGCGTATGAAGTACGGCTGGGCGCTTGGTCCGTTTCATGGAAGGAGGCATGGATACAGCTTGGGTGAAGTCGCCGGGAATATAAGGAGAGACGGGTGACAGGTACGAGACGCCATAACACTCCAAGGATACGAGGTGCACCAGCAGAGCGAATAGTCCAAGCATGAAACCGAATAATCCAAGCGTGGAAGAAATGATAAGCATCCCAATCCGGACTTGGGCAGTAGCTCCACTGAGCACGGTATTCACCAAAATATAGCTGGAGATAACCGAGATAGCCACCGTGACAATGATCGTGGGGGACGTGATTCCTGCCCGAATAGCAGCATCTCCGATAATAAGTCCACCTACCACGCTGACGGTCTGTCCCAAGGCACGTGGGAGTCGGCGGCCTGCTTCATTAAATAGCTCGAACATAAATATCATTAAAAATACTTCCAGCGTCACTGGCATGGGTAGACCCATCCGGGTACCCGAAATGGTTGCGAGCAGAGGCAAGGGGACCTGCTCCACATTGAAACTGGTCAGGCCGATATAGAAGGCAGGAAAGAAGCAGGCAATCAGTAATCCGGAAATGCGCAAAATTCGCTCAAAAGTAACAATGAAAAAAGGGGTGCTTTCATCTTCCGGCGATTTTAACTGATTGAATAGAGTGGTTGGAGCGATAACGGCTACCGGTGAACCTTCAATTAGAACAGCAAAGCGCCCATTTAAAAGGGAGTCCACGACATAATCCGGTCGCTCCGTATTATCCGTGAGCGGGAAGATGCTGCGAATTCCGCCCATAATCGCACGTTCCATAACGGAGGTACCGAGAATGCCATCGATCTCAATTTTATCGAGATTTTGACGGGCTTCTTCCAGAATATCCGGGTTAATAATGTCCTTGACATACAACAGACCAATAGAGGTCTGGGTTCGACCGCCTTTAACATATTTCTCATAACACATGGAAGAGGTTTTCATTCGTTTGCGAACGAGGCCGATATTTACGGACAGCTCCTCAGTGAACCCATCCCGGGGCCCTTTAATCGATGACTCGATCGCGGATTCCTCAGGGTTTCTCCCAGGGATATTCGCGATATCCAGACTGCAGGACTGATCACCATTTCCGAAAATAAGCAGTAATTGTCCGCTAAAAATCAACAGGTTTAAGTTCTCTACATCTGTGAGATCATGCACCGGATTCAATGTTAATCCCAACTCTTTGGGGTGTGCTTCTTCTATGAACAGAGAATGCCGTTCCAGCCGTGGGATAATAAACTGATTGATTTGTTTGCCGTCGACCAGACCGTCGCAGTAGAGCATGATCACTGACATATCGGTTGTGTCTTTGGCGGGAAAAGTCTGAATAACAACATCTGCGCAGGGATTGAACTGCTCTTCGAAAGAGGCAAGCAGTGTTTCATGGGACGTGGTGTCAATCGTTTGGTGCTCCATGATGTTTCCTCCTCTGATGGCGTGAACTGATGTATGCAACTGCTGTTGCAACCACCGCTAGTCCGCTCAGGTACATGAGATTGAACGGGAATATGTATTGGACAAGCAGCCTTTCGAATGTCATATCATCCAGAGGATACAGCATGGAAAGAATAAATAAGACGCCAAGAGTGGCACAAGTTAGGATCCTTCTGGAGGCGCTCTTAATATTCCAAATCTCTACCACAATATACATGGCCAGACTAATTCGGGTAAAAGAACCGGCGAGCCACTGGTAGATGGAAAAAAAATCGGTCTGGGCAATATATTTGCCCAAGGAGGCAATCCGCCATTGTTCAAAGGCGGGATATCGCATTTTGGCAGCTTCAAAAGGGTCGAATTCCACGATAGCCCCAATGAGTGGGCCAAGTGTCAGCCCAAGAATAATGAGCGCGAGCATGAGGTACTGCCATACACGTATCTGCTTAGATAGGTGGGGCTGTATGTACCAGATGAACAGCAGCTCAAACATGCCTGAAAGGCTGTAGACCGAGCCATGGAGCACGGGACGCCAGCCCTTTTCAAGTACCGGCAGCAGACGGCTGAAATCCTTGTATTGTGTATTAACGATAGCGACATAGAAGCCAAGCAGTACAACCAGGGGCAGGATTAATCCTGCTGCAAATGCCAGAGAGCGTATCCCTTTATAGGCCGCATAGGCACAGAGAGACATCAGGGCAATACTTGTAACCAATATGGGCGTCTCTGTCAGGTAATTGGTTTTGGCCCAAGTGGTGGTATCATGCAGAGTGAAGTAGATTACAGACAGAAAAAAGAGGCTGTTTACCACCCGAAACAGCAGGCCGAGGGGCTTGCCAAGATGGGAAGTCAGCCATTCATGCAGGGTTTGGTGCTGGAGAAAACGAGAGACATAGGCAAGCATTAGAGCGAATAAAAGATAAGGACCTGCAGACAACAGAACGGATATCCATGCATCTCTTTTGGCCGTAGACAAGAGGGCAGGGATAATCAGGACGTGGCTGATCAGGCCGACAGATAACATTATTAACATCATAGCTTGCAAAAAAGAAGGCTGTGTTGGTTTCATGCTGAGGGGACCTCTTTCCCAATGGACTGTTCTCAGCAGTGTTAACGTGATCAAGCCTTCTCATACCGTCAGTCGAAATAACGTATCCCCATAGCTTCACGAACCTCAAGCATTGTCTCACGGGCAGCCTGACGGGCCTGACGTGTGCCTTCCACGAGGATTTCCTTCACTTCATGCCCACGTTGTTCATAGTAATGTCGCCGTTCACGTAAAGGGGAGAGCAGCTCGTTAATTGCGGTGCCTGCCACCTTTTGCAATCCTTGAAACAGTTTTAGGTATATAAATAAAAAAGCCTCGTCCTTCATCCTGTTTCCCAGACGACGGGAACAGAATAGAAGGACGAAGCTGATAATGTCCGTTTACAATTTTTCACATTGTATCACGCTTTAATCTGATTGACCAGCCCACGTTTTCTTCCGCTCATATTGGTGCCAAGTACACCGGCAATGATCAGCAAGGCACCGACGAAGTGGTATCCGTGGACTGGTTCATGTAATATCCAGGCTCCGCCAGCAATCGAAATAAGTGTGGACAGATTACTGAATACACTCATTTTGGAAGCTTCGAGGTGAGTCAGGGCATAGCTTGCGAGCAGTGTGGAAAACATGGTGGAGAGGATGGCCAGATAAGCCAGTGCTCCCAAGTAAGAAGCATCTCCGAGTGGCTTCACATAATCCATCATGGTTCCGCTTGATACATGACGGATCAGGGATGCAGCGTTGAAGACAAGGAAACCAACCAATAGGGTGACCCAGGTCAATTCCATCGGTTTATATTTCTGCGCCAAGGGTCTTGCCAATACTCCATACCCTGCAAAACATACCGTGGAGAGCAGCAATAAAGCAATACCTTTAAAATTGCCTGCCGACATCCCGCTTCCTTTCATCAGGAAAATAAAAACTACACCAGCCACGGACAGCAGCAGGAACAGTTTTTGCAGGATAGATGTCCGTTCCTTGAGAAAGATAGAGGCCAGCACCAGTGTGAACACGGGGGCCATGGCCTGAATAATGCCTGCTTCCGATGAGTTGGACGAGACGAGTCCGAATGCCTGAAAGGCAAAAAATAAAACTGGAGAGAGCAGTCCTAACGGAATGATACGCCACAGATCACGAAGGGTTAGCTTGATCTTGATCCATCCGAAAATGACAGGAATGCTGACTACGAGTAATGACAAAGCAAAGCGATGTGCCAGTACATCGATCGGATGCGCAACAGTCACTGTCATTTTGACAAACAAAAAGGATAAGCCAATGATGGCTGCATATAAAACAGCTGCTACATATGCGTATGTTCTAGTCTGAGTATTGTTGTTCATAGGGTTTCCTCCAATAATACGGATTTCTTTTCTATTAACAGCTCGCATATGTTGCTGCGTTCGCTGTCTGGCCTTATTCAATATACTGCCAGACCAATAGTGGTACAATAGATAAAAACGTTTACTGTACCGATACAATTAAGGTAAGAGTGAAGTCGGAGGAGAGGCGAAATCCAATGAGAAAATACGAAATGATCGCCGAATCGCTAAAGCAATGGATACAGGAACAATTGCGGCAGCAAAACCACGGACAATGGCAGGACAAAGGAATCAAACTGCCGGCGGTGCGTGTTCTGGCTGAGCAATATCAATGCAGTGTGAGTACAGCCATACGTGCATATGAGTGGTTGGAGGAGCGACATCTGGTCTACGCGGTGCCTCAGTCCGGGTATTATGCGGTACAAAATGGAGCCGAAGTGGAGGATGGAGAGTGGCAGGGGCCGCTGGATTTTGCCTCCGCCGCCCCTGATCCGCGAGTATTTCCTTATTCGGATTTTCGCCATTGTGTAGATCAGGCGATGGAGACGAAACAGGCAGACTTGTTTTTGTACGGAACAGAGAGGGGATTGCCTTCATTGATTGAATTGTTGCAGAAGCAATTCGCCGATTATCAGGTATTTGCCCGGAAGGAGCAGTTCTTTATTACGTCAGGGGTACAGCAGGCCCTTGCTGTGCTGGCGCTAATGCCTTTTCCGAATGGGAAAAAGCAGGTGATGCTGGAACTGCCGGGTTATCATAATATGCCTTCGCTTCTGAAAGGGCTGAATATATCGATTGCAGGTGTAAGACGCTCTCTGGATGGCCTGGATTGGGACGCACTCGAACGACAGTTTCGCGAAGGAGATATCAAATTTTTTTATGTCATGCCGCGTTTTCATAACCCGATTGGCACTTCTTTGACGGCAGCAGAGAAGAAGAGATTGATTCGGCTGGCGCAGCGTTACGATGTCTATCTGGTAGAGGATGATTACTTGGCTGATCTGGAAGAGAATACGAAGCAGGACCCGTTATGGTCGTATGATACGGAAGGGCGAGTCATATATCTGAAAAGTTACTCCAAAATCCTGTTTCCCGGCCTGCGGATTGGCGTGGCTATTCTGCCTGCAAATCTCACTGCATCGTTTAGCACATACAAAAAAATGCTCGACATTGACACTGCGGTGCTGTCCCAGGCTGCGCTTGAGGTCTACATCCGTAACGGGATGTTTGCTCACCATGGTAAAGTCATCCGCAGCCGCTATGCTGCCCGGATGAACAAATTGTATCAACAGCTTAATGCTTTCCCGGACTTTGCTCCATTTGCACAGGCGCCGCGTACAGGCGGGGAGCATACGGTTCTTCCACTGCCTCAGGATATGCCTCTCAGGGTCTTGCTGTCTCGTTTGGATCAACGGGGAGTTATTGCCGATACAACAGAACGATATTATCCGGAAGGTGCACAGGAGATACTTCAGGAAAAAATGCTGCGGTTAAACATATCCAATGTACCGAAGCAGCGGATCAAGGAAGGGATGCGGATTATCCGTGAGGAGATAGCGAAACTGCAAAAGGCGTCCACACAAGCGGAATAATCGCTTGTGGGACGCCTTATTTCATGTGATACATTTCTATGATGCTTGCAAAAGTGCTTGCTCTGGTGCGATGTGAGAATGGTTAGATAACCGATTACTCTTGAGCCATAGCTTTGAATGAAGCTTCAGCGGCTTCCAATGTTTCTTGAACATCCTTGTCCGTATGTGCTGTGGTCAGGAACCAGGCTTCATATTTCGAAGGAGCCAGATTAATGCCACGATTCAGCATATGACGGAAGAAAGAAGCGAACAGTTCACCATCGGTATCCTGGGCTTGATCGTAGTTCGTAACCGGATGGTCACAGAAGTGGGTGGAGAAGGCACCACGAATTCGGTTGATGGTTAAAGCAATGCCATGCCGATCTGCAGAAGCCTGAAGGCCTGCTGTCAGGTCGATAGCTAGACGCTCCATCTCAGCATATACACCTTCGCCTTGCAGAACTTCAAGACAAGCGATACCGGCAGAGATAGACGCAGGGTTACCAGCCATCGTTCCGGCTTGATAGGCTGGGCCGAGTGGAGCAACCTGCTCCATAACCTGTTTGCGACCACCGTAAGCACCGATCGGCAGACCGCCGCCAATGATTTTGCCAAGTGCCGTCAGATCCGGTTCAATCTCGGCATGGTTGTCTAGTCCCGCGTACGTCTGTGTAGAGCCGTAGTGGAAACGGAAGGCTGTAATTACCTCGTCATAAATGACCAGAGAGCCGTTATCCCGAGTCATGGCACAGAGTCCTTCGAGGAAGCCTGGCTCTGGCATAACCATCCCGAAATTGCCCACAATCGGTTCAACCATGACCGCAGCGACATCATCGCCCCAGCGCTCGAGAGCCGCTTTTAGGCTATCCAGATCGTTGAAGGGTACTGTGATAACTTCTTGCGCGATGCTCGTGGGAATGCCGGCACTATCCGGAATACCCAGCGTGGAAGGCCCCGAACCTGCTGCCACAAGGACCAGGTCGGAGTGACCGTGGTAACATCCGGCAAATTTCACAATCTTGTTACGTTTGGTATAGGCACGTGCAACCCGGATCGTGGTCATGACCGCTTCTGTACCGGAGTTTACAAAACGAACCTTGTCCATGGAAGGAATGGCCTCTTTCAGCATTTTGGCGAGCTGGATCTCCAGCTCCGTAGGTGTACCGTACAGGACACCATTCGCTGCTGCTTCAGTAATGGCCTTGGTTATATGGGGGTGAGCATGTCCTGTAACAATCGGGCCGTATGCCGCGAGGTAATCGATATATCGGTTGTCATCGACATCCCAGAAGTGCGCGCCTTGCGCCTTTTTCATAAATACAGGTGCACCGCCGCCTACAGCTTTGAACGAGCGGGAGGGACTGTTTACACCTCCTACAATATGTTGAAGGGCTTCTTCGTATAAAATTTCGGAACGGGTACGTGATGGATTCATTAGATAACTTCCTTTCATATTAGATAAACAAAACACAGCGAGAGGGCAGCATATGGGCTGCCCTCTGCGTGTTACACTTCTTTACTGTGCGGGTTGCTTGGTATCTAGCTCGTCACCACTTGCCGTTTTGTCTTCGGCTCCGGTAGAACTGCCTTCTTCTTGAGCAGGAGGATGAATGATATCTTGAATGTATTGCTTAAGTTTTTCTTCATTGGTTACCGAAAGCACCTCAGCTCCGCCTGGTGTACGCTCTTCCTTGAGCATTTTCATTGGCGGAATTTGCTCGCTGCCGTTCATGCTGCTCTGATATCCGAGTCCGCCCAGCTTCCACATGTCGGAGAGGGTCAGATTGGTATCTACATAAGGATTGACTTCTTCCAGAATGGAAGGCAGCTTGGCAATTGTTGTCGTTGACTGCATTTTCGCTGCTACAGCTTTGAGGAATTCACGCTGCCGCTCAGAGCGGGCATAATCCGACATGGCATCATGACGGAAACGAACGTACATGAGAGCTGTATTGCCATCCAAATGCTGATAGCCTTTTTTCAGATCAATATCGTATTCATTATTGTCCGCTTTACTTGTATAATGCATGTCCTTCTCTACGTCAAAATCCACACCGCCAACAGCATCCACCAATTTGATGAATCCCTGGAAATCGGTGTACACATAATACTGGATAGGGATACCCAGCAGGTCTCCTGCAGCTTTCATTGCCACGTTGGGGCCATGGGTGATGGCAGTATTGATTCGTTCCTTGCCGTACCCGTCAATATTGACGTATGTGTCGCGCAGAATGGAGAATAAATTGATTTTTTTGGTGAGTGGGTCAAGCGAAACGACCATCATGCTGTCAGAACGGGGAACTTCCCCCTTCTCCAGCCCGCGGGCATCGACACCCATAACGAGAATATTGACCGTTTCGGTGCCTTCCCATTTTGGAGGGTCCGGTGTACTTACTTTTTCAACATTTTCGATACCGGCAAACGGCGATTTGTCGCCTTCCTTTTGCAAGCCATTCAACTGATTGAGAATAGAACCGAAATAAAATGCCGCAGCGCCTCCAACAATCAGCACGAAGGCGGCAAGAGAAATCCAAATGGTTCTCTTCGTCTTTCTGGTCATGCTAGCTCTCCTTTGTATTCAAAATAAATGAAGATGAGTCCAATTTGATCTAGCCCGGGCTTTCCGTACACGACATTTCTGTGAGATGCAACAGAGGACGCGGCCTCAGACTATTTTTTTAAAGCTTGCTGAATTTTGACTGATACTATTATAATTTCTTTTTGGGCTACAAGCAATTTCAACAAAATCCAAGTGAGGTATAATCATGCTGGCGATTGATGTCAAAGATTTGCGCAAGTCGTTTAGCGTCCAGAAAAGCCGAGGAGGGCTCAAGGGCGCATTCCAAGACCTGTTTGCACGTCAATACCAGGAGGTATTGGCTGTAAATGATATTTCATTTCAGATTCCGCAGGGCGAAATATGCGGATATATTGGGGAGAACGGTGCCGGTAAATCAACAACGATCAAGATGTTGACCGGCATTTTGGTGCCTACTTCAGGGCAGATATCGGTTGGTGGATATGTTCCGTATCAGGAACGTGAGAAGTTTGTACAGAATATTGGTGTCGTATTTGGTCAACGCAGCCAACTATGGTGGGATATCGGTGTCATTGAGTCCTTCCATCTGCTGCGCAAGGTGTATCGTGTAGGTGAGGTCGATTTTCGCAAACGTCTGGATGAACTGGTTGAGCGATTACAGCTTCAGGATCTGCTGAATCGTCCGGTTCGTAAGCTCAGTCTTGGACAGCGTATGCGCTGTGAACTGGTCGCTGCACTGCTGCACAATCCGGATATTGTTTTCCTGGATGAGCCAACCATTGGTCTGGATATTGTCGTGAAATCGGAAATTCGTGAATTCCTGAAAGACATGAACAAGGAACACGGAACAACCATTTTGCTGACGACCCATGATCTGCAGGACATCGAAGCGTTATGCTCAAGAGTTATTATGCTCGATGCAGGCAATATCATTTATGATGGCGGTTTGGATCATCTGAAGTCCCAGTGGGGCAAGGAACGGGAAATCCGATTCAAGTTCGGCACGGGTCACACCATGGAGCAAATGCTGGAATGGACTGCTGCACTGCCTGTTCGCTGGACGGTGGAGAATGAACTGTCCGCATCGGTCTGGATTCCACTTGAACTCAATGTGTCGGATGTGCTTGGGCGTATTGTTGGACAGGCAGATATTACCGATATTCAGATTATTGAGATTAACACGGATGAGATCGTGCGCAGTATTTACCAATCCGGTTCCGCTGAGCGTCCCGAGATTGTGGGAGCCGGGAACGGAACGGTGGGTGTATCCTAAGATGAATAGTGCATTTTTTGATTTTATGCGCATCCGGTTCCTGACGATGCTTGCATACCGGGTGAATTATTATTCCGGCATTTTGATATATACGCTGAATATCGGCGTGTATTACTTTACCTGGCAAGCCATTTACGGCAGTAGTGGTGAACTGGGCGGTTTTACGGCAGCTCAGATGACGACTTATGTGGCGGTATCGTGGATGGCGCGTGCGTTTTATTTTAACAACCTGGACCGGGAAATAGCCACAGACATTCGGGATGGCTCCATTGCCATTCAATTTATAAGACCGATCAATTATGTCATGGTCAAAATGATGCAGGGTCTGGGTGAAGGGATTTTCCGTTTCCTGCTGCTCATGATTCCGGGAATGCTCATTGCCATTCTGTTGTTCCCGGTTGAACTGCCCACGGCGCCGTCCGCGTGGATTGGTTTTCTGGTCATGCTGTTCTTCAGTTTCCTTATTAACTCCCAGATTAATGTCATTACGGGACTGGCCGCATTCTTTGTGGAAAACAATGAGGGCATGATGCGCATGAAACGCGTCGTGGTTGATCTGTTCTCCGGTCTGATCATTCCAATCAGCCTCTATCCGGGCTGGATGTCCGCAGTGATGAAAGTATTGCCTTTTCAGGCCATTACCTATCTGCCCGGCTCCGTCTTCACCGGAAGAGTGGAAGGCACTGGCATCTGGAGTGTACTCGGCATTCAGGTGTTCTGGTTTGTCATACTGCTCATTCCGATGATGCTGATCTGGCGTCAGGCGCGCAAGCGTCTGTTCGTGCAAGGAGGGTAATGCGATGTACTATATAGGTTTGATCTGGGAATATTTGAAGAACTATATGAAAACTAGACTCACGTACCGTGCCGACTTCTGGGTGGAAATCCTTTCAGATCTGTTGTTCCAGGCAACGAACCTGATCTTTATCTTTGTCGTCTTCCGACATACGGATAATTTGGGCGGCTGGAGTGAGAGTGAAGTCCTTTTTGTCTATGGATATTTTATGGTGCCTTACGGCATCTTCAGTTGCTTTATCAATCTGTGGGGGTTCAGTGAACGGTATATTGTCAAAGGTGAGATGGATCGCATATTGACTCGGCCTGCCCATAACCTGTTCCAGATTTTACTTGAAAATGTGGACCCGCCCGCTCTCGTTGGTTCGTTTATTGGCCTAATCATTATGGGCATTAGTGGTGCGGAGATGGGGCTTGGACTGGAGTGGTGGCATATTCCCGCCCTTATTATTCTTGCTCTGAGTTCCGTGTTAATCTATGCAGGAATCTATATCACGTTAACGTCATTGTCTTTCTATTCGGACGCGCCTACAGGCATCCTGCCATTAATGTACAACATTCAGGGGTATGGACGTTATCCGGTAACCATCTATAACCGTGCAATTCAGGTTCTGTTAACGTGGGTCATTCCTTTTGCCTTTGTGGGCATTTATCCCGCAGCCCTGTTCCTGGAACGAACGGAAATGCATCGTATGGCGATGCTGACACCTGTGATGGGGTTAGCGTTTGGTTCCATGGGCCTTCTGCTCTGGAATTATGGCGTGAAGAAGTATCGCGGAGCAGGATCATAACGGAACCACTTTTTACGAAAGCATAGACGAAAGGAGGAAATGAGATGACATTAACCGAAGGAAAGTTGGCACCAGACTTCGAGCTTCCGTCCAGTACGGGGGAGACGGTGAAGCTCTCGGATTATCGCGGACAGCGGGTGCTGATTTATTTTTACCCCAAGGATATGACTTCTTCCTGTACGCAGCAGGCATGTGATTTCCGTGATCATCATGAGGAGTTTGAGGGGTTAAATACAGTTATTCTGGGGATTAGTGTTGATCCGATGAAGCAGCACGATAAATTCATTGCCAAATACGGCTTGCCATTCATCTTGCTGTCAGACGAAGAGCATCAGGTTGCCGAGCAATACGGCGTATGGCAGCTCAAAAAGATGTATGGCAAGGAATATATGGGGATGGTACGTTCCACTTTTCTGATTGATGAAGAGGGTGTCCTGCTGAAGTTGTGGTTGAAGGTACGAGTCAAAGGGCATATTGAGGCAGCTTTGGAGGCTTTGCAGCAGTTGTAGTAAAGTAAATTCTAATCCGTGTTCTCTCTATACAAAAAAATATTCACTTTAAATAAAGGCTGTGTTCGCGGTTATACCGTGAAGCACAGCTTTTTTATGTGGGCAAGCGTTCTGGATGGTTCTGATTTTTAGTGTTCTTGCCAAAGCGAATGCGATGAACAAGCAGTAACAACAGAGGAATAATAAAACTGCAAGTAATGTCCCAATCGACCCAGGCAGGCATAATGGTTTCAATATAAAAAATGACATTGGGAGAAATCAGGATGGACAATGCAAACATGAGCAAGGATGAAGGGAAAATGAGTGGTTTGTATGTTTTTAACCGAAACAACTGAGCTAGTCCGATAACAAAAGCAAACATGTACAGAAGGCTTTTAAAATAGGTTGCAATTAACCAGGAAGTAGCCATGAAGGCTTCAATACGCTCAAAAAAGTTACCCACATTAATTTTTTGAGACAGGGTGTAGGAAATGAAAATGTTATGCTGGGTCATAAAAGGTCCTACAACCATAAGGGAAAACAGTAACAGCACACATAGTAGCAGGCCTCCGCAGAAAGTGGCAAGCAACAGATCTCGTTTAACGTGTGGCCCTGACGTCACATAAGGAAGAATCATCGTAAGTACGATCAGTTCCCCGAAGGAGGTAAATGCTCCGCGAATAACGGTTTCAACCAAATGGACCCAGCTGCTGCTCAGGAATGGTCGCAGATGTGAAGCGTCTATTTTGGGCAGCAGCCCCACGAACAGGAGAGCCATAAAGACAACAACAATAGGAGTCAAAAGTTCACTCGTTGCCCCCATGGTTTGCAATCCTTTCATTAAGCCCCAGATTAGCGCACACAAGAGCATAATTAAAATGACTCGGATGGGGGTTTCTAGGTAGATTTGAGTCGTCATGAAGTCTCCAACCTCACGGATACAGATGGCAGCGCCAATGGCGAAATAGAACAGGTAACCAGCAGACAAGATCGATCCAATCCATGGGCCAAGCAATTTCTGGCAAATCTCAATTAAAGAGAGTTCAGGGTAGGTTTGGTGTAGCTTGTAAAAGATCCAAATGATAAATAGACCGATAGGCTGACTGAGGAAAGAACATATCCATGCATCCTGTTTGCCCAAGGTTGTGACCAATGAAGGATAGATCAGAATCATATCCCCAACCATGACAAGAAAGGTAAGCACTGCAAATTGCCGAATGGTTATTTTTTCTCTGATTGGCATGGGGTCAACACTCCTTGATTAATCGACATAGTTGGTTCATGAGCAATCTGTTATCCGGATGACTTGCTTTTCCAGCGCTTTTTGAACCAATGCACCAACAGTAACAGCCCTGGCAAAAGGATACTCAATGTGGTATCCCAGTCTATCCAGTAAGGAACGACAGTAATGACGATGAAGGTCAAATTGGGCGAGACCAGATTGGCAAGGCCGAATATCAGTAATGATACAGGCAGAATGAGTATTCGGTACTGCTTGAGCTTAAACAGTTCGGCGCATCCAACGGTAAATGCGTACATATATACCATTGCTTTTACATATGTAGAGATAAGCCAGGAAGAAGCCATAATCGCTTCAATACGCTCAAAAAAACCACCGATATTAATCTTCTGGGATAAGGTATATGAAGCATAGATGTTGTGCTGTGTAAGGAACGCACCTAGAACAAGCAGAGAGATGGTAACCAATATAGCCAGCAACAAGTTGCCAAGTCCTGCCGCAACAAGGACATCCCGAGTTCGATGTGCTTGTTTTAGCGTGTAGGGAATGATCATCATAATGGGGATTAGTTCACCTACCGGATATATGATACTTATGAGAATACCTTGCAAAATGGGAACGGCGCGGACGCCCGTTGCAGGTTTCACATTGCTGGGATCAACCTGGGGTAGCAGACAGAATGCAAGCACGAGAATAAACACGATAAGGATGGGCATCAGTAATTCGCTGCTGCGCCCCATCGTTTCGAGGCCATGATATAATCCCCATCCAATCGTAATGACAAACATCAGAATAATGACGCGAATCGGGGTGTATTGAAAGATTTGGGAGGTGAGGAAATCCCCGACCTCTCGGGTATGCGTTGAGGCACCTATTATAAAAAAGAACAGGTAAAATACGGATACAACACTGCCTGGCCAGAATCCAAGAATGCTCCGAAAAATCTGTATCAGATTTTCATCCGGATAAAGACTGGACAGCTTTAAAAACATGAACAGGAGGGCCATTCCCAATGGAACCCCGATAAGAGCACATATCCAGGCATCTTGTTTGGCATAGGAAGTGATGACCGAAGGGTAGATCAGCATCATATCCCCGACCACCATCATAAAAATGAGGAAGGACAATTGTCGTGTTCCGATGCGGCCCTGCTCAAGCATAGAGTCCCTCTCCTTTTTCCTAAGTTCCAGTCAAGTGTGCCAAAAATTGATTTACAGGTTCATACATCCATATGATGAGATAGAGTGGACTCGGTAACTCCCACAGGTTGGCCGCGAAGATGCTTAGAACAGTAGCCAAGATCAGCAAGACACTGTAAACAGCGGTTTCTTTCCATTCCTTGCGACGTATGAGCCCAGGCAGATCGAACCACCCAATGAGCCCTGCGATTACAATGACACTAAGTGTAAGTAACACCCTGTCTCACTCCCTAATTTGATCTTTGAACGAATTATCTAATGTACCTACACGTTTGATTTGCACATTGACATCGTAATGCACATCCAGATCTTCCAAATAACTATCCCAATCCTTCTCCACTTTTTTGAAGAACTTGGGATCGGCGTGATAGACCTCTTCCCCGAATCCGAAAATATCGACATGAAACTTGCGCTGGACCGATTTGATGGATTTTTGCATTATTTCTACAAGCCTTTCCTCACTATCCCGTTCCAGTTCCTTAAGTACTTTCATTGAACCGATTTTGATTCCGCACTCCACTGCGCCTACAGATGATACATTTTTGATTTTGATGTCGATTACAGGTCGTCCATTCACCACTTTCGCTTTCCGTTTGGTTGTGGTGCGGAGTGCTTTGAGCGTTACATATCCATCTTTGCGACAAGCCAGATGGCTGATGGTGGATACAACATTATTTCGAATATAGTTATATCCCTTGGATTCATCCTCCGTTAGCCAACCAACCAATTTGTCTCCCTTGAATACAGACAATCCGGTTGAATTTAGGTTTGCGGGAGACTTGATTGTCGCAATATTAGCTTGACTGCCGCTTTTATCCGCGTTTCCAACAACCTCTACCCCGGTAATGACAGGTTGTATTCCGGGAGCCAAAATATATTCCATTAATTGATCCCCCGTTACGGTCGTTGTAGGTGACCAGGTCTTGGTGGAGACATCCAATGAATTGAACATCTTCTCGGCAGGTAAGTTTTCAAGAGGCGTCAACACGTCGAGCACTTTGGAAGCCGTTGTATTTCGTGCAACCATGACGTAATAATCAGGACGAACCGTAGGCTCGCGCATTAATGCTTCTGTGATATCATATATGCCCACTTTGCGGGCATACTCCTCGCCAATGACCATCACGCGGATATGTGCCATGAATATACGGCGGGGGCTTGATTCCGTTAACTTTTGAATGGCTTCAAACAAGGTAGGCGCAGAAGCCTGATACTGAGTCACTGGCGTTCCTTTACCGCCCCCTGACTTGGAGGATACTTCATTGGGAACAACAACCTGGGCACTCACCTTGATCATGTCTCCATCCTTGTCCACACCAAGACCCAGCATGATGCCAAGTTCATTGAGTTCCTGTCGATCCCAGCATCCGGTAAGGAGAGGGAGCAGAACGGCAAAAGATAGAATCAATTGTAGGCATTTGTTCATACACGTTCTCCTTACCGATTATCGCTTCGTTTTTTTGTTTGCCTGTCTGGTTACGTTCGGAGTTCCGGTAGAGATCGGACGGGTTTTCATCCGGGACCAAGGCACGCGGAAAATGGTATCTTTGAGGTCTTTCCCGATATAAGGTGCAAACGGGGACATATAAGACACACCAAAGGATCTTAAACTGCATAGATGGGTTACCGTAATCAGCAGAACCATCAGAATCCCGTAGAAACCAAAGGCGGCAGCTAGAATCATCAGGACAAAACGCAGAATCCGTACAGAGATGGAAAGTCCATTTTCCGGAATAACATAACTGGATATCGCTGTAATGGATACGATAATAACCATGGCAGCCGATACAACGCCCGCATCTACTGCGGCCTGACCAATAACAAGGGTACCCACAATGGAAACGGCCTGACCGACGGTCTTCGGAATCCGGATACCGGCTTCCCGCAAAATTTCATAGGTCAGCTCCATTAAGATGGCTTCAATGAATGCCGGGAATGGAACACCTTCACGCTGAGCTGCCAGACTAATGAGCAGGTTGGTAGGCAGCATTTCCTGATGAAAGGTAGTGATAGCAATATAAAAGGATGGAGCGAGCAGCGCGATAAAGAAAGCCAGATAACGGATTAGTCGAATCAACGAACTGATGTCGGCACGTTGGTAGTAGTCTTCGGGAGACTGAAAGAAATGAACAAACAGGGCAGGGACAAGCAGTACGAAAGGAGTTCCGTCTATAATGATCGCTACCCGACCTTCAAGCAGTGCAGCACATACGCTGTCTGGTCGCTCACTGTTATAAACTGTAGGGAAGATCGTACCTGTTTTGTCCTGTATGAGTTCCTCGATATATCCGCTTTCCAGAATAGCGTCAATATCAATCTCATCCAGTCTGCGCCGCAGTTCTTTTACAACCTCTTGATCAACGATATGCTCCAGATATACCACTGCTACCCTGGTGTTCGTGACTCGGCCAAGCTCCCTTTCCTCAATCCACAGATGGGGGTCTCGAATTCGTTTGCGAATTAAGCCTGTATTTGTACGTAAGTTTTCATTGAAGCCTTCCATGGGCCCACGAACAACGGTCTGGGAGATCGGTTCACCGACGGGACGGTCTTCCCAGCCTGCTGCTGCAATTTTCAGGCCCCGAGTGGAGCCTTCTAGGAGCACAACGGCAAAGCCCGCCAGAAGGGCATCAAGAATGTCTTTCATCTCATCAATTAATAACACGTTGCTGGCCGCTAGCACGTCATTCTGGAGATAGACCAGATGCTCATTATCCTCCGAAAACTCAGGTATCTCACGGGTTTGTAACAAGGATTCCAGGATGGAACGATTGATAATCTGCACATCCACCATTCCATCGATGTACAACATGACAGAAGGCCATTTTTGCAAACATTGCAGTGGGCGCACCATCAAGTCTTTGCTATTCCCCATCACTTGGTTGCAGTAATCTATATTATCCGTAAGATTCGGAGATATCGTCTGATCCTGACTGCTCTGCGATGCTGTACTCATTCCTTCACCCCTTATACACCCTATATTTGCAAATTAGTATGACCTGGATGAATCAGGATTATCACAAATGTCTTATTGATTATCCCGCAGAATAAAAAAGAACATTGTCAATCCTTTATTATTAGCATAATATCTAATTAGATATAAATCTAATTTTAGAGAAGAGGGTTGTTCATGTTGTTCAGATCTTCCGTATTACTTCTGCTACAAAAAGAATCCGAGTACCGCAAGTTCTTTGTCGCGGGATTAGTGAACGGCATAGGTGACCGTTTCTGTCAGGTCGCCATGCTTTCGCTAATTCTCAGTACAACAGGATCTGGAGTTGCCATAGGACTAGCCCTTGGTCTGCGTGTGCTTCCATTTCTGCTGCTCGCCCCGGTAGGAGGCATGTTAACCATGCGCTTCTCACGGCGAAAGATTATGCTGCTTACTAATCTGATAAGGGTGCCTCTTGCTCTGAGTTATTTGCTCGTGAACAGTGCAGATGATATGTGGATTCTATATACAGCGAGTACTTTACTAGCGTGTGGTGAGGCTCTCTATGCGCCTGTCCGGAAATCGGGAATACCGTTGCTTGTTCAACCGGAGCATTTGCTCAAAATTAACGGACTCGAACAGGTAATGAACGGTTCCGTGCTGATTGTAGGTGCCTTTCTTGGGGGAATCACATCTTCCGTGATTGGTCCACAAGCTGCGTTTCTTACGAATGCCTTATGCTTTCTTATAGCAGCAGGGTTAATACGCAACGTATCTTTTCCGCCTAAGGTTGAGACTGAACCAAGTGAGAGTACTTCTGGAAGGGGAAATGGTTCTGGAGGTGCTGTTTCTGGAAATTCTGTGATCGCTCGTAACTCCATTGCAGCGCCTATTTTCTTGGTTATATGGCGGTTGGTTCGGTCCTCTGTAGCCTTACAGATTATCATCCTGTTTGAGTTGTGGGTACCGGTCATAAATGGGATCGACAATGTATTGATTAGCGTATATGCCATTGAAGTATTTGGCCTTGGGGATTGGGGTGTAGGTCTGTTCTATTCGGCGCTAGGTATAGGGCTGGTATTAAGCAACTGGTGCGCTCGTTATTTTCAGCAATGGTTACTCCCGGGAGTAGTAATGTGTCTACTCGTAGAAGGGGGATTACTTATGCTGCTTAGTATGGCTACTCTGCCTGTGATTGCAGTTCTGATCTATATTCTGCTGGCCCTTATGTCGGGGGTAGGTAATGCTTGTCTGGATACACTGTTAATGGGAGAAACACCTGAGAAATACCGAGGACTTATCTATGGCTTGGTGACGGCATGCAGTAGTAGCATGCTGGGGTTATCCATGTTTGGTGCGGGTTTATTATTGGAAGTAGTTGAGCCCCGTAAGCTTGGTTTCGCAGGAGGTTTGGGTTTTGCAGCAATTGCTTTTTTGCTTACGGCTTATGGATGGTTAAGGGCACGTGAAACTTTTAACATTAGGCGCACAACCAAAAGAATATGAAAAAAAGGAGCCGCGAGAAGCAGCTCCATACTAATAACAGAAAGTATAACCGGGAGGTATGGCTGCACCCTCACCGTTTACTTTTGTCTTTGCCGAACAGCAGCAGGCTTGCGCAGCGATCGGGCTACCCACGCTTTTCGATAACGGTACAGTACGGCTGCAATTAACAGCAGTCCAATACCTGCGACAATGTAAGCTGTATATTGATGGGCAAGCTGGAACACAGCGTTCCATTGGGGACCGAATATTTTACCTATGCCCAGAAACAGCAACACCCAGAACAATGCGCCTGAATAGGCATAGAGAGCGAATTTGCGAAAGGGAACAGCGGCTATACCCGCAAAATATCCGGTGAAATGCCTCACTCCCGGAATGAAATAACCGATGAAAATGAGGGCATTGCCGTACTTGGCAAACCACTTTTGCGTTTTATCCAGCTTGTCCGGTTTCATTAGAAACCATTTTCCATATCGCGTAATGAACGGCAGACCTGCTTTGGCACCAATAAAATACGTGATCGTCATGCCAATCGTCGTTCCCAGGAAAGCGAGGATGGCAAGTATTCCGAAGTCCAGATGACCCTTGTAGGACAGATATCCTGCATAAGCCATGGTCGTTTCTCCCGGGAAGGGAAGGGCAATGAATTCAAGCAATAAGCCAAAAAATAAAACGCTGTATCCGTAGGATCCAAACAGATGCTGGACCTTCTCAATCCATTCCAATAGACTTCACTCTCCTGCAGACAGGGTGGGAGGAGATACTTACTCTCCAAGGAGTTTTGTTCATGATCCTACCTGTCCATTATGCTACCTAATCCGAAGCGAAGAATCAATCACGGGCCATCCCAAATTGTGAAAAATTATAAAACAAAATCGCGTCTTTTTTCAGCGCGTCCTCCATATAATTCTAACAAATCTGCTGAAGTCTATCAGCAAATTCACTAGAGACGTTGGAGGTTGATTCGTTCATGGTAACACCAATACATACATTTTTATCTGGAAAATGGTCTGTGCTTGTTCTTCGCATTGTGGTACTGCTAAGTGTATTTGCTGCATATGCAGGCACAACTTACGCATCTTCTGCTTCGGGCTCTGCTGCGCCCGCCTCCAAAGAAGAGCATTCCCAAGACAAAGTAGTCTATTTGAGTTTTGACGATGGACCGGGTAACCATACCCGTGAAGTATTGGATATTTTACGCAAGGAGCAGGTTCTGGCTACATTCTTTGTGCTTGGTGAGCAGGCAGAACGTTATCCTGAGATGATCCGTGCGGTTGTGGAAGATGGACATGCGTTGGGCAATCATACGTTTAATCATAATTATGAACAGCTGTACAGTGATTTCAAAGTGTTCTGGAAGCAGATCAAACAAACAGAGGAAGTCGTAAATCGAATTACCGGATTGCGTCCGAATCTGGTACGGGCACCAGGCGGTACGTATGGACATTTTGACCAGAGTTATTTTGATCTGATGAAATTGGGCGGGTACACCGTTATGGACTGGAACGTTGACAGTGGTGATTCCAAACGCAAGGGTGTTCCCGCTAAAGAAATTTTGCGCAATGCTACCAAGTTGCCTGCCGGGGCACGTTCGCTCATTGTGTTGATGCATGATGGAGGCGCTCATGCTGAGACGGTAAAAGCACTTCCTGGCATTATCAAGTACTACCGCGATCAAGGTTTTCGTTTTGACACGATGAAAGCCTCGGATCAGCCTGTTCAATTCCGCATCGATTCCAATGGGAAATACAAGTCACGCAAGGCTCCGGGGACGGAGTGGATTGCAGAACATGTACAGGAGAACAGCAATCTGTGGTTGGCAGGCAAGGAACTGAAGGTAGAGATTGGCTTCACAGCGGCCACATTGAAGCAAGGAGAGTTTCGTGTTGAAGATCAGCGGATCATGGTGCCTTTGCGGACCTTTATGAAAAAGTTCGGTGGCAGCGCTCGCTGGAATGCAGATACTCGGACAGCTACAGCCGTATGGAAAGACCGAATCATCCATGCAGACAGCATCAGCGGAGAACTGACAACGAAAAGCGCAAAATTGATCCATGATAGGACAACAGAGGCAGTTGTGCAGAGCCAGGGAGGAACAACCTGGGTTCCGCTACGGGATTTAATGGAGCATATGGGAACAGATATTGATTCACTGAAGGCGAATGAAAAGGAATGGATTGTTAAAGCCAGCGTACCTCTGGCATCGGCGACCAGCATGTATATGGATAAATTGATCTGAATAAAGTCGCTCGTGCAGGACTATTCTCTCTACTTCCGGGCAACACTGAATCATAGATTAGTATGTTTCAGAAATGCCGATGGATGGAAGGAGATCAGGAGAAATGTCTTATATCCGAATGGAACATGAGCATGCTGTTGAATTGCTGAATAGAGTTATGAAGCGAGTGGAAAGTGTGATTATTGGCAAGAAACAAGAGATTCGATATGTGCTGACTGCAATGCTTAGTGGAGGGCATGTACTTCTGGAAGATGTACCGGGTACAGGCAAAACAATGCTGGTTCGCGCTGTCGCTTCTGCACTGGATTGCTCTATGGGACGAATTCAGTTCACGTCGGACGTGATGCCGGCGGATGTGACAGGTACGTCGATGTATCATCCACATACGGGAGAATTCAAATTTCGTCCAGGACCCGTCATGTCCAATATTGTTCTGGCGGATGAAATCAATCGGGCTTCCCCCCGCACCCAGTCTGCACTACTGGAAGCGATGGAGGAACGACGCATTACGGTGGATGGCACAACCTATGCTTTGCCACGCCCGTTCTTTTTGCTGGCGACACAGAATCCGTTGCAGTTTGAGGGCACCTATCGTCTGCCTGAAGCGCAGCTGGATCGATTTATCATGAAGATTGGACTGGGATACCCTGAGCCCGAGCAGGAAGTCGAACTGTTAACTAGGATGCAAAGCAGAGAACTGCTTGATGAACTTCGTCCTGTCATGCTTGCTGAAGAAGTCGTAGCCATGCAGCGTGAAGTGAAGCATGTACATGTTGACCCTGTGGTCAAACAGTATCTGGTTGCTGTCGCCGTGGCCTCCAGAAGTCATCCGGCGGTAAGACTGGGCATTAGCCCGCGAGGCACATTGGCCTGGATGGCTGCTGCACAATCGTTTGCTTATCTCCAAGGTCGCAGCTATGTCATTCCCGATGATGTGAAAGAGATGGCTGTCCCGGTCCTTTCCCACCGTGTTCAGTTAAAGGCCCAGAACAGAGCGGAAGTCTGGGGGCAGACGCAGGTGATTCAGGAAGTTCTGACAGCGGTCCCTGTACCTGTACAGATGGCGGCACAGGGAAGGGGACGGCGTCAATGAGTGCGCTGGGTCAACGGATGTTGGGTGCTGTCTTGGTGGTGGCTTTTGCCTCTTTCTATGTATGGCATGGCGGCAAAGCCGCGCTTTTTCTGTCCATGATCGCGACCTTGATGCTCGTAAGCGCACTGAGTATCCATTTTTTCGGTCCGCGCAATATTAACATTCGGCGGCAAATGCATGCGAATCGGGTTGTGGCAGGTGAAAGAACGACGGTAGCGGTGGAACTAAAATTCGACTGTCCGATTCCACTGTTATGGATCATTCTGTGTGAGAATACACCTGCTGGCGTACACCGTAAATTACTTTTCCCCGGAACCCGTCGCCAGTTTACGTATCATTATGAATTATCGGGTTTGCGCAGAGGTGTGTACAGATGGGAATCAGGGAAATTGTATTGGGGTGATATTTTCGGATGGAACACGGCCTCTGCAGAGACGGTGAATCATACCCCGCTAATTGTTGTACCTCAAGCAATGGAATGGGGCGAGAGTGCTCCCGGAGAATGCTCAGCCATAGGTGAAGATGCGCTGTCTGAACGAAGAAGCAGTCAGGGAAATCGAAGTCCTGAGTTCCGGGAATACCAGCAAGGAGATCCTCTGGGGCGTGTTCATTGGAAAAGCACAGCCAAAACGGGTCGGCTTCAGACTTTTTTGCCTGAATCCTCAGATTCTGCCTCGCTGGGTATCCTTATGTATGAAGGTGCATCAGGTTATGAAGTAAAGCAGTCAGAAAAGAAAGATACGCCTGCTTTTGAACATGCGGTCCGTGCAGCTGCTCGTTGGATTTATACCGCTGAACGGGATAACATACCTTATCAGCTGTGGACAGAAGGCGGTGGGTCAGGATCTGCCCACCAGGAGAAATGGCAACAAGAACTCTTGTATTCACCTGAAAGCCAGGAACTGGACAAACTGGCACAGGCACGAATTTCAACGACTCTATCTATAACTCCGTCGCTTCGTACAGAGATGTTGGATAGAATGGCGATCGGGTCACGAATTGTGGTTCTCACCGGAAGAATGGATGACGCTCTGGTGGACTGGGTAATGTGTGCAACCGGGTTGGGGTACAGGGTAGATGTTCAACTGACCGATCAAACCCATCGTGACGTGGGCAATGAAAGTCTGGAACAGCTTCGTCAAAGAGGAGTACAGATCCATTGGATCACAGACGGCTCATTACCTTCATTTAGAAAGGCGGAGGTAACGGATGTGGGAGCATAATGGAAACCTTCAAGCGAATTCCACAGTAGCTGAAAAGGGGCGTACCGCCAGTTTGGGATTAGAGTCTGTGCAATCCATATATAAAGCTGAAACGAGGACATCTGGAGTAGATCTGAGGAGTAATGGTCAAAGTTCGGAGCCTCTCCTTTACAGAATCGGTATTTCTGCCATTTTGCTTATATTGTCCCTGGAGTGGATCTATCCTATAACGTCAACGGGTCAGCAGGGCAGTGAACGATTCTTGTCCGTAATGGCAGGATTAACAGGGGCCTTGCTTCTCATGGGGTTGCTTCGTACGGGCTGGATCACGGGAATACTAATCAGGCTCTGCATTGCGCTAGCTGCATTATGCTGCATGTATGGAGGTAATGGCCCTGCCGGATGGGCAACGACATACCCGGCCACTTTTTCGGCAGATATGGGCAGCTTCTTGAGTACCTGGCGTTTTCACTCCATTAGTGTGGAGACAAGAGGTCTGCTCATGATGTGCGGCTGGAGCATGCTAATGGCTTCTGTGCAGTCGCTTGTACTGCTGCGACGAAGTGTGATGCTGTTTGGCAGTGCAACATTGGTCTATTTGCTGCTGCTTGAATCCTTTGCCGGGCTGGATGTATATGCTACGGTAGTACGTTCTGTGCTGTGGATTCTACTCATTCAGGCCATGCTGCAGCTGCTTCGTCTTAATGGCGGGGTCACGACTCCGATCTTTAGGAACAGTCCTTACGGCCGTTGGTGTACAGTAACACTTACGGTGTCGGCAGGTATGGTACTTTGCTCAGCGATTCCTGGTCAGCTTGCTTCCCTTCCTCCGCCGGAACGGATATCCCTTGAGCAGATGGGTGAGCGGCTGGCCCGCTGGGCAGGCTATACACAGCACGGAAGTATTCCTGCCGCATCCGCTGTCACAGGATATAGTACAGCGGATGCACCAATGGGGGCACCTTTGGTACAGGGAGACATGATTTTTTTTACGGCGAAAAGTCCGGAAGCTACGTATTGGCGGGGCGAGACCCGTTCATATTATAACGGAAGCACCTGGAGCGATCCGGTGCAAAGCTTTGCGACGGCAAGTCCATCCGGATTGGTGCGTACCGATGGTTGGGAGTATCCAGCCTATTGGCAGCGTATTCGTCAAACGGTGACGATGAAGCGAGAATGGCGAGGACCCAATCCCCTGTTTACAGGCGGAACGCCGCTCAATCTTTCGTTCCAGGATAAGAACAGTGATCTTCAGAAGAACAAACGTTTACTTCTGTCGAATGAAGATTCAGCAACGTTATGGCTCGCGGGTACCTATGACGATCAGCCGGTCAAAAGTTATACGGCAGATGTGATGATTTCTGTTGCAACACCTGAACAACTACGCCTTCTAGAGAAGACGTCCACAATGAAGGATCCAGCTGCAGTTCGCAGAACGTATCTGCAACTACCGACGTCGCTTCCCGGGCGTGTACAGGCTCTTGCCAAGGAAATCATTCGGGGCAGCGAAACCCGTTATGATGCTGTACAAGCCGTGAAGAATTACTTAGCTGAACACGCCGAATATACGCTGGATACCCGTATGCCACCGCGAGGAACTGATTTTGTGGACGATTTTCTGTTCGTCACACGGCAGGGATATTGCAATCATTTCTCAACAGCCATGATTGTACTGCTGCGTGCAGAGGGCATCCCGGCCCGCTGGGTTAAGGGTTTTGGACCGGGTGAAGCAGACCCGGACGACTCCGGGCAATACATCGTTACTCAGGGAGATGCACACTCCTGGGTTGAAGTGTATTTCCCCGGCGCGGGCTGGATGCCCTTCGAGGCTACGCCTGGCTTCACCATGACTCAGGGTGAAGGCCAAGACGCTGCTGCGCTTAGCGCGCAGCAGCCCGTTGCCGTAACCCCGCCGCAGACAGACGGCGGGGTGGCTCACGCGGGCGCATGGCTGCTCGCCCGCGCACGGGCCATTGCCGCGCACCCATGGCCCGCGGCAGCCCTTGCGGCAGCGGCGCTGCTGTGCGCCGCCGGGGCCGTGCGCATGCGGCGGCTTCGCCCCGCGCTGCGCCTAAGGCTGCTGCTGGCGTGGCCGCGCAGCAGCTTTCCGGACCGCGAGCGGCTGCTTAGCGCCGCCGCTCCGGTCTGGGCCGCGCTCGCGCGCCGTTACGGCCCGCGGCCGCCGGGAATGACGCTGCGTGAATATGCAGCGTCACCCCCTGTGGCCGCAGGCAAGGATGGCGCGGACATCGCGCGGTTTGCAGCCGACTGGGAACGGCTGCTGTACGGGCCGGACCGTCCGCTGCGCGCGGACAGTCTGGATTTCCTGCGCCGGGCACTTCATCTGGCCCGGCGTATGCAGGCGCTGTAACACGAAGTACAGCGCAGCGCTATACATAGACGCCTTTCTCGCCCTATAAGCGAACGAGGCGTCTTTCCGCGAGCATACACTGTGAGCTTCATGCGGAAGATCTCTTTTATGATGAAAATAGTGCATAAAGCCTTTTCTTATATCTCCGATCGGAAATAAATAGAATCAAAGTGAAAATAATCGACCCAATACCGTAATTTCAGACGTTGGATTTGCCATGTTTTGAGATGTCGAAAAAAGGAGTTTCGCCTTTCCTTGACGGTATGTTTTGTCGTTGCGTATAATTAGTTTCATTAATTGAGGGAGGCACGGTAATGAATAAGCAAAATGAAATAGTGGTTGTCCTTGACTTTGGGGGACAATACAACCAGTTAATCGCCAGAAGAATCCGGGATCTCGGCGTATACAGCGAGCTTTTGCCGTATAACACACCAGCGGAGAAAATCGCAGAATTATCACCAAAGGGTATCGTGTTCTCAGGTGGACCATCTAGCGTTTACGCAGAAAATGCACCACACGTAGATCCGGCCATTTATGATCTGGGCTTGCCAATCTTCGGAATTTGTTACGGCATGCAGCTCATGGCACAACAACTTGATGGTAAAGTGGAGCGTTCCGAGAAGCGCGAGTACGGTAAAGCGGATATCGAGTTTGCGCCAGGTGCTGCTCTTGCACAAGGTATCGAAGGTGAACATACGGTATGGATGAGTCATGGTGACCACGTGGTTGCTCTTCCTGCTGGATTCAAACTGGATGCAGGCACGGAAAGTGCGCCAATCGCTGCGATGAGCAATGACGAGCGCAAATTGTATGCTGTTCAGTTCCATCCAGAAGTGCGTCACTCTGTTCGCGGGAATGAAATGATTAAAAACTTCCTGTACGAAATCTGTGGTTGCGAAGGCAACTGGAGCATGGAGACGTTCATTGAAGATACGATCAAGGATATCCGTGAAAAAGTGGGCGACGGTAAAGTACTATGCGCACTTAGCGGCGGTGTGGATTCCTCCGTTGTGGCTGCATTGCTTCACAAAGCCATCGGTGACCAACTGACATGTATGTTTATCGACCATGGTCTGCTGCGCAAAGGCGAAGCGGAGAGCGTAATGGAGACGTTCGTCGGCAAATTCGACATGAAAGTTGTCAAAATTGATGCACAAGAGCGTTTTCTGTCCAAACTGGCAGGTGTGGATGATCCGGAACAAAAACGTAAAATCATCGGTAACGAGTTTATTTACGTATTTGACGAAGAGTCCAAGCAGTTTGATGATTTTGCTTTTCTGGCGCAAGGTACACTGTACACGGATATCGTGGAAAGTGGCACAGCGACAGCTCAAACGATCAAATCCCACCACAATGTGGGCGGATTGCCTGAGGACATGAACTTCAAGCTGATCGAACCACTGAGCGCTTTGTTCAAAGACGAAGTGCGTAAAGTCGGCGAAGAGTGCGGTTTGCCAGAAGCGATCGTATGGCGTCAGCCGTTCCCAGGTCCGGGTCTGGCTATCCGTGTACTGGGTGAAGTGACTGAGGACAAGCTCAAAATCGTTCGTGATTCGGACTACATCCTGCGTGAAGAAATTATCAAAGCCGGACTTGACCGCGAAATCTGGCAATACTTCACAGCCCTGCCTAACATGAAGAGTGTTGGGGTAATGGGTGACGCGCGTACGTATTCCTATACTGTAGGTATCCGTGCTGTAACGTCCATCGATGGTATGACAGCTGACTGGGCACGTATCCCTTGGGACGTACTGGAGAAAATTTCCGTGCGGATCGTTAACGAAGTGGACAACGTAAACCGTATCGTGTATGACGTAACTTCCAAACCACCAGCAACGATTGAGTGGGAATAGGTTGTAATCATTGATGCCACTACTTGCTCGCAAACCCTTATTAGATTAGGGTTTGCGGGATTAATGGCGTTGATAGTACACTTACACAAGCAAGAATAGATTGCAAAAAAATACTCTCTTTTATCTGCGTTGTTTCGCAAATAGAAGAGAGTATTTTCTTGTGAAAAATTCAAGGAAAGGTTTCAAACTTCAGTTTGATTGCGTCCCTTTTAAACTATTATACAAATCCCTTGCGTATGTATCTGTCATTCCGGCAATAAAGTCGACCGCCACAAGAATACGGTGGTATAACTTATGCATCTCCAGTTCGCTTCCGTTCATTTCAGATCCCAATTTTGTGGCAACTAATTTATAGTTCATAAGATAATTGTCAGAAATCAATTTGATAAATTTTTCATCTACAGGCGACATTTCGCTTGTTTCATATTTGATTAATGCGGGCACAAGTTTATTCAAGAAATACTCTATAATTACTTCTGAAGAGAGTTCCAGAATATTTACATCCTTATTGGAGAAGGCATATTCCACAGAAACATCTTTTAGTATTTTCATAGTGTATTCATGATAAGTGTTTTTAAATAAGTCATGATTATACGTACCCGCCAGTATATCAGGATAATTTTTTGTGAAGCTGAACTTTGCTACATTCATCAGATGAATCTGAACTTCAAACAACCATGTGTTCAGTATGTTATAATCGCTGTCCTTATCCTCTGTGCGTAATTTTGATAATTCTTTAATTAATTGAGAAGTTTTGGTCAAATCTGCTGCAGTAGTATAATGATTTATTCTTCCATCCATGTAGCTTATTAAGTCAGATAACGATACTAATCCTTTTTTGAAAGTGTCTTCTAGATCAGCGAGTCGATATGCGATGTCATCAGCTGCCTCTACAATGAATGAAAGAGGGTGTCTATGTATTGTCTTATTATCATCCGCAAGTGTTCCGACATCCTTAGCAATGGTAAGGATATCTTCCCTTTCGGAGTACAAATAGCCGATTTTTTTAGCTGTAATCTTTTCATCTTTACGAATATCAGTACTTGGCACGGTATACTTCCCGATTGCGCTCAAAACTGCATTCGTCAGATTTAACCCAGACATACCACGATCAATATGTAAACGATTCACAATTCTGAATGTATGTGCATTCCCATCAAAGTTACAAAAGTCTTTAGCCAAATAATCTTTAAGGACGCATTCTCCTTTATCCATATAAAGAGGAAGTCCTTTAAATTGTAGATTTGAAAGATTTTTTTTGAACCATGCCTGAATGACATATTCACCGAAATGACCAAAAGGTGGATTCCCCAAATCATGAATAAGACCAGCACATTTTAGCACATCTGGTAATTCGTCAATAACAACACCACTGTTTTTTAAATGATATTCATGCAAGTTTTTAACAATTAATTGTCCTATACCCTCGGCGATAGCTGAAACTTCTAATGAATGGGTTAGTCGAGTTCGTACAAAGTCGATTTTTTCCAGTGGATAGACTTGTGTTTTATCCTGAAGGCGCCGAAATGAGGCGCTTTGCACAATGCGGCGATAATCAAAATCAAATGGATTGATAGTAACATTATTTTCTATTCTTGTGATCTCACTATTATTCTTTCTTTTTACGCTTAGCAGGTCTTCCCATTTCACAATTATTCCTCCTTCAAATTTAATAGTCTATAATTAATATCTCCTTTCTATATCGGAAACCATTGAATACAAATGAAGTAAAAAAAGTAACAACAATGGAAAAATACAGTCTTATATTTTTTCATCCCTTTTTTAGGTTCGTTTCAGATTGTTTTCAGGTCCGGCTTGTACACTGAGTACATTATACGGCTACATGGCTACTGAAAGGAGAATTGAATGTATGCGTAAAACCGACAATATGAGCAAATGGAAGATGGGCATTGGAAGTGCGTTTCTGATGGTGATGCTGGCAGGATGCGGCTCGGGTATGCAGGACTTGGCTCTCGGTGCGGGGGAATCTTCATTTGTAAATGTAGAGGCAGCAGATTCGTCTTCCGATCAGACCCAGATTCAGGAGTTATCTGAAGGATCAACCGGTGGTACTGATCAGGAACATCAGCTGGTACAGGACGTTCTTCAGACAGAGATTTAGAAAACATGGCATAGGACCTATCTTGTAAAAAAAGATTTGGCAACCGTCGCAGCTTGTTCCCTATACCTAAGCTTTTTAATATTCAGATATATTATCCACATCACATAATTATTCTATCAATAACTTATTAAGCTACCGTGGATCAAAGTGAGCATGACACTTTGATCCACGGTAGCTTTTTTGATATATACAATGAATGGAAATCAGCCTTTGGCAAGATCGACATATACTTGAAAAATTCACCGGAAACCTCATTTAAATTTGGGTTGTAAACCGCTGAACTGGTTCATTTTGTTAAATAATACGAACGATTTAGTTAATGAGTGCGAATAACATTCGTTTTTCTCATTGACAACTAGATGCAACCCTCCTAAAATAGTGATGAGAAACACACAAATAGCGCATAACTACTTCGTATAATCCTGGGGATTGGCCCGGGAGTCTCTACGAGATCACCCTAATGATCTGGCTACGAAGAGGAGAAGGCTGAGCACATGAATTCTACATGATTGCGTCGGACATACCATTACGCACATTAGAATTTTTTTTGTTCTCCGTAATTGGCACTATGCCACTCCTCATCAGCTAAAACCCTGGGTGATACATTCATCTTCAGGGTATTTGTCGTTTTTCAATATGGCTTCAACATCTCTAAGGGGGAGTTAGTGAATTATGGATCGTTTCTTCAAGCTAAAAGAAAACGGAACGAACGTTAGAACGGAGATTGTTGCGGGTCTTACTACCTTTATGACAATGGCGTACATTCTTTTTGTCAACACGCTGTTCTTGGGATCAGCTGGAGCCGGAATGTCGGATAATGCCGTATTTTTTGCAACAGCCGTAGGTGCTGGTTTGATGACCATTATTATGGGGTTGTTCGTTAACATTCCGATCGCCCTTGCACCAGGTATGGGTTTGAACGCTTACTTCATGACCGTGGTCCTGAGTTCCAACGGTGCGATTTCCTGGCAGGCCGCTCTCGGAGCCGTATTTATCTCTGGTATCGTGTTTATTATTTTGACTGTGACCAAGATCCGTCAGATGCTGCTCGTTGCAGTTCCGGATTCATTAAAAATGGCAATCACAGTTGGTATTGGTCTTTTTATTACCATTGTCGGTTTCAAACTGGCTAATCTGGTCGCTGTAACAGTCAATGTTGCACCAGATGCGGATCTGAGCCAGCCGATTCCTGGCAGCAGCTTCAATCTGTCTTTGGGTAATTTTATAACGCATCACGATGCATTACTGGCTTTGATCGGACTACTCATAATTGCTGTACTGATGGTTATGCGCGTCAAAGGAGCACTGCTAATCGGTATTATTGCCACAACGTTAATTGGTATTCCAATGGGCGTTACGAATCTTAGTGGCTTGTCCGGTGCAAGCTGGTTGCCTAACTTCAGCGATCTGGCGGTTGGTCAACTGGATCTAAAAGGTGCAATTAGTCTTGGATTGTTTGAAATCATCTTTATCTTCACCTTTGTAGAGCTGTTTGACACATTCGGAACGATGGTAGGTACAGCAACACGAATGGGGATTATGAAGGACAAGAAGAAAGGCGAGAAAACGATTGGTAAAGCCATGCTCGTCGATGCTGTGGGTGTAAGTGCAGGTGCTGCACTCGGTACTAGTACCATTACCGCTTTCGTTGAAAGTGCCTCTGGTGTTGAAGCTGGTGGACGTACGGGCCTGACTTCTGTAACGACAGGTATCCTGTTCATCCTAGCCCTGTTCATTGCTCCGCTGGCATTGGTTGTTCCGTCGGCTGCAACAGCTCCGGCATTGATTATCGTCGGTGTCCTGATGATGAGTCAGGTTCGCAGCATTGAGTGGGATGACTTCCTGCAGGCTTTCCCAGCCTTCCTTACAATCGTATTGATGCCTTTCACTGGAGGAATTGCAAACGGGATTTCCGCAGGGATTGTATCCTATGTAATTTTGGCCGTATTCAGTAACCTGGTTACGGAGCGTAAAGTGAAGATCCATTGGCTCATGTGGATATTGGCTATCATAGTTATATGCCGGTATGTATTCATCGGTGGAGAGTAACAAGTTTGACTGATTAAAAAGGGTAACGGGTTAATTAATTGTCATGGGTTCGTTATTGTACAAATGAAGAAGCGGAAGTCACGGTGCGATATCGGGCTTTCGCTTTTTTGTTTTTTCTATTAAGGTAGCATGGAATTTGAAATAAGGGACAGGAGACACTTTGAAATGTTCCCCGTAGGGGATATTATTAATTTGTGGGTTAAACGGGAATCGACTTTCTTCTATATATAAAGGAGGAATAAACATGAGTTACGATTTGATGGTTTTTGATCCAGTCAAAGCTCCAGGTGACAAAGCGTCGTTCATGAGCTGGTATGGCGAACAGACAAAGTGGTCGGAGGATCATTCCTACTCGGACATTAAGGTGAGCTCAGAGTCGTTGCAACGTTTTTATGAAGAGCTTGTTCTGACATTTCCTTCTATGAATGTGGACGATGATGTGTTTGAAGCAATGGAAGAAGCAGGAACAGATAATCGATTAACAGAATACTCGCTTGGAAAAGATGTGATTTATGCTGCATTTGCATGGTCTGTTGCGGAGGATGCCTATAAAATGATGCGTGAGTTGGCTAAGAAGCATAACGTTGGATTTTTTGATGTAAGCGGTTCGGAGGGTGAGATCATTAGACCCTGATATAAGCTATTTGAAAGATAATCTACTATATATAATAGAACCGGGTGCAATGTAAGAGATTGCTATTCTTGAATTTGGAATGATAGTTGCTGATACAGGATGAATTAATCTATTAAATTTGAATGCGATGTACAGGATTAGATCATTGCTTGTCGTGCTAGGCAGCTCGTATAAAAGATAGTAGGGGGAGAAAGTATATGTAGGGAAACGGATATGAATATTTTTGAAAATAAAGCTTGCGTTCCAAATCTGTACATGGTATATTCTAATTCCGGCCAAGAAAACACGAGAAACACGGTGCGGCAAGCAAAACGAATAAGCTTCGAAAGAAACTTAAAAAAAGAGCTTGCAAAGTTGGTTCGGATGTGATAAGATATAAAAGTTGCTGAGATGAACGAAACTTAGTAGCGAAACAAGTTTGATCTTTGAAAACTGAACAACGAGTGAGTAAACATTCTGCTTGCAGAATGAACGCGAAAGTTTGAAACAAGCCTTGGCTTGAATCGACTGGAGCACAAATGAGATTTTTAATCTCGTCAGTTTCAAAATGAGCATATCGCTCTTTTCAATACTTTATTGGAGAGTTTGATCCTGGCTCAGGACGAACGCTGGCGGCATGCCTAATACATGCAAGTCGAGCGGAGTTGATAGAAAGCTTGCTTTCTTGATGCTTAGCGGCGGACGGGTGAGTAACACGTAGGCAACCTGCCCTCAAGTTTGGGACAACTACCGGAAACGGTAGCTAATACCGAATAGTTGTTTTCTTCTCCTGAAGGAAACTGGAAAGACGGAGCAATCTGTCACTTGGGGATGGGCCTGCGGCGCATTAGCTAGTTGGTGGGGTA